>JBEQBV010000123.1:0-10913 GCA_041639635.1 Novosphingobium sp.
CTGAATTTTCGGAAAAGGGCTTCCCCAAGCTGCGCGATGATTACATCTCCTCGGGCCGCGTTTCCTATGAATTGCGCCTGTTCCTGCTGAACGCACTGGATATGCCTTCAGTCCTGCTGGCCACCTGCGGCGCACCAGAGGCGGTTATTCCGCTGTCCGAACAATTCTGGGGCTGGCAGGCCAACATGTTCACCAACCTGCAGAAGAACGAAGCCGCCGTGCAGCAAGTATCTGCGCTCCCACCGGAAAAGCGCTTTGGCGGCATCGCGCAGGTTTCGGGGATGAGCGAATTCTTCGCCTCGCGCGGCGTTGCGGCGGCTCAGGGTTCGGCCTGCCTTGCCGATACGGCCAAGGCCACCAAACTTGCAGAAACGAACGAAAAGTGGAGCAAGGAGTTCGACATCACCGGCACACCCACGTTCTTCATCAACGGCAACAAGACCGGCGTTGCCACCTGGGAAGAGCTTGAACCCCTACTGAAAAAGGCCGGCGCACGCTAAGGGCCTGACGGCAGCCGAGGGGCCACAGGCATGCACTTCAAGCGTTTGAAACTGTCCGGTTTCAAAAGCTTTGTCGAGCCTGCCGAACTGCGCATCGAACCCGGCCTGACCGGCGTGGTCGGCCCCAACGGCTGTGGCAAATCCAACCTGCTCGAAGCGATCCGCTGGGTCATGGGCGAAAGCTCGGCCAAATCGATGCGCGGCGGCGGCATGGAAGACGTGATTTTCGCAGGCACTGCCACGCGCCCGGCCCGCGCTTTCGCCGAAGTCCTGCTCACAGCAGAAACCGATCCTTCCGGCCCGTTCGGCGGAGAATTGGAAGTGGTCCGCCGCATCGAACGCGGCGCAGGCAGTGCTTACCGCGTCAATGGCAAGGACGTGCGGGCCAAGGACGTCGCGCTGGTCTTTGCGGATGCTGCCACTGGCGCACACAGCCCGGCGCTCGTCAGCCAAGGCCGCATCGCCGCCGTTATCGCCGCAAAGCCCACAGAGCGGCGCATGATGCTGGAAGAGGCCGCCGGGATCGCAGGCCTCCATGTCCGCCGCCGCGATGCCGAACAGAAGCTGCGCGCCACCGAAACCAATCTGGCGCGACTGGAAGACCTGCTCTCCGGCCTTGAAAGCCAGATCAACACCTTGCGCCGCCAGGCTCGCGCCGCCGAACGTTACAAGGCCGTCAGCGAAAAGATACGCCTGTCCGAAGCGCGCCTCGTTTTCGCCCGCTGGCGCGATGCTGCCGCCGCCGCCGATACTGCACGCAAGCAGGCCAGCGCTGCAGAAGATGCCGTAAAGGCCGCAGCGCTCCTCGCCAATCAGGCCCAAGCCGCCCAGCACAAAGCCGCCGCTGCCCTTTCCGAAGCGCGCGACGAATTGTTCGATCGCAGGCAGGATGCCGCCGCCCACGGCCAGCGCTTGGCCTCACTCACCGCACAGCTCGAAGCGGCTGAACAGCGAGTGCAGGACATTGACCGGCAACTCGCACGCATCGAGCAGGACCGCACCAGCGCCGACAAGCTGACCGAAGACGCCGCCGCCGCGATGGCAAAGCTGGAGCAGGACTTCACCGCTGCCGAAACCGCCCTCGCCGAAGACACCACCCGTCGCCCTCTCTTAGCCGCTGCAGCCGACGATGCCGATCGCGCCGCCCGCGCCGCCGAACTCGCCTTGGCGCAGCGTGTGGCCGAACAGGCCGGGATCGACGCCGAATGGCGCGTGGCCGAAGCGGCCGTTGCGGCAGCGCGCCAGCGGCTCGTGCGGATTGATGCCGATGCAGCCCGGATTGCGCAGCAAGCAGAAGCACTTGCGCGCGAGGCTGATCCGGCTGCGCAAATAGCTGAAGCCGAAGCGAAAAGGGCTGCTGCCAGTGCCGCAATCGCCAAGGCAGAGGCAGAGCGCGTCGATCTTGCCAGCCAGCGTGAGATGCTATCGGCCGAACGCGACACCGCCAGCAACGCCCTCGCCCAAGCCCGCGCCGAACTCTCTGGCGTGGAACGAGAAGCCGATGCTTTGGCACGAGACAAGGCCGCACGCGAAAAAGCGCGCTCTGCCAAAGGCTTGGGCCAATCCGCCATCGCCGGAACGCGCGCCGCCCCCGGTTATGAACGCGCGCTTGCCGCCGTGTTGGGCCGCGATGCCAGCGCGCCGGTCGGCCCTGCGCCTGCAAACGCAGAAGGCCGCTTCTGGACCGGAGCCAAGGCACCGCAACCGCTCGCAGATTCGCTCGCCCACCACGTCCCGCAATGCCCGCCCGAACTTTCCGCACGGCTTGCGCTGGTGCGCGTGGCAGAGAGCGATGATGGACAAGTCCTTCAACCGGGCGAGTGGTTGGTCACAAAGATAGGTCGCCTGCGAAGGTGGGATGGATTTGTCGCACGGGGGGAAGGCGCAGCGGAAGCGGCGGCGCTCGAAGCCGAGAATCGTCTGTCCGAATTGCAGGCAATTTTGCCCGCACGCCAAGCCGCCGTTGAAGCCGCGCAAAACACACTTCAAGGCGTGCAGGAGCGTTTAGGTACCATCTCTGTGCATCTAGGTGCAGTTCAGAAATCCATCACCGAAGCGGCCGATTCCGAACGCGCAGCCCTACGTGCACTTGATGTGGCAGAAGCGGCTAACGCTCGTCTGGAGCAAAGAAAGGCCGAGATTTCAAGGACTCAGATAGACCTTGCAGAGCAACGCCAGACAGCGCAGGGTGAACTTTCGGCCGCCGAAGACAAGCGCAATACCCTGCCAGACCCCGAAGCAGGCCGCGCCGCGCTCGAAGCCGCGCGCGCGCGCAACGATGCTGCGCGCACGACGCTGCAATCCGCCACAGCTGCCGGAGCTTCGCTCGACCAGAATATTGCCGTTGGAAAAGAGAGACTTGCTGCAATCCGCGGAGACATCCGCGCATGGCAAGCCCGCGCCGGAGATGCCGCCAAACGACTTGCCGAAATGACCGGACGGCGCGAGGAATTGGATGCCGAACGCGCAATTTCTGCAGCAAAACCAAAGGGTTTGATCGCAGAGATCGAGCAAGGTGAGAGCATTAGGGCGCGCCTCGCGACCGACCTCACGGCTGCGGAAGCCGCGCTGGCCACCGCAGAAACCGCCTCAAAACAAGCAGATAGCGCCTTGTCCGTGGCAAACGAAGCCTTGGCCACCGCCCGCGAATCCCGCGCCGGCGCCGTCGCCCGCGCCGAAAACGAGGATGCTCGGCGGCAGGAAATGGCTGGAATCTCAGGAGAAAGGTTCCAGTGCCCACCCCCGCTCCTGCCCGAACGCTTCGGCTTTGCCAGCGCCGAAGTTTCCAGCGCCAGCGAGGAATCCGCCGCGATGGACCGCCTGACGGCGGAGCGCGAACGTATCGGCCCGGTGAACCTCGTCGCCGCCGATGAACTGGCCGACGTGGAGGAGCGCCACGGCACTTCGGTGGCCGAACAGGCCGAACTTACCGAAGCTGTTCATAGACTTAGAGGATCGATCGGCAACCTCAACCGCGAAGGCCGCGAACGCCTGCGCGCCGCTTTCGAAGCTGTCGACGGCCACTTCCGCCGCTTGTTTGCCCGCCTGTTCGGCGGAGGCGAGGCGCACCTTGCGTTGGTAGACAGCGACGATCCGCTGGAAGCCGGCCTCGAAATCTTCGCACAACCGCCCGGCAAACGCCTGCAATCGCTGACTCTTTTGTCCGGCGGCGAACAGGCCCTGACAGCCGTCGCGCTGATCTTCGCCCTCTTCCTCACCAACCCCGCCCCGATCTGCGTGCTCGACGAAGTGGACGCCCCACTGGACGACGCCAACATCGAACGCTTCTGCGACCTCCTCGACGCGATGGTGGCCGAAACCAGCACCCGCTACCTCATCGTCACCCACAACGCGGTGACAATGAGCCGCATGCACCGCCTGTTCGGCGTGACGATGGTAGAACGCGGCGTCTCGCGCTTGGTCAGCGTGGACTTGGGGGGCGCTGTGGAACTGCTTGAGGCGGCGGGTTGACTTTGGATTTTTTGTAGTTACATATATTGCATCTGAGATTGCCCAGCTCAGCACGTAGTCAGGGCATAGGAAAGGACAATCACCATGTAACTTCAAGGATGGGAGGCCGATTTGCATGGATTCGAAATCGAGTACGATGAAGCTAAGCGGTTGAAAATTCTTGAAGAAAGAGGCATCGACCTTGCCGACGCTGGTCTTGTTTTTGAAGGTGAATACTCAGAGTTGCTCGACGATCGCCAATACTACGGGGAAGATCGATTCAGAGTTTGGGGGTACCTTCACGGTCGTCGTGTGAGCTTGGTTTGGACGCCCCGTGGTAATCGTCGTCGTATCATCACGATGAGACATGCACATGGAAACGAACACAAGGCCCGGCTCCAAACCTTGGATTGATCCAGACGACGATGACGTTGAATGGACTGAAGACCATTTTCGACGTGCGGCAGTCTATATAGGCGACAAGCTTGTTCGTCCCGCTGACGGCACTTGGACCAAACCCGGTCGCCCCATCGCCGAAAACCCCAAGAAGCAAGTCACCTTGCGCCTCGATCCTGATGTGATCGAGAAGTTCCGCGCGACCGGCAAGGGCTGGCAATCGCGGATCAATGCCGAGTTGCGTAAGGCCCTTGGTATTTAATCCAGCACAAACCTCGGCCCGGAACCACCAGCAGCGGCCCGGTCTTCCTTGTTGTACAACGCGCAGCGATCAAGGCTGAGGCAGCCGCAGCCGATGCATTCGTCGAGCTTGTTGCGGGTGCGGGTGAGCAATTGGATGCGGCCGTCGATTTCCTTGCGGAGCGAACGGCTGATCTTTTGCCAGTCCATCACATTGGGCGTGCGGCCCTGTGGCAAGGCGGCCAGTTCGCGTTCGATCTCGGCAAGGCCCAGCCCAAGCTTTTGCGCGATCTGCACGAAGCTCAATCGGCGGATGTCCGAGCGGAGGAAGCGGCGTTGATTGCCATTGGTGCGGATCGATGTGACAAGTCCACGATCTTCGTAATACCGGATGGCGGAAACGGCGAGACCGGTGCGGCGCGAAAGCGTGCCGATGGGGATCAGATCATTGCGGTGCATTTGCACTCTCTATGGCGACTTCAATCAAACTGATTGAGCTAAAGCTAGCTTGAGGTTGCCAGTTGGCAAGCATCGATTGCAGACTGTATCCAAATGGGATTCAATCAATGCAGACGATACTAAAATGAAAACGGAGCCGCTTTCTCAGCAGCACCTTGCCGCTTATCTGGCGCGTATCGGGTACGTGGCTGAGGCCAAGCCCGATCTTGCCACGTTAAATGGCATCGTCTGCGCCCATGTGCGGGCCATCGCGTTCGAGAACATCGACGTGCAGCTTGGCCAGGAAATGACCACCAATCCGACTGCAGCCTTTGCCAAGCTGGTCGAGGTGCGGCGCGGTGGCTGGTGTTATGAGCACAATGGCGTGCTCGGTGCGGCGCTGGCTGCGATCGGGTTCGATGTCATGCGGATCAGCGCTGCTGTGATGCGGCAGGTGCGCGGGGATGAGAGTATCGGCTCGCACTTATGCTTGCTGGTACAATGCGAAGGCGCATGGCTGGTGGATGCCGGGTTTGGCAGTTGGCTGGGCGCGCCGGTGCCGCTCGAGCCCGGCACTTGGATGCAACCGCCGTTGCCAGTCAGCCTTGGCACCACAGACGACGGCATGTGGCGGCTATCAGTCTCGCTGGGGGCAAGCGCCATGTCCTATGATTTCCGAGCCGAACCTGCGGACGAGGATCAGCTTTCTGCCCTATGCCATTGGCAATGCAGCAATCCTGCTTCGGTATTCGTGCAAAATCTCACCGTGCAGCGACGTGATGGTGCGCGCTATCTGATGCTGCGCGGAAAAGTGCTTTCAGAGATCAGCGCACAGGGCGAAGTGCGGCGGGAACTCGCGTCTGACGCGGAACTGGTGGCGGTTTTGCGCGACGTGTTCCTGCTCGATGTGCCGGAAGTTGCTTCGTTGTGGCCCGCGATCTGTGCGCGGCATGAAGCTTTGTTCGGCGCTCAGGCGGCTCCGACGACGTAGCAGGCTGCGGCCATCAGCAGGCCAGCGGTGCGGTTTGAACGGAATTTGGCCAAAGGGTCTTGGCCGTCTTCCTTCAGCGTCAGGACTTGCCAGCATAGATGGAGCGCCACCGGAAGCAGCGCCAGAAGGGCCAAGGGGTCGGGCCGCGTCAGCCAGACCGCTGCTGTCCATCCCGCCAAGGCCAGCGCATAAAGCCCCGCGACTCCCGCCTTCACATGATTGCCAAATGATAGCGCGGACGAGCCGATCCCGACCAGCGCATCATCCTCGCGGTCTTGCAGCGCATAGATCGTGTCATAAGCCATGCACCATGCCCAGCATCCGGCGTAGAGCGCAGTCAGCGGGGCGAGGTTCTCAAAGCCGGTTGCCTGCACCCAGCCGACCGGTGCGCCCCACGTAAAGACGAGGCCAAGCCATGCCTGCGGCCAGCCGGTGATGCGCTTCATGAACGGATAGGCCGCGACCAGCGCAAGACTGCCGAGCGCGACAAGTTGTGCCTCCCAGCGCAATTGCAGCAGCACGACGAGGCCGACGGCACAAAGCGAGAGCAGCCATATCCACGCCGCGCGCTTGGCCACTGCACCGCTGGCGATGGGGCGCAGCGCGGTGCGGGCGACGCGGGCGTCGAGATCGGCGTCGACAATATCGTTATAGACACAGCCTGCGCCGCGCATCGCGATGGCCCCCAGCAGCATCCAAGCCAAAATGCCCCACGCGGCAGTCGCGCCGCCAAGGAACAGGCCCCATGCACATGGCCAGAACAGCAGCCACGATCCAATGGGGCGATCAAATCGCGCCAGCAGCGCATAGTTGCGCCATGGCTGTGGCAGGCGGGCGACGAGGCCCTTGTGCTCACTATCAGGGACGATTTGCGCAGGTGCCGTCTCGATCATGGGCCTGAGCCTTACCGCGCGGGACGAATTGCGCTAGTGGCCAAATCATGCCTGCTACTCCTGCCTGGCCGCCAAAGTCGGCCCCTCGCCTGTTCGTTTCAACGCCACTGTCAGAGGGGCAGCGCGTGGCGATTGAGGGCGGGCAGGCGCATTATCTGGGCAAAGTGATGCGCGTATCGCCGGGCGATGCGGTGATCCTGTGTGATGACATGACCGGTGAATGGCTGGCGCGCGTGTCCGAGGCAGGCAAGCGCGAAGTGGTGCTGGAGGTGGAGCGGCAATTGCGGGGGCGCGAGGATGTGCCCGATTTCTGGCTTTGTGCCGCGTTGCTGAAAAAGCCCAACTTCGATCTGGTGCTGGAAAAGGCCACCGAGCTGGGCGTGGCCCAAGTGGTGCCACTGGTGACGCGGCGCTGCGTGGCGGACAAGCTGAACCCCGAGCGCGCGCGTACGATCATGGTGGAAGCGGCCGAACAATGTGCGCGCACCGCTTTGCCAGTCTTGGGTGAAACAGTGAAACTTGACGGCTTGCTGCGAGAATGGCCGGAAGGGCGCACGCTGTTCTTCGCCGATGAGAACGGCGGGATGCCGGTGGCTGAAGCTTTTGTGGCGCATCGCGGACCGGCGGCAGTGATGATAGGGCCTGAGGGAGGCTTTGACGAGGCTGAGCGTGCTGGGATCCGTGCGCATCCGGCGGCTGTGGCGATTGCGTTGGGGCCGCGCATCTTGCGGGGCGAGACGGCGGCAATTGCGGGAATGGCGCTATGGATGGGGCTGAATGGGGATTGGACTTCGTGAGATAGGGCGCGTTGCGATTTCCATCTGTTTTGCAACAAAGGTTCTCACGAATAGCACTGGTATAAAGCTGTCTGGCACATTAACTCGGCGGCCATGAGCACGCGGCAAGTTTCAGATCGCAACGATCCCATCATCGAAAGCCGCGACATGCTCGTGGCCCCCATGCAGAAGGGCGAAAAGCCCAAGTCTGCGTGGCGCATCGGCACCGAGCACGAAAAGTTCGTCTATCGCACGCAGGATCGGCGCGCGCCGTCCTATACCGAGCCGGGCGGCATTCGCGATCTGTTGATGGCGCTGACCGAATATGGCTGGACGCCGATCATGGAGGGCGAAAACGTCATCGCCATGTCGGGGCCGGACGGGGCGGTGAGCCTTGAGCCTGCGGGGCAACTGGAGCTTTCCGGTGCGCCGCTGGTGAACCTGCACCAGACTTGTGCGGAAACCGGGCGGCATCTGGCGCAGGTAAAGACGATTGGCGACAAGCTGGGCCTTGCCTACCTTGGCCTTGGCCTGTGGCCCGACAAGACGCGCGAAGAGCTGCCGATCATGCCCAAGGGCCGGTACGATATCATGCTGCGGCACATGCCGCGCGTGGGATCGATGGGTCTTGATATGATGTTGCGGACTTGCACCATTCAGGTCAACCTCGACTATTCGAGCGAAGCGGACATGGTGAAGAAGTTCCGCACCAGTCTGGCCCTGCAACCGCTGGCGACAGCGCTGTTTGCTAATTCGCCGTTTCTGGAAGGCAAGCCCAACGGGTTCCTTTCGTATCGCAGCCACATCTGGACCGATACCGATCCTGCGCGCACAGGCATGGCGTCATTCGTGTTCGAAGAGGGCTTCGGGTACGAGCGCTATGTCGACTACATGCTTGATGTGCCGATGTATTTCGTGTTCCGCGATGGCAAGTATATAGACGCTTCGGGGCTTTCGTTCCGCGATTTCCTTGATGGGAAACTGTCGGTGCTGCCGGGTGAAAAGCCGACCGCTTCGGACTGGGTGGACCACCTTTCCACCGCTTTCCCCGAAGTGCGGCTGAAATCTTTCCTTGAAATGCGCGGGGCCGATGGTGGGCCGTGGAGCCGCATTTGCGCGCTGCCTGCGCTGTGGGTGGGGCTATTGTATGATCAGACCGCGCTGGATGCGGCGTGGGATCTGGTCAAGGACTGGGACATGGAAGGGCGCGAGAAATTGCGCGCTGAAGTGCCCAAGCTGGGGCTGAATGCCTCTTTGCCGGGTGGCGGAACTTTGCGTGATATTGCTGCCGAAGTGCTGGCGATTGCGCGCGGCGGGCTTTCGGCGCGGGCGATGCTGAACGAGGCGGGCGACAACGAGACCGGCTATCTCCAGCCGCTGGATGAGATCATTGCGACCGGAAAATCTCCTGCGGAGCGACTGCTCGACCTTTACCACGGGCCTTGGGCCGGTGATCTTTCGCAGGTCTATGGTGAGAAGAGCTTCTGATGATCATCGTAATGGGAACCGTTCGCGTGCCGGTGGAGAACATCGAGGCGATTCGGCCGATGATGGCCAAAGTAATTGCGGCAACGCGGGCGGAAGATGGGTGCATCCAGTACGCCTATGCGCAGGACATGCTTGATCCCGAACTGATCCACATTGCCGAAAAGTGGCGCGACAGGGCCGCGCTGGATGCACATTTCCAGATGCAGCACATGAAGGTGTGGGCGCAGGAGCGGGCCACGCTTGGCCTGTTTGACCGCAATATCCGCGTGTTCGAAAGCGACGAGGGCGTAGAGGTCTGAGGCCTTACTCGGCGGGTTGGGCTGCCGGGCTTTTCGGGGTGATTACGCGGGTCAGCTTGCGCAAGGTACGAGTGATCGGGCCGTGCTCTGCCATCCACGCGTGATATTCGCGGTACTTGGGGTCCTCTGCCAGCAGGTGCTTTTCTTCGGTGCGCGCACGCCAGTAATAGACGCCGCTGACAATAGCGAGCAGCGCGGTGTTGCGGATCGCATCGACCCATGATCCGCTGGTGGTGAGGAACGGCAGGCCTGCCAGCCACCAGTAGGCGTTCTTCGACAGGTAGGCCGGGTGGCGGGTGAAGCGGTAGGGGCCGTTGGTCAGGACGCCGCGATAGGTGAGGTTCGAAAAGCGCAGGCCAAAGGCGACCGTAGCCCAGGCGTAAATGCCGGTCAGGAATACCAAAGCGACGGCCCAGATCCACTGCAGCGTCACTTGGCCATCAAGCCAGTGCGGCCATTCCGCGCCGTTGTGATGGTAATCGAGCACGCCGCCGCCGCCCATCAGGATGAACGGGGGATAGCAGATCAGCGCAGCGACCCATGCCGACAGGTGCGGGTTGGCGGTGCGTATCTGCGCGTCGAGCGGCTTCATGGTGACGAGGTAGCCGACCATGGCAATCTGCACGTCGATCATGAACATCGTTTCGATCAGCAGCGTGGCGAATTCCACGGGGCTGGCCATTGCATTCGACCAGTCGAACCGCACCACAGCGCCAAAGCCTCCGGGCACGATCGAGATCATGAAGGCGCAGAAGAAGCCTTTCACCAGCCATGCCAGAGCGTGCTTCTTTACTTCGCCCGCATCCCAAGGCTCGCGCCCGATCAGCATTGCGCCGAAGTGCCATGACGGGTCGCGCGGGTTGACCAGCACGCGATCGAGCCAGAACACATAGGGCACCGCGCCGAGGAACAGGAACGGGACGACCGTTTCCAGCACTTCCATCGCGAACACATATTGACCGCGCCAGTACCAGCGGCCGAGGCAATAGGCGAAGCCGATTAGCGCCCATGTGGCCCACAGGCCTGCGATCTTGGTGATCGAAATGTCGAGCGTTTCGCGCAAGGGGCGCGGGGCGCTCCAGTCGATGCCGGTCGAGGCGCGCAAGTGGACTTTGTCGACCAGCAGGGACCAACCGACCATGGCCGTGCCCGAAAAGACCAGCGCAAGCATCGCAGCGCCGGGGCCGTCCATGACCTGACGTGGGGTATCAAGCCCCAAGGCATCGACGATCTGCGGCCAGAAGCGGCAGACTAGCACCCAGAAGGCAAGGCCGACAAGGCCGGAAAGGCCAACGCCGGCTGAGACGTCGGAGGACGGTAGAGAAGGACGCGCGGTCATACGCGCAGGGTTAGCCCAGAAGCGTTAGGAAAGCGTTTGCGATCAACGGAACGCGGTGATCTTGCCCTTGTCGTCGAGGATATAGATCGTCTCGTTGGCAACG
>JBEQBV010000124.1:0-10908 GCA_041639635.1 Novosphingobium sp.
CTTGCAAAGATGAGCTGATCTTGTCCAAACCGCAGACCACGCCTGAAACCCGCTCCGTCCGCCTGCTGAAAGTCGGTGAGCAGGTGCGTCACATCTTGTCCGAATTGCTCTCGCGGCAGGAAGTGCATGATGACGTGCTGACGGCGCATACCGTTTCGGTCACTGAAGTGCGCATGTCGCCCGATCTGCGCCACGCCACGGTGTTCATCAAGGCACTGTTGGGGCAGGATGAGGACAAGGTGCTCAAGGCCCTTCGCAGCAACACTGCGTTCTTTCAGCGCGAAGTGGCCCAGCGGTTACGGCTGAAATATGCGCCCCGCCTGAAGTTTCTGGCTGACGAAAGCTTTGACGAGGCGAGCCGGATCGAGATGCTGCTGCGCGATCCCAAAGTGCTGCGCGATCTGGATGAAGCTGACGCCGAAGATTGAGCGTCAGGTGGGCGTCATCTGCGCATTGATGGTGATCGTCACCGTCCTGGCCACGATCACTCGATAGGCGTCCATGCCAAAATCGGTGCGATCGATCTTTGTCTGCGCACTCAGTCGGATGGGTTCGCGTCCGCTAGCCTTGGCGGGTGGTTCGGCAAAGCTGACGGCAAGCGTGACAGGGCGGGTCGTTCCCCGCGCAGTCAGATCCCCGTCAATCGTGGCAGTGACTGGGCCCGTCATGGTCATACGGCGGCCAAGGAAACGCACATTCGGATAACGCTCCACATCAAAGAAATTCTCTCCCTTCAATCGCTTGAGCGTCACATCGTCGCCCGCTTCGAGGGCGGTGGCATCGAGTGTCACGTCCAGGCGGATCGTGTCGAGCCGCGATGGCTGAAGGTCGATTCCGCCGCTCACCTTGGGAAATCGTGCTGTCTTGCTGGCAATGCCGAAAAAGCCCACGCGCGCTTTCACATTACTTTTAGGCGCATCGATCCGATAGCGCAGCAGGGAAGCTGATGGGCCGGTTTGTGCCGCAGACGGCGCAGAAAGTGCCAGCATCGTAGCCAGCCAAAGGTGCTTCGGTTTCAAGGCTGCAAAGGTCATGTGCGCACCGTGTGTTCCTTGTCGAATAATCGGCGGTTCCCTCTGGCGTTCCGGAGCGCCGCGATTATGGCGTGTCAGTGATGGCGAAGCTCTATTTCTACTATGCCAGCATGAACGCCGGCAAATCGACGAACCTGTTGCAGGCGGATTTCAACTACCGCGAGCGCGGCATGGTGACGATGCTTTGGACCGCAGCCATTGACGATCGCGGGGGCGCCAAGGGGCATGAATTCGCAATTGAAAGTCGCATCGGTCTCCATGCCGAAGCCCATCGATTTGGTGGGGATACGGACATGTGGGCGCGGGTGAAAGATGCCCATGCGGTACAGCCGCTGTCCTGCGTGCTGGTGGACGAAGCGCAGTTTCTAACCAATCGCCAAGTCTGGCAGCTTGCCCGGATTGCTGATGAGGCCGGGATTCCCGTTCTCTGTTATGGACTTAGAACCGATTTCCAAGGTGAATTGTTCGAAGGCAGCGCCGCCCTGCTTGGCATCGCGGATTCGCTGGTAGAACTCAAAGCCGTATGTCACTGCGGGAAGAAGGCGACGATGAACTTGCGCGTGGATGAAAATGGCGCTGCAGTGAGGGCCGGCGCGCAGACCGAGATTGGGGGGAATGACCGGTACGTGGCGCTGTGCCGCAAGCATTTTTCCGAGGCGATGAACCCATGAGCGATGATGCCTTGTATGTCCCCCTCGCCGATGGCGATCTGCGGATTGAACCATTGGCAGAAAAACACCGTGAAGGGCTGCGCATAGCCTGTCAGCAAGATGCTGAAATATGGGAGCTTTATCCCTTCAGTTATTGGGGCGATGCGTTCGATCCGCAGTTCGACAGCCTGCTGAACAGTGCCACGCAGCGTCGGCCTTATGCCGTATTCTATGGGGATATGCTGGTCGGCATGACGGCCTGGATAGAACATGGCGCGCCGGGGTGGTCGATTGAAATCGGCAACAGTTTTATCGTGCCATCAGTGCGTGGCACTGGCTTTAACGGACGGCTCAAGCGATTGATGTTGAACCATGCTTTCGCTTGCGGGCTTGAGCGGGTGGGGTTCAAGGTCGATGTGGAGAACGCTCGCAGCCAGGCCGCGGTGCGCAAGATCGGCGGGGCGCAAGAGGGCGTCATGCGGCGCGAGCGGCGCACCTGGACCGGCCGCGTACGCGATACGGTTATGTTCTCGATCCTGCGGGATGAATGGCTGGGTGCAAGTTCATGAATCCCGAAGGTATTGTTTGGCAGATCGCCACGATTGCGATCCCGATGATCCTCGCCATCGTGTTCCACGAAGTCGCGCACGGCTGGGTTGCCCGCGCTCTGGGTGATCCCACGGCGGCAGAGCAAAACCGCTTGAGTCTCAATCCCTTGCGCCATGTCGATCCGTTTGGCACGATCATTCTGCCCGGCCTGCTGAAACTGTCGGGCGCGCCGGTGTTCGGTTGGGCCAAGCCGGTGCCGGTGGACTTTGCCCGCCTGCGCAATCCGCGCTGGGGGATGGTGGCGGTGGCGGCGGCTGGGCCGGGCGTGAACTTTGTTTTGGCTGCATTTTCTGCCGTGGCGCTGGGGCTGCTGGTGCGGGCGACGGACTATGCGGTCGAGCCGGGCATGAGCGTCATGTTCCTGGCAGATAACCTGCGCAACTTTCTGATCGTGAACCTGTTTCTGGGCGCATTCAATCTGCTGCCGATCCCGCCGTTCGATGGATCACGGATCGTGATGGGCATTCTTCCGGCACAGCTGGCGCGCGGATATGCGCGGTTGGAGCCATTCGGGCTGATCATCGTGTTCGGATTTCTCGTTATCCTTCCGTACTTTATGCCCGAATTGCGGCTGGTGGAGCGGCTGATCGGGCCGCCGGTGCAGTGGATGGGTGAGCATCTGGCGGGAGTGGCCGGGTTTTTCGCCGGGCCGGAACCGCGTTGAACATGGTCGACGGCTGGATCATCCTCGATAAACCGCTGGAAATGGGGTCAACGCAAGGGGTTGCGGCGGTAAAGCGCAACTTGCGGCAGGCAGGCTTTGGCAAATGCAAAGTCGGTCACGGCGGCACGCTCGATCCGCTGGCAACTGGGGTGCTGCCCATCGCTGTTGGAGAGGCGACCAAGCTGTGCGGCCGGATGTTGGATTCCGACAAGATCTATGCCTTCACGGTGACCTTCGGGACCGAGACGGATACCCTTGATCTTGAGGGCAAATTGGTGGCGACAAGTGAGGTTCGCCGCACGCTTGCGGCGCTTCAGGACGCTCTAGGTGCATTTAGGTGCACTTCAGAACAGGTGCCTCCGGCCTACTCTGCGCTGATGGTAAACGGCCAGCGCGCCTACGATCTGGCACGGTCAGGGGAGGCAGTTGACCTTCCTTCGCGCACCATCACGATTCACGCTTTGACGCTCGATTCGTTCACTGGATCAGAAGACACGGTTGAATCTGCGACCCTTACGGCCCATGTGTCGAAAGGAACATACGTCCGCAGCCTTGCCCGTGACATTGCCCGCGCGCTTGGCACTGTAGGGCATGTCACAATGCTGCGCCGCCTGAAAGCCGGGCCGTTCGGGATTGATCAGGCGATTTCGCTGGACAAATTGAACGAGGTCGGCCAAGGCGCGGCCCTTGAACACATACTCTTGCCGCTGGAGGCAGGGCTGGTCGACATCCCGGCTCTCTCCCTCGATCCCGAGCAGGCAAGGGCGGTCCGACAGGGCCGCGTTCTGGCGGGATTGCCCTTCGAGGACGGGCTTTACTGGGCGAAAGCAGGCCATGTGCCGCTGGCGCTGGTGGAGCTTTCGGGCGGGAGCCTGAAGGTCCAGAGGGGGTTCAACATTGCGGATGTCGCGGAGTAGAAGTTATGTCGATTACCGCTGAAAAGAAGCAGGAAGTCATTGCAGCACACGCTCGCGCCGAGGGTGACACCGGTTCGCCGGAAGTCCAGGTTGCGATCCTGACCAGCCGCATCCAGACGCTGACCGAGCACTTCAAGTCCAACCACAAGGACAACCACTCGCGTCGCGGCCTGCTGATGATGGTCAACAAGCGTCGTTCGCTGCTCGACTATCTGAAGAAGAAGGATGTGGGTCGGTACAACGACCTGATCCAGAAGCTCGGTCTTCGTAAGTAATCAGCGGAGCGGCCCCAAGTGGGCCGCTTTTGCTTTGAGGCTCGTTCGCAATACGGCGAACCGCCTCCGGGGCGCGACAATCGGCCCCACACCGGACCGGGACGGTATTCCCCGGCAGCAAACCCCGTTCGCAATAGGGCGCGCGGGCTGAAGGAAATAGAATGTTCGACGTCAAAACCGTATCGCTGGAGTGGGGCGGAAAGACCCTCACGCTGGAAACCGGCCGTGTTGCCCGTCAGGCTGACGGCGCGGTCATCGCCACATATGGCGAAACTGTTGTCCTGTGCGCGGTTACCGCCGCCAAGTCGGTCAAGGAAGGGCAGGACTTCTTCCCGCTGACCGTCCACTATCAGGAAAAGTATTCCGCTGCCGGCCGCATCCCCGGTGGCTTCTTCAAGCGTGAGCGCGGCGCGACGGAAAAGGAAACGCTGGTTTCCCGCCTGATCGACCGTCCGGTTCGCCCGCTCTTCCCCGAAGGTTTCTACAACGAAATCAACGTCATCGCTCAGGTTTTGAGCTATGACGGTGAAGTTGAGCCCGATATCGTGGCGATGATCGCCGCCTCGGCTGCGCTGACCATCTCGGGCGTTCCGTTCATGGGCCCGATCGCGGCTGCCCGCGTCGGCTACATCGATGGCGCATATGTGCTGAACCCGAAGCAGGACGTGGCGCTGGCCGAAGGCCGCCTCGATCTGGTGGTTGCCGCGACCGACAGCGCCGTGATGATGGTGGAATCGGAAGCCAAGGAACTGAGCGAAGACGAAATGCTCGGCGCCGTGCTGTTTGCGCACGACGAAATTCGCAAGGTCATTGGCGCAATCGTGCAACTGGCCGAAAAGGCCGCGAAGGAGCCTTGGGACATTGATCTGTCGGACAACACGGCCGACATCAAGAAGAAGCTCAAGTCGCTGGTCGGCAAGGACGTTGCCGCAGCTTATAAGTTGACCGACAAGTCTGCCCGCTCCAACGCGCTGAACGAAGCCCGCGCGAAGGCGAAGGCCGCGTTTGCCGATGAAGGCGCGCAGACCCAGATGGTCGCCATGAAGACGATGAAGAAGGTGGAAGCCGACATCGTTCGTGGTGCAATCCTGAAGGACGGCCAGCGCATTGATGGCCGCACGACCACGCAGGTCCGTCCGATCGAGGCGATGGTTGGCTTCCTGCCGCGAACGCACGGCTCTTCGCTGTTTACGCGCGGTGAAACGCAGGCAATCTGCACCACTACGCTGGGCACCAAGGACGCCGAGCAGATGATCGACGGGCTGGAAGGCCTGCGGTATGAAAACTTCATGCTGCACTATAACTTCCCACCCTATTCGGTTGGCGAAGTTGGACGTTTCGGCGCTCCGGGCCGTCGTGAAGTGGGCCATGGCAAGCTCGCATGGCGTGCATTGCACCCCGTGCTGCCCAGCAAGGACGAGTTCCCTTACACGATCCGCGTGCTATCAGACATCACCGAATCCAACGGTTCGTCCTCGATGGCGACCGTGTGCGGTGGCTGCCTTTCGATGATGGATGCCGGTGTGCCGATTAAGCGCCCGGTTTCGGGCATCGCGATGGGCCTGATCCTGGAAGGCAAGGACTTTGCCGTCCTGTCCGACATCCTGGGCGATGAAGATCACCTGGGTGACATGGACTTCAAGGTTGCTGGCACGTCTGAAGGCATCACCACGATGCAGATGGACATCAAGGTTGCGGGCATCACGCGCGAAATCTTTGAAGTGGCACTGCGTCAGGCTTCTGAAGGCCGCGCGCACATCCTGAATGAGATGACCAAGGCGCTGGGTGAATCTCGCACCGAGCTTTCGGCCCATGCTCCGCGCATCGAGACGCTGCAGATCGACAAATCGAAGATCCGCGACATCATCGGCACCGGCGGCAAGGTGATCCGCGAGATCGTGGCCACCACGGGTGCGAAGGTCGACATCGATGACGAAGGTCTGATCAAGATCAGCTCTTCCGATCTGACCCAGATCGAAGCGGCCCGCCAGTGGATCCTCGGCATTGTCGAGGAAGCTGAAGTCGGCAAGATCTACAAGGGCAAGGTCGTCAACATCGTTGATTTCGGCGCTTTCGTGAACTTCATGGGCGGCAAGGATGGCTTGGTCCACGTGTCGGAAATGAAGAACGAGCGCGTGGAAAAGCCGACCGACGTGGTGAAGGAAGGGCAGGACGTTTACGTCAAGGTTCTTGAAATCGACCAGCGCGGCAAGGTGCGTCTGTCGATGCGCGTTGCCGATCAGGAAACCGGTGCGGAACTGGAAGACACCCGTCCGCCGCGCGAACCCAAGGGCGACCGCCCGGATCGTGGTGGCGACCGTGGTGACCGTCGTGGTCCTGGCGGCGGCCGCGGTGGTGATCGTGGCCCGCGTGGCGGCGGTGATCGTGGACCCCGTCGTGAGGGCGGTGATCGTCCCCGCCGTGATCGCGAAGATGGTCCTGCCCCGGATCACATGCCTGCGTTCCTCAAGTCTGACGACTGAGGACCAGCGAAAGCTGCAAGCTGAACGAGGCCCCGCCGCAAGGTGGGGCCTTTTTCGTGACGCGTGTTTGATTGTCCCGGACTGCGATACCGGCGTGAGCAGAGGGTATTCCCATGCCTTATGCGCTTTGTCTTTGCTATTCTGACGTTTCAGGTCCACTAGCCAGACCATCGGCGGTCACACAATCGTAGGCACCGCCGGCTGAGAGACCCCCGCGCTCCCGCTTACGCATCGGGAACCGCCTGTGGGCCGCAACTCCATTCCTGCGGACACGCAGTTTTCCCGGCGTACGCTGCTCTGCCCGCTTTCGAAGGAGTATCGACCATGAGCCGTGCCATGAACCTGAGCCTGACCGAAGCCGTTGTCCGCAGCCGTTGCGATGGGGCTGGCGTTGCCATCAGCGCGCTGGAAACACTGCCTTCAGGCGGCACACGGCTGGTCTGCACCCGCGAGGAAGGGGCCGATGAAATGCGCGTCAAACTGCGCGCCAGCATCATCGAGGGCAAGGTTGCCCGTTACGCATTCCAGCGGGCGCAGAATTCGCAGTATCGATAAGCCCGTCATGCAGCTGGGCGCAGTTCACGCTGCGTCCTGAAGCGGGGGAGGTTCTCGCCCGGCAAGCAGAATCTGGTTCCGGCCAGCCTGCTTGGCGGCATAGAGCGCTTCGTCGGCAGCACGCAAGGCTTCGCCCTTGGAGGGATAGGCAAAGGCATCGGCGATGCCGCCTGAAAAGGTAATGCGCCCGAATGGCATATCGGTGGCGCGGTTGACCAAACGGCGTTCCGCAATCTCTTCGCGTGCCTGATCCAGCCGGTCCCATGCCTTTTCCAGCGTCAAGGCGCGGAACAGCACGGCGAATTCCTCGCCGCCATGGCGCGCGACGTGGCAGCGGGCGTCAGAAATGCGGCCCAAGGTTTCGGCGACGATCTTTAGCACGCGGTCTCCGGCAGCATGGCCGTGGGTATCGTTGATGCGCTTGAAGTGGTCGATATCGACAAAGGCCACGCACAGTGGCTCTCCCATTTGGGCAGCGTTCGCCAGTTCCCGATCCAGCAGGGTTTCAAACGCGCGGCGATTGGGCAGGCCGGTCAGATGATCTTCGTCCGCCACGCGGCGCGCTTCATCAAGGCTGCTTTGCAGCGCCATCGCCCGCTCTTCGGATTGGGCGAGGTTCTGCTCGATTTCGCGCGTGCGGTTCATCATGGCCTTGGCGAGCGATGCCAGTTCGGTGATCACCACGCCCGCGCGGCTGACTTGTTCCAAATCATCGACATGCTGTTTCAGCGCCGCGCCATATTCACTGGTGGCGGTGCGCGCGCTGCTGGTGGTGCTGGCAAAGTCCTCAAGGCTCTCTTCAAGCCGTGACATCAGTGCAGCCAGCATTTCGGCAGAGCCATCACCACGCTCTTCGCGCATGACTTGTTCAAGCCAGGTCAGCGATATGGGCTGGCCCTGTTCAGTGCGTTCAAGAATCAGCTGGGAAAGGCGCGGGTTGGCCCCCGTCACGCAATCGTAGGCGATTTCGAGCGTCCACGGCATGACTTCAAGATCATGATCGATCAGGAAATCGGCGACCTTGGCCAGCAGGCGTCGCTTGGCCGGAAGCCAGATTTCGCGCGCGCTGGGATCGCGAAAGTTTGCAATCTCGGTTCGTGCGCTTTCCTGATCGGCATCATCCTCGGACGAGATGCCGAGCCATTTGAGCAGACGCGAGCGTGAACCGCGAGGCGAGGGATCTTGGGTCATGCCCCCTAGAACGGCAAACGCCGCATAGAGTTAACCATGCGGCGTTGCGTGGATGCTGGCAAAGTGCGTGGCGCTGGCTAGGCGGATGCAATAATCATGACACTTGAAACACTTGCACCAATGACCCGATCGTTCAGCGCACCCGTGGACCGCCGAAGGGCATTGGAGGGGGCGGACGGCGATGGCCGCGGGGCAACTGCGCCTGATAGGCGCGTCCGCAATGTTCGACGCAATAGGGGAAGCCCGGGTTCACCTTGTCTCCGCAGAAGTGGAAATCCGGTTCACCTGGATGGCCCATCGGCCAGCGGCAGATGCGATCGTTTAGATCGAGCAGGCTGGTCTTGTCCGCGATTTCCGGGCTGGGGCGTGCGGGCACGAGGCGGCGCGGCGGCGCAGGCGGGATGGGAGCCTGCTGATCGCCGGGGCCCTGACGCAGGAAGCCGCCGGGGCCGACCGAGACAATGCGGGGTTGCGCGGGCGCGGTAGGTGTATCTGAAGCCGCCTTGGCTTCCGGTGCCGGCGCAGGCGCAGGCGCCGGTGCGGCTGCGCGCGGGGCTGGAGGCGGCGGTGGTGCGGGACGCGGGGCGGCGACCTTTGGTTCAGCCGGAGGCGCTGCCACCGGGGCTGCCCGCGGTGGCTTGGGAGCGGGTGCTTCGGACGAGGCCTCGCTCTTTTCGCTTGCCTTGACCGGGGAGGGGCGCGCCTTCAGGCCAAGGCGGTGCGCCTTGCCAATCACCGCATTGCGGCTGACGCCGCCCAGTTCTTCGGCGATCTGGCTGGCGGTGGAGCCGCCTTCCCACATCTGCGTCAGTTTTTCGATCCGCTCTTCGGTCCAGCTCATGCTTCAAACCTGTCCTTCAAGGCCGCAGGGGTGCGGGCCTTCGTAAAATTCAATTCCGACCGGAGGGCGGGATAGCGTTGCCTTTGCAGGCCTTGCCTTGCCTGCGCTGCCGCGATACCGCCACAACCATGGTCGATCAAGCGCTACCCCGCGATGGGGCAACTTCCCGCAACACCGGAACCTTCACCCCGCCGGGGCAACCGGTTTTTCGTGGCTTCAACAGATTGGGGCTGTGGACCCTCTATATGAAGGAAGTTCGCCGATTCTTCAAGGTGCAGACCCAGACGATCTGGGCACCGGCGGTGACAACATTGCTTTATCTTATGATTTTTACGCTGGCGCTGGGTGGCGGGGCCAATGGTGCTGGGCGGGAAGTGCTGGGCGTGAACTTTGCCAGCTTTGTTGCGCCGGGCCTGATCGCGATGGGAATGATCAACAATTCCTTCGCCAATTCCAGCTTCAGCATGCTGGGTGGAAAGATTCAGGGCACGATCGTCGACTATCTGATGCCGCCCATCTCGACCGGAGAGTTGCTGCTTGCGCTCACCGGGGCTGCGGTGACACGCGCCGTGTTGGTGGGGCTGGCCGTGGCTGGCGCAATGCTGTTGTGGCCGGGCGTGTCGCTTTCGATGGCGCACCCATGGGCGGTGGCGTGGTTTGGCCTGATGGGGGCCATCCTGCTGGCGCTTATCGGTGTGCTGACTTCGATCTGGGCGGAAAAGTTTGACCATAACGCAGCGGTGACCAACTTTGTGATCACGCCGCTCTCGATGCTTTCGGGCACGTTCTATGTGATCGACAATCTGGCACCGGCTTTTCAGGCGGTCAGCCGGATGAACCCGATTTTCTATGTAATTTCGGGCTTCCGCTTCGGATTTCTGGGACAGAGCGATATCGGCAGCAGCAATCTGGCGGTGTTGCACGGTGCCATCGGTCTGGGCGTGCTGAATCTGGCACTGGGCGCCGGCGTGTACTTTGTGCTGCGTTCGGGCTGGAAGCTGAAGAACTGAGCGCCGGGTAGGCCCCGGCGCTTCAACTTTTTGCAATCGGCGTTCAGTGTGACAGACTGCGCCGAAGACGGTAGCGCCCATTGCGAAAGCCCTCGAACATCTCATCAAGCGAGGGGTGTTCTACCGGGCCAGCCTCAGCATCGCCCTGCAGGTTCTGCTGGCTGACGTAGGCGACATAGCTGCTCTCATCATTCTCGGCCAGGAGATGGTAGAACGGCTGATCGCGTGGTGGGCGAATGTCTTCGGGAATCGATTCGTACCATTCTTCGCTGTTGGCAAAGACCGGATCGACATCGAAAACGACGCCGCGAAAGCCGAACATGCGATGTCGCACCACGTCTCCGATAGAAAAACGCGCCGAGGAGACGGGAGGGGCCGAAATATCGCGTCCGGCCTGAGACGAAAAGAAGCTCGCACGATCCATAGAGAGAATATAGGAGCGCGCTGCGGCGCACACAAGCGTTACACCAACAAAGGCGTTCGGCCCGAAGGCGAACAAAGCTGCAATACCTTTGCGAAACTTGACCGCTTTTAGCTTGGCAAGGTCGCAACCATGCGCTAACGGCGCGCTTCCTCGACCGGGAACGCCCCTTGCGGCACCCAGATTGGCACCATGGAGAGGTGGCAGAGTGGTCGAATGCGCCGCACTCGAAATGCGGTGTACGGGCAACCGTACCGT
>JBEQBV010000125.1:0-10837 GCA_041639635.1 Novosphingobium sp.
ATCACCTGCAGGCCGTGCCCAGCGCCCGCGCTCAGATGGCAAAAGCGGTCCGATCAGTTCCCATTCCGCATCTGACAAGTCACCACGGCCCATGACTGCTCCCCAAAGACCAGCCTTGAATCAGAACTCGGCCCGTTTGGGAATCCCTCCTTTGTCAACGCGGCCTAGGTTCGGAACCCGCCAGTCACCTGAAAGCATCGATTTGAGCCGGATCTGGGAAGCGCGATAGAAGCAGCCAAGCGGCAGGCAAGTGCAGCCATGCCCAACTTACCTTTCACACAACGTGGCCCCAAACCCTGAAGCCAGGCAGCCAGTGGTTGCTGGATGCGTCGAATTCATTTGCGACTGGTTTGTCCAAGATAGCCTCAAAACCAAGAGTGCCTATTAAAAATTATAATGCCTTTTAAAGATAGAGCACTGGCAGTATTTTGGTCGGGCTAAGCGTGATTCGGATGGACAAGCTTGGCCCCCCTTATCGTGCGGGAGCTAGGCGGGCACTTAAAGCAAAAACGGGAGAGGCGCGATCTATGGCACAACAGTTTCACCTGGCAGACCTGTTTGAAACGGTCGCGGCAACCGTGCCTGACAAGATAGCACTTGAATCAGATAGCCTCACCCTGACCTTTGCCGAATTGAACGCGCGGGCAGACGCGGTTGCTGCGGGTCTTGCGGCGCACGGTGTGGCGCGCGGCGATACGGTGGGCATCTATATGATGAACCGGGCCGAATACATCGAAGCCTTTATCGCCATCGTGAAGCTGGGGGCGGTGCCGTTCAACGTCAACTTCCGCTATCGCGAAGACGAACTGCGCTATCTGTTCCAGAATGCATCTGCCGCCGCAATCATCCACGGTGCAGAATTCAGCGGCATCATTCGCGCGTTGCGGCCGCACTTGCACGGCCTGAAGTTGGCTGTGGCGGTAGATGACGGTTCGGGCGCGGATACAGGCGGACTTGTCGCCTATGGCAGCCTGCTCGATAGCCCCGCCGTTCCGCAATTCGAGCGTGACGAAGACGATATCCTCCTGATCTATACCGGCGGCACCACGGGCATGCCCAAGGGCGTGATGTGGCGGCACAAGGACTTTGTGTTCGGCTGCATCGGGGGGGCAGGATATTTCACCCCTTCGGGTGCGATACAGGTGCCACAAGACATCGCCGAACGCGCCGCCAATGGCTATCCGCTCAAGCTCTTCCCGCTTGCCCCGCTTATGCATGCCGCAGCCTTGTGGGCCGCTTTATCGGCGTTGTTTAACGGGCTCACCGTCGTTGTAGACGAAAACCGCACGTTTGATCCGGAAGCGATCTGGACAAAGGTTGAAGCCCTTGGCGTCAATATCGTGCAGATCGTTGGCGATGCCATGGCCATACCGTTGCGCGATGCGTTGCGCGCCAACCCGGATCGGTGGAACTTGCAGCGTCTGGTCAATTTCGGATCGGGCGGCGCAGTGTTTTCACAAAGCGTGAAGGATGATTTGCGCCAGCTTTTGCCCGCATCGGTGGCGATTACCGATGGTATGGGGTCATCCGAAACCGGAATAGCGGGCGCAGGGGCGATCAGCCGCGATGGCATGATGCAATTGCCGGGTGGTGATAATCTGAAGGTCGTGATCGAGGATCGCTTTGCACTGGCGGGTGAAACCGGGATCATCGCCCGGTCCGGCCATATGCCCGTCGGCTACTTCGGTGATCCGGTAAAAACCGCCGAAGTGTTCCGCATGATAGAGGGCAAGGTCTGGGTTATCAGTGGTGATGCTGGCCGTCTTGAAGCCGATGGCATGATCACCGTGTTTGGGCGTGGATCAACCTGCATCAACAGCGGCGGCGAAAAGGTGTTCCCCGAAGAAGTGGAACAGGTGTTGCGCGATCATCCCACGATCAGGGATGCGGTGGTTGCCGGACAGCCCGATCCCCGCTGGGGTGAGCGCGTGGTGGCCATCGTATCGCCGCGCGATGGCGCGGTGCGACCCGCGCTTGCTGACTTGCGCGAATTTCTGGGGCAAAGGCTGGCTGGCTACAAAGTGCCTAAGGCGCTGGTCTGGGTTGATGAAGTGTGCCGTTCGCCCGCAGGCAAACAGGATTATCGCTGGGCTTTGAGCGTCGCTGCCAATGCTCTAGATTGATGAACACTACTTTGACGGGGGCCAAGCGTGGACCAAGCAGGAACTGATCTTGAAACTACGCAAGCACCGAAAATCGGCCGGCGCCAAAAAGGCCTTGCCGAGCGCCGCCGACGGTTGGTTCGTGCCGCAGGCGAATTGATTGCCGAACGCGAAAACGGCAACTTTTCGATGCCGGAACTGGCCTCGCGCGCGGGCGTCAGCCTTGCCACGCCTTACAATCTGTTCGGCTCAAAGGCGGCTGTGCTTAACCAGTTGTTCGATGGGCAGGTGCGCGGCTTCAACCGTGATAATGCGTGGATGAACGGCCTGCCGCCTGCTGCAAGGGTGCTGGGCGTGGTTGACCGTCTGGTGGCCGCCTATGCCAAAGAGCCGACGTTTTACCGCAATCTGGTCAAGGCGCTTTACGCGTTGGGCACAGCCGAGACCGCCCAATTCGCCAGTCCCGTGGGCGCGCTGCTGGTGCAGCCTTTGATTGAAGGGCTGAGCAGCGATGGCCTTTTGCCTGCAAATGTTCCCAAGGGGGTGCTGGCCACGACGCTCACGCGCCTGTTTGACGCAACATTTGAACGTTGGGCGTTGCAAGACTGGCACACCGACCGGTTGCAGCGCGAACTGCGCGCCGGGTTTGCCATGGTTTTCTATGGTTTGTTTGATGATGCCGCCCAGGCCAGACTGGCCGAAGCGATGAAGGCTGCCACGCCTCAGACAGACTGAAGCCGCCGCATCGTCATCCCATCGCCAAGCGGAATTCCCGCTACGCCTCTTGACGTCCGCACACTTATTTATAATGCATTATAGTAATTGAGGCATCGGGATTCGGATCGACACCATCATGCGCGACGTTTTCATCTACGATCATGTGCGAACCCCGCGTGGACGCGGCAAACCCGACGGTGGTCTGCATGAGGCGACCCCGGTCGAATTGGTCCGGCAACTGCTGGTCGCAATAAAGCAGCGCAACGGGCTTCTCGATGACAGCCTTGATGAACTGGTCTTGGGCACGGTTTCTGCCGCCGGTGAACAAGGCGCTACATTATCGCGCATTGCCCCCATTTTGGCGGGCTTTTCTGACCGGGCCGCAGGGCTGCACATCAATCGCGCCTGCGCATCGGCGCTTGAGGCGGTGAGCATTCTGGCCGCAAAAATCGGCTACGGCATGACCGAAATGGCGATTGCGGGTGGCGTGGAAAGCATGTCGCGCATTCCGATGGGGGCCGATGGTGGCGGCCCGCATGGCATTGATCCGCGCGTTTCAAACCATACGCCATTCGTGATGCAAGGCGTCAGCGCCGATCTCCTCGCCACGCTGAACGGTTATTCCCGCGCCGATCTCGATGCCTATGCGCTGGCCAGCCAGCAACGCGCCGCACAGGCATGGCGCGAAGGCCGGTTCGATCGTGCCGTTGTGCCGATAGTGGACGTTCTGGGCACGGTCCTTCTGGCCCATGACGAACATATCCGCCCCGATGTCACGATGGAAACGCTGGGCGCGCTCAAACCTGCTTTTGCCGATATTGGCAAAACCATGGGCTTTGATGGTCTTGCGCTGCAACGCTATCCTGAAGTTGACCGGATCGAACACGTCCACACTGCCGCTTCCAGTTCGGGCATTGTAGATGGTGCGGGCCTTGTGCTGATCGGCTCTGCACAGGCTGGCACACAATATGGAATGAAGCCGCGTGCGCGCATCCGCGCGTTCATCACGCTGGGATCGGAGCCTGCGTTGATGCTCGATGGCCCGACGCCTGCCTGCCAGCGCGCGCTGGATGTTGCGGGCCTTGTCCCTTCCGACATCGATCTGTGGGAACTGAACGAAGCCTTCGCCGCCGTTCCACTGCGGCTGATGGACACGATGAACATCCCGCATGACCGCATGAACGTGAACGGCGGTGCCATCGCCATGGGCCATCCCTTAGGCGCTACCGGCGCGATGATTGCAGGCACGCTGGTTGATGAAATGGAACGCCGCGATGTGGGCCTTGGCGTTGTCACGCTCTGCGCGGCAGGCGGCATGGGCATTGCTATGGTGTTGGAACGGGCAGGTTGAGGGAGCGCATGACGATGAGTGAAGCCGTAACCTACAGCGTCGATGGCGATGGCATCTGCACATTGGTGCTCGACCTTCCGGGCGAAAAGATGAACGTGCTCGGGGTGACGCTCAGCAATGCCTTCGAGGCCGCCCTGCGCCGCGCGATGGCCGATGATGCGGTCAAGGGCGTGGTCATCACATCAGGCAAATCCACCTTCGTTGCCGGTGGCGATCTCAAGATGCTGGGCGGCGGGCTGGACGTGGGCAGCATGGCCCCTGCCGAAATCGCGCATCTGTTTGGCAGCCTGTCACGCCTGTTGCGTTGGATGGAAATCGCCGGAAAGCCGGTGGCCTGCGCCATCAACGGGCTGGCCTTGGGCGGCGGTCTGGAGATCGCGCTCGCCTGCCATTATCGCGTGGTCGCCGATGATCCGCGCATCATGCTGGGCCTGCCCGAATCGCAGGTGGGCCTGCTGCCCGGTGGCGGCGGCACCCAGCGCCTGCCCCGCCTGATCGGGCTGGCCGCATCCCTGCCGCTGTTGTTGCAAGGCAAGAACCTGTCCCCGCAAGAGGCACTGAAATCTGGCGTTGTCCATGCCGTCGTTCCGGCAGAGGGATTGATCGAAGCGGCCAAGGCATGGCTGCGCGCCGGTGGCGATGCGGTGCAGCCTTGGGACAAGAAGGGCTTCAAGGTGCCCGGCGGCGGGGACACCCTGACGCCATCGTTTCGCAACACATTCATCGGCTTGAATGCCAATACCCGCGCCAACACGTTCGGCAACATGCCGGGGCCGGAAAAGATCGCCGCCTGCCTTTATGAAGGCCTGCAATTGCCGATGGACAAGGCGCTGGGCGTTGAATCCAAATACTTTGCGCAATTGATGATCGATCCGGTGGCGCGCAACCTGATCCGTACGATGTTCATCAACAAGGGCAAGGCCGAAAGCCTTGCCGCGCGTCCAGCGGGCGTTGCAAAAGTGGCGTTCCGCCGCATCGGTATTGTCGGTGCAGGCACGATGGGTGCAGGCATTGCCTTTGCCGCTGCCAAGGCCGGGATCGATGTGGTGCTGATCGACCGTGATCTTGCCTCGGCGGAAAAAGGCAAGGCCTATGCCGCCAAACGGATGGCGCGCGATCTGGAAAAGGGCCGCACCACACAGGCCAAGATCGATAAAGTGCTGGGCCACATCCACCCCGGCACCGATTATGCCGAGCTTGGCCAGACGCAACTGGTCATCGAAAGCGTTTTTGAAGACCGCGCCGTCAAAAAGGACGTGATTGTCAAAATCGCCGCCGCTGTTCCGGCGGGCACCGTGATCGCATCGAACACCTCGGCCCTGCCGATCACCAGCCTTGCCGAATATGCCACCGATCAGGCGCGCTTCATCGGCATGCATTTCTTCAGTCCGGCCGACCGGATGCCCCTGGTTGAAATCATCCGGGGCCAACAGTCGGACGATACCAGTTGGGCCACCGCGCTCGATTTCGTCAGCGCCATCCGCAAAACGCCGATCACCGTCAACGATGGACCCGGCTTCTTCACCACCCGCTTCATCGGTGCTTTCATCACCGCCAGCCTCGATATGGTGGAAAGTGGGGTGAAACCCGCGCTGATTGAAAACGCCGCGCGCATGGTCGGGATGCCAATGGGCGCGCTGACCATTTCGGATTCCATCGGGATCGATGTCAGCTATCACGCGGGCAAAAGCCAGGCCGCAGACCGGGGCGAGACGGACTGGCGCTTCGCCGTCATCGGCAAGCTGTTCGAAGCAGGCCGTTATGGCATGAAGAACGGCAGGGGCTTTTTCGATTGGGACGCCAGCGGCGACAAGCGCTTGTGGACCGGCCTCGGCGCGCTTTACCCGCTGTTGCCGCACCAGCCCTCTATTGCTGAGGTCAAGGACCGCATCCTTTACGCCCAGCTGGCTGAAGGCGCGCGCGCCTTTGCGCAAGGCGTGCTGGTTGATGTGATCGACGGCGATCTGGGTGCAACGCTTGGCGTGGGCTTCCCTGCCTATCTTGGTGGGCCGTTTGCCGCGATGGATACGCTGGGCCTGCCCCATGTGATTGCGCAATGTGATCGTCTGGCCGCGCTCTACGGCGAACTTTACGCACTCCCGCAACTGGTCCGCGATATGGCGCGCGATGGCCAGACCTTCCATGGTGAAAACGCGATCCGCTCCCCCGGCCTGGCCCTCGCAGCCTGATCCGAAAGGCATTTTGCATGAACTTCGATTTTTCAGAAGACCAGCGGCGGTTGCAGGAAGAAGTGCGGCGCGTGTTGACCGATGTCAGCACCAGCGCCGAAGTGCGCACCGTGCTGGATGGCGCAGCGGCCTACAGCGCCAATACATGGCGCAATCTTGCAGACCTTGGTGCGTTGGGCATTGCGATCCCCGCCAATTTTGGCGGCACCGGGCTTGGCCATCTCGAACTTTGCCTTGTTGCCGAAGAAGCAGGCCGCGCCTTGGCCGCTGTCCCGCTGCTAGCCAGCATTTATCTGGCCGCCGAAGTGATCAAATTGGCGGGCAGTGAAGCCCAGAAATCCGACTGGCTTCCCCGCATTGCCAATGGCGATGTGATCGCCACAGCCGTTATCGATCCCCGCACGCAGACGCTTGCCAAGGATCAAAGCCTGACCTTTGCCAACGGCGCACTGACCGGCATGATCGATGCCGTGCCCGATGGCATGGTCGCCAACATTGCGGTCCTCCTCGTCGATGATCGCCTTGTGCTGGTTGATCTTGTCGGCCCCGCCGTCACGCGAACCCCGCGCGCTTCGCTTGATCCCTCCCGCCCCTTGGCGAAACTGTCCTTTGCTGGCGTTGCCGCAGAAGAACTGGCCGTGGGCAATGCTGCGGCTATTGCTCGCCGCGTAACCCATGGCGCGGCAGTGCTGCTGGCTTTCGAACAAGTAGGCGGCGCAGAACGCATGCTTTATGCCGCGCGCGATTATGTGTTGGAGCGGCGCGCCTTTGGCCGGGTTATCGGCAGCTTCCAAAGCGTGAAGCACAAACTGGCCGATATGTTTGCCGCCATCGAAGTGGCGCGCGCCCATGCATGGTTTGGCGCATGGGCCATGGCAACAGACGCAACCGAGCTTCCCCGCGCCGCAGCGGCCGCTCGCGTGGCTGCAACCGACGCCTATACCCTTGCCGCTGAAGAGGGCCTGCATCTGCACGGCGGCATTGGCTACACATGGGAAATGGATTGCCACATGCACTTGCGGCGCGCGCGCTGGCTGGGCCAGATTATCGGCACACAACACATCTGGCGTGAAACGCTGGCAGCGGCATTGATCGAGGAGGCAGCGTAATGGACTTTAACGATACGCCCCAGGAAGCCGATTTCCGCGCCGAAGTACGCCGCTGGCTCGAAGCGAATGCCACCGAACGCCGCAGCCGCGAGGACAAGTTCGGCGCCGGGTTGAACGAGGCCGAATACCTTGCCGCCGCGCGCGCATGGCAGGCCAGAAAAGCCGCCGCCGGATACGCCGCCATTGCCGCCCCAAAAGCGATGGGCGGCCTTGGCGGCACGCCTGCGATGCAGGTGGTCTATGGCCAAGAGGAAGCAAAGTTCCTGGTACCCGACCGCGTGTTCGAAATAAGCCTTGGCACCGCCATTCCCACCGTGGCCATGTAGGGAACGCCCGAACAGAAAGAAAAATACCTCGCGCCTGCCTTCAGGGGGGATCACATCTGGTGTGCGCTCCTGTCCGAACCCTCTGCCGGATCGGACCTTGGCAACTTGCGCACTCGCGCCACGCGTGATGGCGATGATTGGATCATATCAGGCCAGAAGGTCTGGACATCTGGCGCGCACTTTGCTGAATTCGGCATTCTGCTGGCGCGCAGCGATTGGGACAGTCCGAAATCCAAAGGGCTGACGATGTTCATCGTCGATATGAAAACGCCGGGCATCGATGTGCGACCCATCCATCAGGCCAGCGATGAATACCACTTCAACGAAGTGTTCCTGAACGATGTACGCATTCCCGATAGCCAGCGTTTGGGCCCGGAAGGCCAAGGCTGGAAAGTCATGCTGTCTACGTTGATGCAAGAGCGTTTTGCCTTGGGCAACAACTTCTCGGGCGATCTGTACGCGCAACTCATCGGTCTTGCGCAGCAGGCGCAATGGAATGGCGCACCGGCCATCGAAAATGCCACCGTCCGCGCAGGCATTGCCGATGCCTATATCCGGCAGTTCGGCGTGGAGCTGATCGTGCGCCGGGGCATGAGCTCGATTTCAAAGGGCGAGAGCCCGGGGCCGGAAATGGCAGCGGTCAAACTTGTCGGAGCCCGCGCATTCCAGACTGGCGGCGCGCTCGCCATCGAGTTGGGCGGTGCCGAAGGGCTGATCGCCGCGCAGGATCTGGGCGCAGAGTGGCGCTTGCCGCAATTGCTCTGGATCTCGGCTCCGGGCGCACGCATCGCCGGTGGCACCGATGAAATCCAGAAAAACACTATCGCCGAACAAGTGCTGGGCCTCCCCGCCGAAGCACGCACCGACCGCGATATGCCTTTCCGCGAACTGGTGCATTGACCGCACATATTGCCGACCGGCCTCTCCGCGACCCTAATCAGCACCTGCCTTTGACGCGGACACAACTGAATGGCTGTTATCCCGATTGCGCGGCCTGAGGGCCGCGGTTCCAGAGTGCCCAACGGCTTGGACGGCGTAGCGAGGTTGACTGCGTTCTACGAATGACCGGTCTCGGCGTAGGCGGCCATTCCCATTGACGTCTGCGACAGGCAGAATTGTCCCACTTCGCGCCCTTCCATGCTGCACAGATAGTGCATACCAAGAGGAAAACTATGGGGCGTTAGGGCTCAACCGAGAAAGGCGCCGTCGATGGCTCCGGCATTGCTGCTCCACATGCTCGAAACAGTGCGCTGATAACAGACGGCGTTGCCTCTATCGGAATAAACACCCGGGTGCGAAACGAGATGATTTCCGTGAAACAGCCGATGCTCTTGAGCCAAGGCAGCTGATCGACAGGCGCCCCGACGATTTCATAGCGCTGCTCGCCTGCCACCCGCGAACATTTCATGGTCGCCTCGAACGGTTGCTTGATGGTGACTGTCCGATGCTCTCCAAGCGCCCTGATGATCGTATCCGGGGTTAGTTCAACGGTAGAGGCAATATCGAACTTCTCGAGCAGCTTCGCCACGTCGAGTTCGTGGACCATGCGGCCGAGCCAGCTTCTGCCCTCTTCGTCCACGATGCGCCGGACCTCCAGATAGTCGATAGGCAGGCTCGACCAGATCGGCAGGAGAAGTCCAGTCGCAAGGTACACGGTCTCTGTGGTGAGCCGTTCGGCAAGCTCCCCAACCTCGGTCTGCCAAAGCTTTTCGAAGGTTCGGCGCGGAGCTTCCTCCTATGCGGATTCAGCGAGATCATCGAAGTGGTGGTACTCGCCCCGGGGCGGACGGTGAAGGATAACCCGCCTGATCAATTCGCCCTGCTCAGTCATGAAGTGCCGCGAAGGTTCGGCCATGGCCGCTTTCCCGCTCTTTTGGCATTCTGGAGCAGAATGCAACCGTCGGCGTAGTCGCGACGCTCAAGGACACGCTCAAGGGAGATCGGCCGTGCCCTGGTCTTGAGAGCCAGCTGCAGCAAATGCGACGTGGCGCCTGTTCGCCTGTCGGTCCGCAGGACTATGTCTTCGACAACCTCGGCATGTTCAACCCGAAGGGTTTCGACGCCAACATCGAGCGATCCGGCCTGCCGAGCACCTTCCCGAGCCCGCTGGCTCAGCGGGCTCTTCAGCCAGACATAGAAACCACTGGGCTGGATGCGCAGGCATCGACACATCGACCGAACCCCGAACTGGCCCTGATGCTCGGCAACGAACGCGTATCTCACTGTGCATCCCTGGCGAAATACGCGGTGGCTTTTTTAGGATGTCGCGCTCCTCAGTCACCCGGGCCAGCTAGCGCTTCAGCTGGCGGATCTCCGCATCCTTGCCGGCATCACCGGACACTTGCCTCGCCAACTGCCGCTTCCACGAATACAGCGAGTGCTGACTGACGCCGAGCCGCTGCGAGCCGAAGGCCAGCGCAGCTAAACCTCCGCTACGGGATACCCGCGCTCGGTGATCTGGGCCACCGCGTCGCTCTTGAACTCATCACTGAAATTGGGCTTCCCCATCGTCGCCTCCTGTCCTCAAATTTAGGATCGAAGGCGTCCAGAAATCTAGGGGCTAGTCAGTCAGCCCTTTAGACCTCGTCTCGAGCAAGCCCCCTGCCAAACTGTGAACTGTGGTTATGACGAGGCTGATTCAAGCCAATATCACTCTCTCTGAGAGCCCGAACCGAAAGTTGTTGAGCAATACCAGCATGTTGTGATTGGTTTCACTGGCCTTCGGCTCACGCCTCTTTGCGAAGAGATGGAGTGAATGATGACATGGACTGGTATTGCCCGGCGCGAGCATAGCCGTGAGGGACTGCGATATCCGTCGGATATGACCGATGTGGAGTGGGCGTTGACCGCGCCGTCCATTCCTCCGGTCAGGCGTGGAGGCCGACCTCGAACTGCGGACATGCGCGAAGTTCTGAACGCGATACTCTACATTGCCGCGAGCGGGTGCGCGTGGCGACTTTTGCCCAAGTACTTTCCGCCGGTGTCGACGGTGCAGCGCTACTTTTACGCATGGCGCGATGCCGGCCTGTTTGAAGCCATCAAC
>JBEQBV010000126.1:0-10668 GCA_041639635.1 Novosphingobium sp.
TTCGGCCATGCCGTCGGCCTTTGCCGCGGCCTGTGCGGCCTTTTCGCGCAGGCGCTTGCGCGCTTCGTCGCGGTCGAGCGAGTGGGGAATGGCGATGCGCATCTACGTAACCTTCGGTGCCTCAAGCAGGGGTGCCGCCTCTAGCCCTTCTCCATAGCGATAGTCCAGAAAGCGCCCGCGCACCGCCAGCGCATCAAGATCGCCCGAGGCCAGCTGGCGGGTGATCGTGTCGATCTCCGCGCTGATCTTGCCCAGACCATCGGCCAGTTGCTGATCGGCATTGCGCCCGCCGCGCTCTTCGCGCCGCAAATGTGCGGGGATCTTGCGGTAGCTTTCGACCATGCCGGGCAGATGTTCACCCACCAGCTTGCGCACTTCGGCGACCGCCGGTTCAGCCGGATCGATGCCTTCCAACTGCAACCCCAGCCCATCCAGCTGCACGCCGATCTGATCGACCAGCTGCACCGCAGGCGCGGGCAATGCAGGCCGCTGCGCTTCCAGCCACAGCTCGGTCCGCCCCACCATCGTGCGCACATCGCCGGTGTTGATCGAGGCCAGCGTCGGCACTTTCATCTTCGGAAAGGTGGCGAAGAACCACAGCGCGGCCACGATCGACAGCGCCAGCACCATCACGCCGGTAAAGCCGATACCATCGAGCACCAGCCCAGCCGCCATCGCCCCTGCCAGCAGTACGCCCACCGCCATCGCCATGCGCGCGGCTTTCTTGCCGATGTGCCGACGCTTCAGTTCGGCGGAGCGCTGGCCAATGCTGCGCCGCCCGCCCGCCTGCTGGTGCACCAGCGATTGCCGCGCCGATGCAAGAATCCGGTCGCTTTCGTGTGCCGGGGAATTGGCCATCTGTGGCTCAGCCCTCCAGCGTCAGCAGCGGCGAGGTTTCCGGCCCTGCCAGCTTTGCTTGCGCTGCGCCTTCGGCCCGCGCGATATAGCCCTTGGACTTTTCGACCTCGCTAGAAAGCGTGGTCACCGTCTGCTTCATCGAATCCAACGCCTTCAGCTTGAATGTGTCGATCGTGTCCATCGTATCGTAGATGTTCTGGAACGCGCGCTGCAGCGTTTCGAGCGGGATCGTGCTGGAAACTGCCATTTCGTGGATCTTGCCGGTCTGTTCGCGCAGCAACTTGCCAGTGGAATCGATCATGTTCGCGGTCGTGGTGTTGAGCGCGGTGATCTGTTGCAGCACCAACCGCTGGTTGGTCATCGCCTGCGCCACCGTCACCGCCGTGCGCAGTGCGGCGACCGTGGTGGTGCTGGCGCGGTCCACGCCCTTGACCAGTTCGACGTTGTTTTTCTTTACAAGATCGAGCGCGAGGTAGCCCTGCACCGTGACCGCCATCTGCGTCAGCAAGTCCTGCGTGCGCTGGCGGGTATAGAACAGCGCAGATTCCCGCACAGCCTTGGCCTTGGCCGGATCGGTGGCGTCAAGATCGGCGGCGGCTTCTTCCAGCTTGGCGTCGAGCGTTTTGGAGATGTGGATCATCTGTTCCAGATTGCCCATCGCTTCCCACAGCTTGGCGCGCTCAACATCGATGGCGGCATTGTCCATCAGCAGCTCGTCCTTGCCCGATGCCAGCCGGTCAAGAATCGCCTTAATATGGCCTTGCGCCGAGACATAGCCGTCGAAATACTTCTTCACGCTGTTGCCGAACGGGATGATGCCCAGAATCTTGCGGCCGGTGGAAAGCTTGCCCTGCTTACCCGGATCAAGCTCCTCCACCGTGCGGCGCAGCTCGGCCAGATCGGACCCGACGCCGCCCTCCTGATCTATCGCCCGCACCGGCCGGTCGAGAAAGCGGTTGGCCATGCCTGCGGCTTGCGCAATTTCCTTGCGCCCCATGTTGGTCAGCTGATCGACCTTCTTGCCAAATTCGGGGCTTTGCGCATCAACCGCAATCAGATCGGCCACAAAGGCATCGACCTTGGCCTCAAGCTTGCTGCGGTTTTCCTCCGATACCGGCACCAATCCAGCGGCCTGCGCAGGCGCAACCACCGGCACCGGATCGGGCGGAGTCAGCGTGATCGGGCTGAATGTTGCGGTTTCCGTTTGCGTAGAGGCCATGTCAGTCCAGCTTTCGATTGGGGCAGTGGCCAACATGGTATGTCGCGTGCCCTCGTGCAAGCTGCCTTATACTTGCAATACAGCGGCGCGCCTTGGGCCATATCGACGGACGGCACTTCACGCTCCATGAACGGCGGCATGACCCAACTTTTGAGATGCGCCGTGTTCGGCGCAAGCGGCGGCATCGGTGCCGCCATGGCCAGCCAGCTTGCCGCACGAAACGATGTGCAGGAAGTCCATGTGCTTGCGCGCAAGGCCCTGCCGCAAAGCGCCAAAACCATCGCCCACACCTTCGATCTTACCGACGAAGCCTCCATCGCCGCCGCCTGCGCCGCCATTGCCACGCCGCTGGATCTGGTGATCGTCGCCACCGGTCGCCTCGTCCGCGCCGATGGCACTGGCCCTGAAAAGTCGTTCAAGGCGCTCGACGCTGCGGGCATGGCCGAAATGTTCGCGATCAACACCACCGGCCCCGCCCTGATTGCTCGGCACACGCTGCCCCTGCTGCGCAAAGAGGGCCGCCCGGTCTTCGCCGCGATCTCCGCCCGCGTCGGGTCGATCAGCGACAATCGCATGGGCGGCTGGCACAGCTACCGCGTATCGAAAGCCGCGCTGAACATGCTGGTGCGAAACTTTGCAATAGAGCTTGGCCGCACCAACTCCGCTGCCGTGGCCGTCACGCTCCACCCCGGCACCGTGGACACCGAACTGTCCCGCCCCTTCCAGCGCGGGGTGCCAGCCGAAAAACTGTTCTCGCCCGAACGCTCTGCCGCGCACCTGCTCGATGTGATCGCAGGCCTCACCCCGGCTGATAGCGGCAAGCTGTTTGCGTGGGATGGCGCGGAAGTGCCGTTCTGATGCCCGCCTGCACTGCGCCCTGCTCCCTCCCGCCGGTGATTGCCACCAGCGCCGCATCGATCTGCAGGTAGCGGAACGCAAACCCGCTTTCGAGCGCGGCCTTGGGCAGCACGCGCTGGCCCGAAAGCAGCAGTTCGTGCGCAAAATCGCCCAGCGCCAGCCGCAGCGGCAAGGCGGGCACTGGCAACAGGGCCGGGCGATGCAGTGCCCGCCCCAACGCTGCTGCAAACACGCGATTGGTCACAGGCTCGGGCGCAGTGCCGTTTACCGGGCCGTGCAGCGCGGGCGTCGCCATGCAATGTACGATCATCCGCACCAGATCATCGCGGTGAATCCAGCTCATCCAGTGCCGCCCATTGCCGAACGGTCCGCCAAGGCCGAACTCGAACGGCGCCAGCATCCGCGCCAGCATCCCGCCGCTGCTATCGAGCACCAGCCCGGTGCGCAGCAGCACCGTGCGCACGCCCAGCGCCTCGGCCCGCAATGCCGCACGTTCCCAGCTGGCGCAGATGCGCTGCGAAAAGCACGCGGTTCCGGCATCACCCTCCACCAGCGCCTCATCCCCGCGCAACCCGTAAATGCCGATCGCAGAACCGCTGACCAGCACACCGGGCCGATGCTCAAGCCGCCGCATCAGGCGCATCAGGCCATAAGTCACCGCCAGCCGCGAACGCACGATGCGAAAACGCTTGGCCCGCGTCCACGGACTGTCCGAAATTGGTTCACCTGCAAGGTTCACCACCGCATCGATACGTTCGTCAGCCGCAATCTCGTCCAGCGCGGCGATCACGCGCACCCGGCCTGTCAGCGCCAGCCCTGCCGCCTTTGCACGATCACGCGTCAGCACGGTCACTTCATGCCCCGCACCCGCCAGCGCTTCCACCAGCCGCGCACCGATAAAGCCTGTGCCACCCGTCACCAGCACCCGCCAGCGCCCATTGAGCGCCGAGGCAAGGCCCGCAGCAGGCGCAGGCACCAGCCAGGGGCAACGCCGCGCCGCCGCCAGATCACGCAGGCCCGAAACGATCACGCCCACAGCGGCCACCACGCAGACCCAGCCCATCACGCCATGATCCACCGGCACAATCGCAGCGGGCAATGCGGCCCAGCCCGCCAGCACCGGCAGCAGGAACGCCAGAATCGCGCCATAGTTCAGCGTCAGCAGCGTATGCGTCACCCGCTCGGTCGCGGGCAGCAGGCGGCTGCGGTCCTCCTCCACGAAATCCCACAGCGTGATGAACAGCTCACCCGCCAGCAGCGCGATCAGCGCCACGGCCCAAACGCCCTGCACTTGCGTCCAGCCCAGCGCCATGAACATCACCGCATAGGCCAGGTTGCGCACACCATGCAGCCGCAGTTCCACCGCCTGCCCCGGCCGCCACGCCAGCCGCTGTGTGCCTTCATGGTGATAGATCGTATCGAACGCGCCCATCACCATCTGCGCGATGATCAGGGTCCAGAGTATCGAGGTCATCGCAGAAGCTCCCGAATGACGTTGCGCACCGGGGTGGCGCGCTCCTTGGGCTGGTCTTGGAAATGGCCGACTTGCCGCACAATCTCGCCCAGCAGCCGGTGGCGGAGCGACAGGGTGAAGGCAAAGCGCCCCGCGCCGAGGTCTTCATGGTCAATCGTCAGCCGCCCCGGCGCGCACCAGCGCGGCAGGCGAAGGCGCAAGCTGCCCACGCAGAAGAAATAGTGATCGCTGGCAAAGCGGATGCCCTGCGCGGTGGCGTGAACCGTCAGTGCGATGCCGAAGCCGCCGCCCAGATATTCCTCCAGCCCGGTCGGCCCGGCGAAGCGCTTGGCGCTGTGAATCACTTGCGGAAAGCCGCGCGGGCGGGCGTACATCCGCGTCCACACTTGCCCGCCGCTTGCGCCATCCTCGGTCACGGTGACGACCGCTGCCACGCCCGCATCTCGGCCCAGCGGCAGCGGCGCGCCGATCAGGCGGCAGGCCTGCGCCAGCATCCAGCCCAGCGGGTGCATGGTGCAGGTGCGGATCTGCCCGGCATAGCTGACCGAAGCCCCCGGCCCCAGCCGCTTGGCAAAGCGCACGCGCACGGCGGGGGGCAGCGCACCCCATTCGGCTGCGCCCAGCAGCCCGGCAAAGCGCATGTCGATCAGCGCCGCATCTGCCGTTCCGTGTCCTGCCAAGTGCTCGGCTTCACGCCGGATCGCCACCTGTGCCATTTTCTTCCCCTGTGATTGTTATTTCTGTAAAGAGAGAAATTGTGATTCAAATAAAAAGGCGAGTGCCCACCCCCTCCCGCCTGCGGGAGGGGAGCAAGGGCGCTATTCGCCCTCGCGCTTGGCTCCACTGCGGGTGACGAACTTGAGCAGGCCCACCACTTTCGATCCCATGCGGATCAGCGTCATGATCTGGGCAGGCGGCACGTTCAGCATCTGCTGATACCAGCTCTCCACCGTGTTGGTGAAATCGTGCATCGTCTGCAACCGCGCGCGCACCGCCGGGCTGATGCGCGGATCGTCAGCATGCTTCATGGCATCGCGGATCGCGGCCACCATCGGGTCAATCTCGCGCTCCTTGCGGCCTTGCGCCACTTTGGTGGCCATCTGCCACAAGTCGGTCTCGGCCTCGTAATGGTCGCGCCGGTCGCCCATCACCGGCACGCGCCGCGCCAGCTTCCACGCCAGCAATTCGCGCAGGCTGTTCGATACGTTGGACCGCGCAATGCCCAGCTTCTCGGCAATGTCTTCTGCCGTCAGCGGTCGCTCCGAAAGGAACAGCAGCGCCTGAATCTGCGCGACGGAGCGGTTGACGCCCCACTGCCCGCCCATATCGCCCCAGCGCAGGATAAACTGCTCCACGGCTGCGGGAAGGGCGTCCGACTCGTTCGTTACTTCTGTCATGACAGAAATATCTGTCAGAACGGCCGCCAAGTCAATCCCTTCTTTGCGCTGGATCAATGCCCCTGTGTCCAAACTTATGGACACTGCAAATGTCCAAACGAGAAAGGCGATCCCATGCGCATCCTGCTGATCCATCCGAACTACCACTCCGGCGGGGCGGAAATTGCGGGCAACTGGCCTCCGGCATGGGCGGCCTATCTGGCAGGCGCGCTGAAGGGCGCAGGCTATGACGATGTGCATTTCATCGATGCGATGACTGATCACATCTCGGACGAAGACTTGCGCGCGCGCATTGCCGATCTGCGCCCCGATGTGGTCGGCACTACCGCGATCACGCCTTCGATCTACAAGGCCGAAGAGGTGCTGCAGATCGCCAAGGACGTCTCACCCGCGATCATCACCATGCTGGGAGGGGTCCACGCCACTTTCATGTTCCGCCAGGTCCTGACCGAAGCGCCGTGGATCGATGTAATCGTGCGCGGCGAAGGCGAGGAGATTCTGCTCAACCTGATCCGCGCGATCGACGATGGCCGCTGGCCGCTCGCCCGCCACCAGATCGAAGGCCTCGCCTTCCTTGATGGCACAGAAATCATCGCCACCAAGGCCGCGCCTACGATCAAGGACCTCGATGGCATCAGCCCCGACTGGGCGATCCTTGATTGGTCCAAGTACATCTACATCCCGCTGGGCAAGCGGGTGGCCATCCCCAACATGGCGCGCGGCTGCCCGTTCACCTGCTCTTTCTGCTCGCAATGGAAGTTCTGGCGCGATTACCGCATCCGCGACCCGAAGAAGGTGGTGGACGAAATCGAGACCCTGGTGCGCGATCACGATGTTGGCTTTTTCATCTTGGCCGACGAGGAACCGACCATCAACCGCAAGAAGTTCATCGCCTTTTGCGAAGAGCTGATCGCGCGCGACCTGCCCGACAAGATCCAGTGGGGCATCAACACCCGCGTCACCGATATCCTGCGTGATGAGGAGCTGCTGCCGTTCTACCGCAAGGCCGGCCTCGTCCACGTATCACTGGGCACCGAGGCGGCGGCGCAATTGAAGCTTGATCTGTTCAATAAGGAAACGACGGTCGAACAGAACAAGAAGGCCATTCGCCTGCTGCGTGAGGCCGATATCCTTGTCGAAGCGCAGTTCATCGTGGGGCTGGAGAACGAGACGGCCGAAACGCTCGAAGAGACTTACCGCATGGCGCAAGACTGGAAGCCCGATCTTGCCAACTGGTCGATGTACACGCCCTGGCCCTTCTCCAACCTGTTCCGCGAACTGGGCGACAAGGTGGAGATCTACGATTTCGACAAGTACAATTTTGTCACCCCGATCATCAAACCCGCCGCGATGGACCGGGCCGAACTGCTCGACCGGGTGATGAACAATTACCGCCGCTTTTATATGCGCAAGGCGCTGTTTTCGTACCCGTGGCAAGGCACCGGATATCGCCGCAAATACCTGCTGGGCTGCCTCAAGGCCTTTCTGAAGGCCGGTTTCCAGCGCACTTTCTACGATTTGGGCCGCGTCAATTATTGGGGCCCGCAATCGAAAAAGGGCGTGAATTTCGCCTTCGATGAAACTCGTCGCCTTGCGCCTGCTCAGGCGGTGGACATGAACGAGGACTGGGTCGCCGCTGCCGACCGCAGTCGCAAGGCGCAGGCTGCAGTGGCCAAGGCCTGCGGAGGCGGGAGCGAACAACTGGCCGAAAGCGCGCAGTGACGGCGCTGGTCGGCCCCAACGCGGTGCTGCAGCTGGCCGATGTATTGCGCGAACGCACACCGGCGAGCACAATGCGCGCGGTCTTTGCCGCCGCTGGCCTTGCCCGCTATCTTGAGCGCCCTCCGCAAAGCATGATCGACGAGGCCGAGGCCGCCGCGCTGCACCACGCCCTGCTGCGCGCCCTGCCCCACGCTGGGCCAGCGCTCTGCGCCGAGGCGGGCACGCGCACCGCCGATTACCTGCTGGCCAACCGCATCCCCGCCTTTGCGCAAACACTGTTGCGCCTGCTGCCGCCGGGCCTTGCCGCGCGTTTGCTGGTCCGCGCCATCGCGCGCCATGCTTGGACGTTCGCCGGATCGGGCGCGTTCTCCGCGCAGTTCCCCGGCGGCCCGCGCATGGTGCTGGAAATCGCGCACAACCCGCTCGCCCTGCCCGGCTGCCCCTGGCACTGCGCGGTGTTCACGCGCCTGTTCACCCACCTCGTCTCACGGCGCGTGGGGGTGACACATGGCGATTGCTGTGCTGATGGGGCTGAGGCCTGCTGCTTTGAAATCCGCTGGGGCTAGAACGAAACCGTCTGCGCCTCAGTCCCGGCAAAGCGCAGCGTGCGCACCACTTTGCCGTAGCGTATTTGCACCTGATTGACCTGTTTCGGGTAGACATCGCGCAGGACCGCCGTTTGCACGGAAAGCGCCTTCGGCTTGCCCTTCACGCGCCCCGCATAGTCCACGCGCACCTGCCGCACGCCCACCTCGATGGCGCTGAACTCCAGCGGCACCGGCTTGCCGCCCGCGCTGACCGCAAAGCGCCGCTGGAGATAGGCTTTGAGCGCCGCAATCGCCTCGGGATCGTCAAGGCTCGCCTGCGCATCAGGCGCGATGCGGGACAGCGCTGGTTCCAGATCGTGCGCTTCGAACCGGTGCGAGACGGTGAGTGCCCCGCCTGGCTCCAGCGTCACCACGCTCATTGCATCATGCCCGCGATGCGCCGCTGCCGGAGCCGCAACCACCCCGGCCAGGGCCATCGCGGCGAGGAGCTTACTTGCTGGCAGGCGCATCATAAGTCTGCAGCGAACCGGGCAGGACCTTCATGTCCGAATCCTTCATGCGGTTCTTGGCGTCCTCGCCCTTGTCGATGCCCAGCGTGACCGGCTCGATCCGCCCGGCATAGATGTTGTTCGACCGGTCCGCGTCCGCCGTTTCCCACAGCGGGTCCACTTCGGCCCTGACCAGCGTCTTGGCGGTGACCTTCTGCCAGGTGATCTTGCGCGGGTTGTAGCGCCAGACTTCTGCCGGAATGCGAGCGGTTTCGGTGGAGCCGTCCGAATAGTCCATCTTCAGGATCACCGGCATCACCAGTCCGCCCTTGTTGCTGAAGGTGAAGCGATAAAAGTTGTCGGTCACCAGTCGCGCCGCTTTTTCCTCTGCGGTCAGGTCCTTCAGCGCATCGGCTGCCTTGCGCTTGTCGGCCGCAGTGGCATCCAGCGGGTCTATCCGGTCATAGAAGTCGCGCGTGGACGGATCGCGTTCCACCACGGTCTTTTCGGTGTTGCGCATGGCCGTCAGCGACTTTGGTTCGGCATCGCGCTCCTTCTTGCGCAGCGCGGCGGCCATCGTCGCGTCTGCCGGTTCCAGCGTTGCCTTCACCACCTTGTCGAGCGAGATGTCCACGTGGTCGGTCGAATAGAACCAGCCGCGCCAGAACCAGTCGAGATCGACGCCGCTGCTTTCCTCCATCGTGCGGAAGAAGTCGTACGGGGTGGGATGCTTGAACCGCCAGCGCACTGCATATTCGCGGAACGCGCGGTCGAACAGTTCGCGCCCCAGAATCGTTTCGCGCAGGATCGTCAGCGCCGTGGCAGGCTTGCCGTATCCGTTCGCGCCGAACTGCAGCACCGATTCCGATTGCGTCATCAGCGGCACCTGATTCTGCGAAAGCATGTATTCGGCGATGTCCTTGGGCTCCCCGCGCCGCGCCGGATAGTCCTTGTCCCACAACCTTTCGGCCTGGAATTGGAGGAACGTGTTCAACCCCTCGTCCATCCACGTCCACTGCCGCTCGTCCGAATTGACGATCATCGGGAACCAGTTGTGGCCCACTTCGTGGATCACCACGCCGATCAACCCGTACTTGGCACGTTCGGTGTACGTCAGGTTGCCGGTCTTCTTGTCCTTCACCGGGCGCGGGCCGTTGAAGGAGATCATCGGATATTCCATGCCGCCCACCGGCCCGTTCACCGATTGCGCGATGGGGTAGGGATAGGGGAAGGCGAAGCGGCCATAGACGTCGATGGTGTGGGCGATGGATTTGGTCGAATAGGCATCCCACAGTGGCCGCGCTTCCTTGGGGAAGAAACTCATCGCCATGACCAGCGGCTGTTCGGCGTAGTCCTGCTTCACGCCCATCGCATCCCACGCGAACTTGCGCGAGGACGCCCAGCCGAAATCGCGGACGTTCGTTGCGGCAAAGACCCACGTTTTCTCGCCCGAAGCCTTGCCGCGCTCTGCCGCAACCGCCTCTTCGGGCGTGACGACATAGATCGGCGCGGTGGCGGTCTTCGCTTGTTCCAAGCGCTGGCGCTGCGCTGCGCTGAGCGCCGCATCGGGGTTCTGCAACACGCCGGTAGCCGCCACCACGTGATCGGACGGCACCGTCAGTGCCACCTTGTAATCGCCGAATTCCAGCGTGAATTCGCCCGAGCCGATGAAGGCCTTGTTGTGCCAGCCTTCATAGTCCGAATAGACGGCAAGGCGCGGAAACCACTGCGCGCCTTCGAAGATGCAGTTGCCGTCCTCGCCGGGCTGGGTGAAGCACTCATAGCCCGACCGCCCGCCGACGACCTTGTTCTCGACCATCGGGAACGACCAGTCGATGCTGAATGCAGTCTCTCCGCCATTGGCCGCGACCTCTTGCGGCAGATCGATGCGCAGCAGGCTGTCAACAACGGTGAACTTCAGCGGACGCCCGGAGGCATCGCGCACCGCAGAAATGGTAAAGCCGCCTTCCCATTCCTGCATCCGCTTGGCGCGGCGCACTTCATCGAGACTGATCTTGTCGCCCGCGACGGTGTTGGTCATCTCGGCGATGGAATCGTGCTTGTAATCGTTCTGGTCGAGCAGCAGCCACAAGTAGGGCAGGCT
>JBEQBV010000127.1:0-10650 GCA_041639635.1 Novosphingobium sp.
ACCATCGTGCGCTTCAACCGCAGCGAACCGGCCACCATCGAAGCTGCGCTTGCCGCCTATACCGAAAGCAACAGGCCCATCACCGGCGCAATCTTCCTGCCGGTGAACGGCCCCGGCGAGTTCACCGGAAAGCTGGTCGATGCAACCGATGAAGACATCGAAGCTTTCATGGATATCGAACTCGTGGGCGCAATGGCGCTGGCCCGCACGCTCAGCCGCTATTGGAAGCGGCACGGCGCGCTGCTGCAGGCCCCGCGCTTCATCTTCATGTCCAATGCCAGCGACGGCAAAGACAATGTCTATGCCAACATGCTGCGCGCCGCCATTGAACAGCTGGTGCGCGTGTGGCGCGATGAATCCGAGATCGACGTGGCCCACGGGCGGCGCGGGCAGGTGGAATGGGGCAACCAGATCGTCCGATTCACCAATGCCGAAAGCGAGAACACCCGTTTTGCTGCAGGCCATGCTGCGCGTGTGCTGATCAAGGAAAGCAAGATCGGCGAAGTCACGCTCTATGTGCCGCGCAACATTGGCGAGGCGACTGGCGCGCGCAAAGCCATGGCAGGCTTCAGCGAAAACATCACCGGCCTGCATCTGGGCAAAGTCGCGCTGATTACCGGTGGTTCGGCGGGGATCGGCGGCCAAGTCGCGCGCCTGCTCGCACTGGCCGGCGCAAAAGTGATGATGGTCGCGCGCCGTGAAAGCGAACTGGCGGTGGCGCGCGCACGTATTGTCAGCGAATTGGAGGACATCGGCTTTGCAGGCGTTGAACGCCGCGTGCAGACCATGTCCGGCATGGATGTCAGCAACCTCGACAGCCTCAAGGCCGCAGTTGACGCTACGATGAAGGCCTTCGGTCGGATCGACTATTTGATCAACAACGCAGGCGTTGCCGGTGCCGAAGAGATGGTCGTGGATATGAGCGTGGATGCGTGGAACTACACGCTCGATGCCAACCTGATCTCCAACTTCGTGTTGATGCACCACGTGGTGCCGCTGATGAAGGCCCAAGGCTCGGGCTATGTGCTCAATGTCTCGTCCTATTTTGGCGGGCAAAGGAACCTCGCCGTCGCCTATCCCAACCGCGCCGATTATGCCGTTTCCAAATCGGGCCAGCGCGCGATGGTGGAATCGATGTCGCGCTATCTGGGGCCGGAAGTGCAGTTCAATGCCATCGCCCCCGGCCCGGTCGATGGGGATCGTCTGGCGGGCACCGGCGGCAAGCCGGGCCTGTTCGAGCGGCGTGGCAAGCTGATTCTCGCCAACAAGCGCCTCAACGCGGTCCACGCCGCCGCGGTCAAATCGCTGCGGCGCGGGGTACGGGTGGAGGCGCTGCTCAGCCGCTTGTCGCGCAACGATACGGTGCGCATGTCGCACGATACCAACAACCCGCGTGAATTGCGTGAACTGGCATTGGCCTGCGCGCGCGAGGGCGATGGCCTGTGCACGTGGGATCGCTATCTGATGACGCCCGATATAGCGGCAAAGCTGGTCGGCCGCTTGCGCAATGCGGGCTACTTCCTCGATTCCCCCGAATGGGCAGCACGTCCCGATACACCGGAAGCCAACGGCAACTGGCTGCTCAAGACCCCGCCCGAAGACGCGCCGTTCCTCCCCGCCGAAAAGATTGCCAGCGAGGCGACCAAAGTGGGCACCGGCGTGCTCTCGCAACTGCTGCTGGGCAAGATGCCGACCGAGACGGACGTGGCGCAAGCCACCGTGTTCTTCCTTGCCGACCGCGCAGTCAGTGGCGAAACCTTCATGCCCTCGGGCGGCCTCAGCGTGGAACGCTCGACCACCGAACGCGAACTGTTCGGCAGCCCCAAGCAGGAGCGGCTCGATCAGATGCGCGGACGCACCGTGTGGATCATCGGCGAACATCTGACCGATTACCTTGCAGAAACCGCGCGCGAATTCATCACCGAATGTCACGTGGCGCGGGTGGTGCTGATGACCAGCACGGCAGCCGGGTTTGCTGCCATCAAGGAGGCATTGTCCGATCTTGAGGATGCGCCACTCGAATCCATCGTGATGGATGGCGGGGTAGAGGCCGCGATGGACAGCGCGCTCACGCAATGGGGCCACGCTACCACTATCGTCTCCACCCCGCTGCAAGCCTTGCCGACAAAGCTTTTCGCCACCGATGCGCTGCTTTCGCCGGAAGAATTTCGCACCCTCGTGTCAGACAATCTCACCACGCATTTCCGCGTGTCCCGCAAAGCCTCGCTCTATGACGATTGCCAGCTTGTGCTGGTAACCCCCGATGTGCCCATGGGTGACAAAAGCCCGGCCTTTGCTCTTGCCAACTTCATCAAGACCACGCTCCACGCCTTCACCGCCACGCTGGCGGTGGAGAACGAGCGCTTGGTCCACGGTGCCCCGGTCAACCAGATCAACCTTACCCGGCGTGTCCGTTCCGAAGAGCCGCGCGATCTGGATGAGCATCTGGAGGAGGTGAAGCGCTTTGCCCGCGCCGTATTGCTGGTCGGCACGCCCCTGCCCGATGCCGAAGATTCACGCTATCGTGCGCGCATCTATCGCGGCATGTCCATGACCGTGTAACATTGGACAGCTGATGGAATACCTCCCGTTCGAAAAGCCGATCGAAGCCCTCGTCCGAAGCGCCGCAGCCTTGCGCGAGGCCGGGCAGCGTGAGGACGAGGCCGCAATGCTGGATCAGCGGGCGCAGCGCCAGCTTGGCGATATCTATGCCCGCCTCACCCCGTGGCAGCGCACGCAAGTGGCGCGCCATCCGGCCCGCCCGCACTTTGCGCATTATGTCGAAGGCCTGTTCGATCATTTCCTGCCGCTGGGCGGGGATCGCACTTTCGGCAATGATCAGGCGATCATCGGCGGCTTTGCGCAACTGGGCGGGCACAAGGTCGTCGTCATCGGTCATGCCAAGGGGGAGGACACTGCCTCACGCCTGCGCCACAATTTCGGCATGGCGCGGCCTGAAGGCTATCGCAAGGCGATGCGGCTGATGGATCTGGCTGACCGCTTCGGCCTGCCCGTCATCACGCTGGTCGATACCCCCGGAGCCTTTCCCGGCGTCGATGCCGAAGCGCGCGGGCAGGCAGAAGCCATTGCACGTAGCACTGAAAAGTGCCTTTCGCTGGGCGTGCCGCTGATCGCTGTGATCGTCGGCGAAGGTGGATCGGGCGGCGCAGTGGCGCTGGCTGCGGCCAACCGCGTGCTGATGCTGGAGCATGCTGTCTATTCGGTCATCTCGCCCGAAGGCTGCGCCTCAATTCTGTGGCGCGGATCGGAACGTGCGCCCGATGCGGCAGAGGCGATGAAGATGACCGCCGCTGACTTGCTCCAACTCGGCGTCATTCATCGCATCGTTTACGAACCGGTCGGTGGAGCACATCGCAACCACTCCGAAACGATCCGCCGTCTTGGCACCGCACTCCGCGCCGAACTGGATGATCTCGTGGCGCTCGGCTCGGACGAATTGCGCGCCGAACGTTGGGATTTCTTCATGAAACTGGGCGAAATCTGACGCGGCATTCGTCTCGCTTCAGTTACCCACCAGCACGAACGGTGCCCAAGTGGCGGGATGTGCTGCGCCTGCCACTTTCCGGTCGCGCATGATGGCAAGCTGGGCCTGCCGCAGCGCCTCGGCCTGAGATAATCCGCCCCCTGCCCCGTTCAGCGTATCAAGCGTCAGACGGCTGGCCACATCATCCCGCACCGGCCAGTGCGAAAGCAGCAAGGAACGCGCCCCTGCCGCGATGAACGACCGGGCAAGTCCTGAAAATGTCGGCGCGCTCTCTCCATCGCCAGCACTGGTATCGCAGGCCGAAAGGATCACCCAGTCCGCATCGAGCCGCAGCTTGGCGATTTCCGAGGCAGTCAGCAGCCCGTCATCTCCTTCGCTTGCCTGATCGGGCGGAGTCAGCACCAGCGCAGGCTCCACCAAATCGCGGAGCGCACCGCTAACAAGCCCATGGGTAGCAAAAGCAATCACGCTGGCCTTATGCAGTGGCGCGGCCTTCACCGCGGTTTCAGACGCGTCCGTGCCAATCAGAAGTGCCGACTGCCCCGGAAACGCGCTGGCCATGCTGCGCAATTCGCCCGCAGCACCGGGCAGGCTGGCTAGCTCACGCAGGGCCAGCGCGCTGGTATCGCCAGAACGCAGCATCTTTGCGGTTCGCGTGGCAAGCCGCATCGGCTCTCCCAGCGCTGGAGCGCCGATCCCTGCAAAGCTGCGCAGCTTTTTGCCACGCGCTCCTTCGGCCAAAGGCACAGCAGCCAACGGGACCGACACGGCATGCGTCAGCGCCAACCAGCGCGCCCGCCGCAGCGCATCTGTTGCATCATCAGCCCCTTGTGGCGCCTGCGTGATCAGCGCAGAGAAAGGCAGCGCGGCAAGGCTCCCCGTGGCCAGAATGCGCAGATCAGGCGTGGCTTTCACCACATCGCGGATCGGCTGCGGAAACAGCGCCAGATACAATTCATATGCGGCCTTGCGGTCAAACGCTGTCTTGCCATTCGTCTGAAGGCCGCTGTCAATTGACGCACGCAGCCGCTTTTCAAGATCGAGCAAGGCGCGCGGTGCAATCGCCGTAGTCGCAACCACGGCCTTTTCCGGCGTCACGGCCAACACCACTAGGCCGTCCTGATCCTGTCCATAAAGCATCAGCGCCTGCCCTTTGGCCAATGCGGCCTGCGCCGCTGCAAGGCTTGCGGGCTCCACGGCAGTCTGCACCGAATAGCCGGGGATCAGCGCTGCCAGCCGTGCGTCTTCCTCGCGCAGCTTTGCGTCGATTTCGGCCAGTTGCCGGTTGATGCGATCGGCAGCATCGCCCTTCCCCGCTGCCACTTGCGCGTTGAGCGTGCGGCGCAAGCGCGCACCATCGGTGGCAAGCGCCTGATAGCGGCGGATTGCTTCGGTCGCCTCGGGGCTATCTGCCGCCCGCAGCAGACCAAGGCTCGACATCGCGCTTTGCAGATCGCCCAGATTGGCCAATTGCAGCGCCTCAAACGCCTGCGACGCATCGCCTGCCGCCATGGCCAGCCGCGCATGCTGCACGAACAGCAGATGATACTGCTCTGCCAGCCGCGTCACTTCGGCACGCGGCGTGGCGCGATCCAGCAGACGCGCGCGCGCCGGAGCCAAAATCGCACGCGAACGCTCCATTGCGCCTTGTCTGTCGCCCTTTTCCCCCGCAACCACTTCGGCAAAGATCAATCCGCCCAGCCGCCGCGCGTTGGAATCGAGTGCGCGGTCCTTGAACGCGGCATTGGCGTGGGTGAGCAGTGGCAAGGCTTCGTCAAACCACCCGTTCGCAATGTATTCTCGCGCAAGGTTAACCTCGGCAAAAAGAACATCGGGATGTTCCGGCGAGGCTGCGCGCTCCCGCCCGATACGCAGGGCCTTTTCGCGCAGTGCAAGCGATGCCGCCTTGTCCCCGCGCCACGCGGCGAGCCTTGCCAGTTGCCCGATCGCCGGAGACGCTATCGTGGGATTGTTACGATCCTTGCTCTTTTCGAAAATCTCTGCGGCCCGCTCATAGAATGGTTGCGCCTCCTCCTTGTGGCCGGAATTGTCCAAGGCAAACCCAAGCGCACTCAGCGAAACCGCGATATCGGGATGTCCTTCGGGATAGGCTTTCACACGCAGGTCCAGCGTCCGGCGGATCACCGGAATGGCCTGACCATAAAGGCCTGAATCACTAAGCGAAGCGCCCAGTTGAGAAAGAGCGGCCATCGTCACGCGATGATCTTCACCAAGCTTCGTCTCGGCCCAGACCGCCGCTTCGCGCGCCGGGACAATCGCAGAGGCCGGGTCCCCGGACTGAACCAGCAGCGCAGCAAGGCTCAACCCATAGATGGCAGGCTGCTCCAGATCGGTTCCTGTGCGCGTCGCATGTGCCCGGGCAAGGCGCAGCGCCTCCCGCACCCGCGGCATGGCCTGCAGCGGCTCCCCCCGCCGGAACTCGACCAGCGCCAGCCCATAAAGCGCAGAGCCATATTCGATGCTTTCCTTGCCCGCCGTCTGCTCGGTCAGTTCCAGTGCCCGCAACTTGTAGCGCGTGGCCTCGTCCAGCTTGCCTTTCGACGAATAGAGCGAACCGATATTGTTCACCAGTTCGGCGCGGTCAGGAGTCATCGGATAATTGCCCTGCTCCAGTTCGGCCTCAAGTCGGTGGTAGATGCCCAGCGCTTCATCATACCGGTCCAACCAAAACAGCGCATTCGCCCGGCTTGCCTCGGCATAGATCAGGTCGAGCCGGTCAATGTTCCCCGCCTTGCGAGCCCGCGCCAGCACTGCATCGATTTTGGCAAGCGCTTCATCCGGCTTGCCTGCCGTATCGACGGATTTCAGCGCCTTTACCTCGTCAGCCAGCCCCGGAGAAACCGCCGCCAGCCTGGCTGGTTCCGCAGCCAGGCAGACGCTCGGTGCAACCGCTGCAAACGAAGCTGCCCAGATGATCTTCGACATTACCTTGTCCCCATGCACATCGTTCCGCCAGCCAAAGCTGTTCTGAATAACCTTGTGGCCAAAGACCAGAGGCATTGCTTTCGGTGGCTGTGCCGGATCCGTAATCTTGCACTCTGTGTGGCCGAATAAAGCCCTTTGAGCGTGCTCTAGGTGCATCTAGGTGCATCTAGGTGCTGTTCGGAAACTACGGCTGATTAGGGGAGACCCACGCGCACAACTAGTGCGGAATTCGCAGCGCGTGTCTCCGCTCAACGGTGAAAAGGGCCGTGGTAGCTTCGGTTCAGCAATCGCTGAAGATATGCGCGCGTGGTACTGGCGACCCGGAGCACTCCGCTTCCCGGTCCTGCGATTGAAGAAGGTGACACGCATGATGGGAGCGAGGCAAGAACAGCCGGGGGCCTTGGCCCAGACTGCCATTTCGGACCTGGGCGACCTGCTCCGAGATGCTGCCTACATCGGCGGTAAGTGGGTCCATGGCGCACAGACACTGGATGTCACCAATCCAGCTGACGGTTCGCTGGTCGGACAGGTGCCGATGCTCGGCGCAAAAGAGGCGCTGGCTGCAGTGGATGCGGCACACGGTGCGCAATCCTTATGGGCTGCGCTTACCGGCAAGGCCCGAGGCGACATTCTGCGACGCTGGGGCGCGCTCATGCTGGAGCACCGCGATGCCCTGTCCCGGCTGATGACGGCCGAACAGGGCAAGCCACTGGCCGAGGCTGCGGGCGAAGTTGCCTATGCCGCAAGCTTTCTGGAATGGTTCGCTGAAGAAGCGCGCCGCGTAACCGGTGCTCTGCTCACCCCCCATGCCACGAACCGGCGGCTGGTGGTGCGCAAGAGCCCGGTGGGCGTGGTGGCGGCGGTAACGCCATGGAACTTCCCGCTGGCCATGATTACGCGCAAGGCCGGCCCAGCGCTCGCCGCAGGCTGCACTTTCGTGGTCAAGCCATCCGAACTCACCCCGCTTTCCGCCCTCGCGCTGGCACGATTGGCCGAGGAAGCCGGCGTACCTGCTGGCGTGTTCAACGTGATCGTGGGCGATGCCCCGGCGATTGGCGACGTGCTGACAGGCGACCAGCGTGTACGCAAGTTCACGTTCACCGGCAGCACCGCAGTGGGCAAGCTTTTGGCGGCACGCTGTGCTGAGACGGTCAAGCGCGTCAGCCTCGAACTTGGCGGGAACGCGCCGTTCATCGTGTTCGACGATGCCGATATCGATGCCGCTATTGAAGGCGCGGTTGCATCCAAGTTCCGCAATGCCGGGCAGACTTGCGTCTGCGCCAATCGCCTGCTCGTGCAATCGGGCATACATGACGAATTCGCCGCACGCCTTGCTGCCCGGGTGCAGACATTCCGCGTCGGTGCAGGTCTTGCCGGACCGACCGATCAGGGCCCGCTGATCGATGCCCGCGCCATTGCCAAGGCGCAGGCTCATGTCGATGATGCCGTGGCGCGCGGAGGGCGCTTGCTGACAGGAGGTGCACCGATCACCGATGGCGCGCTCGCCGGCGGGCACTTCTTCGCGCCCACGGTTGTGGCCGATGTGCCTGCCGATGCCCTGCTCTGCCACGAGGAAACCTTCGCCCCTGTAGCAGGCATCGTGCGCTTCGAAACCGAACAGGACGCGATCCGCATAGCCAACTATACGGACGCGGGCCTTGCTGCCTATGTCTATACCCGCGATCTGGACCGGAGCTGGCGCGTGCCCGAAGCGCTCGACTATGGCATGGTCGGGCTTAACACCGGTCTGATATCGACAGAGGTCGCCCCCTTCGGCGGGGTCAAGGAATCCGGCCTCGGACGTGAAGGGTCGTCATACGGCATGGACGATTACCTTGATATCAAGCTGACCTGTCTCGGGCTTGCTGACTGATTTGATACGCCTTCTATGCCGACCTGCACCTTGACACAGGCAGGCGGCATAGCAGGCTATCGTGCAAAGTGCGCTCACAGCGGCCTTGCGGGTTGATCAGGATCGCCCGGAGTGGTTTGCCAGTCCGTTCCAACGCGGTTAGAGCCAGCAAGCCCGGCAATCGCAGGAGTTAAGCCATGCAAGCGAGGATCGTTCGCCTTACCGCCACCGGTGGTCCCGAAGCCATTGAATGGGCAACTGTCGAGCTTTCCGCTCCGGCAAGTGGCGAGGTGCTGGTAGAGCACACGGCTGTCGGCCTCAACATGATCGACACCTACCACCGCCGGGGAATCTATCCGCTTGCCCTGCCAAGCGGGCTTGGTGTCGAGGCGGCGGGCCGGGTCGCAGCAATCGGTGCGGGTGTTACCGGTCTGTCGGTTGGTGATCGGGTAGCCACCTTCGGCCCCGAACTTGGCGCATATGCCACCGCGCGGATCTACAGGGCGCAAAGCCTGTTCAAGCTGCCCGATGCCATCAGCGACAGAGTCGCTGCCGCAACCATTCTGAAGGCCTGCACTGTTGAATTTCTGGTCGAACGCTGCGCCCATGTGCAGCCCGGTATGCCAGTGCTGGTCCATGCGGCGGCGGGCGGCGTAGGATTGCTGCTTGTGCAATGGCTCAAGCACGTGGGCGCAACCGTGATTGGAACCGTTTCGACCGAAGCGAAGGCGGCTATGGCCCGCGCGGCAGGTGCCGACCATGTGATCAACTACAGTGCCGAAGCCGTTGCGCCCAAGGTCCGCGAACTGACCGAAGGTGCAGGCGTGCGGGTAACCTTTGACGGCGTCGGTTTCGACACGTGGGAAGCCAGCCTCGATTCCACCGGCAAACGCGGGTTGATCGTCAGCTACGGTAACGCTTCAGGCCCGGTCACTGGCATCGGCCTTGGCGTGCTGGCGCAAAAGGGATCGCTGTTTTGCACGCGCCCGATGCTGTACCATTACTACGAAGACCCTACCGAGCGGGCGGCGGGCGCGGCGCGGGTGTGGGACCTTGTTGCCAACGGAACGCTGGATGTGACTATCGGCCAGACTTATCCGCTGTGTGATGTGGCCGAGGCGCACCGCGATCTTGAGGCCCGGCGGACCACCGGATCGACAGTGCTGATCGTTTGAACGGCCGTGGCGGGCAGTCTGGTCTGAAAGTTCTCTAACGCCCGAACACCGGCCTTCGCTTCTCGACAAAGGCGCTCGTCCCCTCACGAAAATCCGCCCCCTCGAAAGCCGAGGCGAAAACGCGCAAGGATTCCGCATCGTCTGCGGCCTGACCATCAAGCACGGCGCGGACGAAGCCTTTGATGGCCTGCGTCGAGAAGGATGAGGCCGCCAGCAACTGCGCAACCAGTGCGTCTTCGCTTGACCCCAGTTCTTCCACCAGCCCCACGGCCTTGGCCTCTTCGGCCCCCAGCAACATGCCGGTAAAGAGCATCCGCCGCGCTTGCCCCGGTCCTACAAGATCGACCAGCAGCTTTACATCATGCAACGGATAGACAAGCCCGAGCTTGGCCGGCGTGATGCCCAATCGCGCACCCGGTGCCGCCACGCGCATATCGCAAGCCAGGGCAATGCCGCACCCGCCGCCCACGCAATCCCCCTCGATCATTGCCACGGTCGGCAGGCGGAAACGGGTGAGTTCAAACTGCGCACGGTTGATAGCCTGCTGGTTTGCGGCCCTCCAGCCTGCATTGTCCTTGTTGGCCAGCAGTTCGGCAATGTCAGCGCCCGCGCAGAACGCCCCGCCTTGCGCTGATTTCACAACCAGAACACGGCAATCTTCATCCGCCGAAGCAAGAGCCAGCAGGTCTGGCAGAAGCTGCCACATCTCGATGGTGAAGGCATTGCGCTTGTCCGCACGATCAATGAGCAGGCGCGTGACGGCGCCGTCCTTTTCAAGCCGCAGCGTCATGCCGGATTGCCCGCCGACTGCGCACAAAGCTCACAAAAACCGCGAGCGGATTGTAAATGCAGTAAAGGTTTCTTCATCATCAGGCTGCCTTCAAATCTTTTCGTCAAGCCTGATCAAGTTTCCATCTCGATCAGGCGAGCCCTTGTTCGCAGCCCCATGCCGGATCGGTCCGGAATTTCCAAGCAACGCATTTGCGCCCTGCCCCCAGCAAGCAACTGGCAGCAGGCCAATGGCTTGCCTCAGGGTGTAGCCGGTTGAAGCACCCTATGACGATGTCACGATCTTGATCCGCATACCCGGCTTGATCTGATCGGGCGTATCCAGCCCGTTTACTGCCAGAAGATGCGCAAGCGGGCTTGGCATCGCGACGCGCTTGGCAAGG
>JBEQBV010000128.1:0-10630 GCA_041639635.1 Novosphingobium sp.
CTCCCGTTTGTTGCTGGGCCCGGTGTCAATCGTGAGCCCGTTTTTCAACCTATCGGGGGGCAACCACCCTGCCTACGCATCGCAACCGCAACGGTGATCACCGCCCCGCGATTACCCTATGTTTTAGACCGAACCGGCTTCAAACGCTCCAAGCTCTATTCGCTGATCGATGCGGGCAAATTCCCCAAGCCTATGAAGGTCGATGGCTGCGCGATGTGGCCTGAAAGCGTGGTCGATGAATGGATCGATGCGCGGGTAAAGGACTACAAAGCAGCAACGGTGGCGGCGTGATGACTGGGATCGGCGAGGCGGCGGTCAATCCTGCCAAGCTGTTCGTCCAGCCCGGTCGAGAGACTGCCAGCGGTGGCATGATGACAATGGGGTGCAGTGGGCTGGGTTGCGCTACGGCGCTTTGCGTGGCCGCTGAGCGCGGCTTTGATTGCTCGCTGTGCGTTCGGCACGGTGCTTTTCCCGCGCCGGGGTGGTGGCGGGGCGGATTGCCGATGGCTGCGCTTCGCAGGCCAAGCATTCAGGTGATCCGCAAAAACACGAATGCTTTGCCTTGGGCCGTGCTGGTGGTGCTGCGCGAATGCTACATCGATCCGCGCTTTCCGGTGATCGGCACGGCTGACGCAAACGAAGCGGTCGATCTGGCGCTGGGCCGCGCAAGACAGTTGCGCCCTGGTGCCAAAATCCAGCGCACGGCGGCGGGCGAGTGGAGCGCGGGCGATATCACAATCTTTTGCGGGCCGGCGATCAACCAGGCCACGCGGTGGAGACCTTCGACATGACCAACGCCAGTTTGCCCAAGTTGAACGGGGGCCTTACCGTCTACGCGTCCGAGGGCGCGACGATCAACATCACGATCGAGCTGGGCGGCGGCTTCAAGCCATTGGACGGCAAGAGGCCGGACAACGCGCATTGCCAGCGTGAGGGCCTCTTTGCGGCTTGGCTGGGCGAAGAGGTTGACACCAGCTTAGCCGAAGGTTCGGAGCGGGCAACATCGCTCTATCGCGCCTATCAGGCGTTCTGTGATCGGCGCGGCGTTCCTGCTTGCTGCATCATGTCGCACACCCGGTTCGGGCGTGAGCTGGGCGCGCGCGGTTTCGAGAAGCTCAAGAACGGTGGTGGGCGCATTGAACGGGTAGGACTTCGCCTTAGGGCTGAGCGTCCTTCCGATGCGCAAGGGGTGGCGGTCGGGGACGGCATCGAGGGCGGTGAACCCGGCTTGCCACTGGAGGGCGGTGAGTGATATGAAGGTGAAGCGCGGCCCTGATGGCGTCGTGACGGCGCGTTTGACGGCGGGTTATGGCCGGTCAAATGCCCTACCGTCCGTCACATCGACTCGCCGGATTGCCGAGACTTTGGCAGGAATGACGGATGGTGACGGATGGTTCGGGGCCAAAGTTGGCTCTATATGTGCCCCCGCGCGCCTAAGGGCCGAGAATAGGCGCAAACCATCCGTCACCGTCCGTCCGTCCGTCATTCTTTCAACCTCTCATTCAAGAAATGAGGATGGAGAATTAGACCTGCCAAGGTGCGGCTGTGGCGCGCGCTGGCAACTATCGGGGTGTCTGTCGGGTAACTGTCGGTCTGTGTGTCGGGGTGCCGTTGGTGACGCGCGAAATGGAACCTGCGGGCCGGTCGCGATAGGCACTGGCGACGGTTTCGCCCACACTTTCCCCGACAGCTTGGCCGACACACGAAGTTGCTTTGATTCAAACGGTTACCTACAGTTCAACAGTTACGACCTATGTTTGATCGTTTGTGTGTGGGTACGCGCGCTCGCGCAAGGCTCTCAACTTTGGCCGATACTGTCGGGCGTGGCGCTTCGATTGAGGCCGGGGGGTGGTCAAAAGTCTGGAAGGTGGTGGCCTGTGGGACCACGACCACTCAATTTGGCAGAGTTTTTTCTAGGGCGCGTGTTTTCCAGGGCGCGGGGCAAGTGATCGGGCGGCACAGAGAGGCGCACACGAGCGCTGCACCGATGACGGCGCGCGAAAGGGCGTGGGGCTGCATCGCGCGTCTGTGGCTCCTGCAGGCGGCGGACGGGGCGGCGCTGGTGCAGGTGTGGGCCGGTGCAACATCGGTTGCCAGCGCCGGGGTTTTTTGGACATGAACGGCGCGGTCGATCTGTTCGGGCATCCGGTCGATGCACAGCGCAGGTTGCCAGGGCGTCCGCGTCACGTGCCAACGCCTGAGCTGCGGAGCGAAGTGCAGCGTTTGCACGACCTGGGCCAATCGCAGTCCGAAATCGCGGCTGCAGTCGGTGTGACCGAACCGACGCTGCGATTGCACTATCACACAGAATTGCGGTCGAGGTCGCGAGCATGGCGGCGCTGGGCCAATGATGAAGGGAAGTAGTATGACGGAAAGACTGAAAGAGCTGGAACAGGCGCACCAGGTGCGGCGCATCATCCGCGAGGCCGGGAGCAAGATGACGGCGGCGGGCGTCCTGCCGGTCGATGTGGGATTCGGCACGTTTTGCGCGGCCCTGGACATGGCCGAGCAATTCGCGGGCGAAGGCATGGCTGCGATCGAATGGCTGCGATCGGCCTGCGATGTGATGGAGCAAGCGGTTTTGAACGGCGGGCACAGGGTGGCCGAATGAGGCGGGCCGGGGGCATTGTCCGCGCCTATTGCATGGCACGCCCCCGGCGTTGTGATGGCGCGGCCGAGCTGATCGCAGCGGCCATGGGAGCGATGGCTCCTGACCTGTCCAAGCGATCGAGGGCGCGCATTCTTGCGCGCCGGGTGGTGGCCGAGCTGGTTGCCGAGTTCGAGCGCAAGGACCAGCTCGAGATTGCATTGACCAGGGCGCGGGTCGTGTTGGGCAACGATCTGGCCTTGCAGTTGGCACTGCATCCGGGGCTTGATCTGGTGGCCGAGTATCAGCGTGAGCGTTGCGATCGGTTCAAGGCGCGCGGCTTTACGCAGCTACCTGACAGCGAATGGCGGGCCGAGACACAAAGCATTGCGGCGGCGCTCGAAGCGCGCCTTGCTGAGCGTTTGCGCCGCTAGCAGAAAATGGGCGTAAACCGGTTTTTCACCCACTGACTTAGTGCATTGTCCGGTTTCAACATTCGAGGGTCCGAGACATGAAACATTCCCAACTTTTGGCAAGCACTCGCTTCCGTGGCATCGTGGCGGCGCGTGCCGAAACGCCTGAAATCAACCGCGTGCTGGCAGAGCTGAACACGGCTTTCGTGGGCTTCCGTGAGCGCCATGACCAGCGTGTGGAACAGCTCACAGCCGCTGTGAACAGTCAGCAGGAAATCATTGCGGGCCTGCAGCTGGGCGGCGGTTCCGGTGTTCATCCTGGCGCGGGCCTTCGCCTGCACGGTCTGGGCGCGGCCCCTATCATTGGCGAAGCGCGCGACGATTTCATGAACGCAATGCGCGGTATGCCGAGCGCGGCCATGACGACTCAGTCTGGGCCTGATGGCGGGTTTACGGTTCGCCCTGTCATCGATGGTGTCATCGATGCACTGATGCGCAATGCGTCTGCACTTCGCGGCTTGGCGCGCAACATCGTCATTACGGATGGCGATAGCTGGCAGAAGCTGATCGGGCGATCGGGAACGCAAAGCGGTTGGGCAGGCGAAGAAGATGAGCGGCCCGAAACGGACGGGCCGACCATGGGCATGGTGACGATCACGCCCTTCGAGCTTTACGCCATGCCGGAGCTGACGAATCACTTGCTCGAAGATACCGGCTTCGATTTGGAAAGCTTCCTTTCTGAAGACGTTTCGGGCGAGTTTGCCCTGAAGGAAGGAACGGCTTTCGTCACCGGTGACGGCGTGAAAAAGCCACGCGGATTCCTGTCCTACACCAAAGTGACGACGGCTGACGCAACCCGGAAGTTTGGGGATCTGCAGTATGTGCCGAGCGGCGCGGCCAGCACGTTTGCAACCACCAATCCGGGCGATGCGCTGCACGATCTGATGACGGCTTTGCGTCCGGTCTATCGGGCTGGTGATGGCGTGGCGTGGATCATGAACAGTGCCACCGCGAACGTGGTGCGCAAGTTCAAGGATGGGCAAGGAAACTATCTGTGGTCGGCATCGATCGCAGCCGGTCAGCCTGATCGCCTGCTGGGCTATCCGGTGGCGATCGATGAAGCCATGCCGGATATCGCGGCCAATGCCTTCCCGGTCGCCTTCGGCAACTGGCGCCGCGGCTACGCGGTGGTCGACAAGCCGGGTATGCGCCTGATCGTGGACCGCGTCACCAAGAAGGGCTGGACCAAGATGTATTTCAGCCGGCGCACTGGCGGCGGCGTTGTCGATAGCAACGCAATCAAGCTGCTGAAAATTGCCACCAGCTAAACCCTTTGGCCGGGTGTGAGGGCCATTGTCATGGGTCCGAAAGCGGTAGCAAGAGGCGTGGCCAAAGCCCTGTCCGGGTCAGACAACGTTCAATCATGCAGCATGGCAGGGCGGGGAAGGGCGATCATGACGATCGGCCTTCCCCGCACAACACTTTTTCACGCGGGCGCACGCTCGCCTGCACCATGTAGAACATGGACCCAAAATTGGGTTCAAGTTCCGGGCAGGCTTGACCAGGCTGTCGCCAGCTTCTTTTTGAGGATCTGCAAATGTCGGAAATGATCGGGCGGCTGCGCGTTGCCCTGGGGCTGGAAACGGCATCATTCGAAAAGGGCGCGAAGCGCGCGACTGCGGAAATCAACACGCTGGGCAGCACGACCGAAAAGGCGGCTCTGCACGTTGGCAAAATGGGCAAGGCCGTGATCGCAGCCGGGGGCGCATTCGTTGCGTCGTCCCTGGTGTCGTCACTCAAAAGCACGGTCGAGGAAAGTCTGCGATCGATCAAGGCAATGAAGGAGTTGGCGCAAGTTTCAAATTCCAGCCTTGCCGAGTTTCAGGCCGTGGCCTTTGCTGCTGGCACGGTCGGCGTGGAAATGGACAAGCTGGCCGATATCTACAAGGACATGAACGATCGTGTCGGCGAATTCCTTTCAACCGGCAGCGGCCCGATGAAAGACTTTTTCGACAAAATCGCGCCAAAGGTCGGCGTTACTGCGGAGCAGTTCAAGAACCTGTCGGGGCCGCAAGCCTTGCAGCTTTATGTTTCCAGCTTGGAAAAGGCGGGCGTCAACCAGCAGCAGATGACGTTCTATCTAGAAGCAATGTCGGGTGACCTGACCAAGCTTTTGCCGCTGTTGCAGAACAATGGCGCGGGTATGAATCGATTGAGCGAAGAAGCGCGGCGCATGGGAATCGTGCTTGATGACAACCTGGTGAAGAATGCCGGGGAAGCATCGCGCACAATGGACACGCTCAACACGGTGCTTTCGATGCAGATCACTGCGGCGGTGGCGGCCAATGCCAAAGAGATTGCAGCATTTACCACGACGCTAACCAACTTTGCGATATCTGCGATCAAGGCATTCAATGCTTGGAATCAGTTCAACGGGGCGATGGATGAACGGGCTATCGCGCAAAAGAAGCTGGCCGAGAAAATCGATCAACGGGCAAAAGAGCAGGGCCTTTCGCCTGAGCGCAAAGCCAAGGCGCTGGAAGTCGGCAACCGGGTGCTCGATAACATCTATGGGGTAGCACCTGTCTCGCAAGGGCCCGGGCTGACGAATAATCCTTTGTTCAGGCTGAAAAGCGTCACACCCAAGAACAACTTCGCAGCAACATCGGGGCCGATAGGCAACGGCGCTATCGGCATGATGGCAGGCATGGCACCAGGGCGCGGCGCGGGCCTTGGTGAACGGCTTTCGGGCAGCGCGGCAATTGCCACAATGCTGGGCGATGAAAGCATTGCGACGAACATCGATGAGGTTAACGCAAAGCTGACTGCGCTGCAGGATCGCATGGGCACCATGTCGATTGAGACAGAGCGCGCAAGCGTCATGGTCTCGCAATCGTTCGAGGAAATGGCACAGAACAGCATCTATGCTCTGGACCGGCTTGCCAGTGCGGTTCAGGGGGGCGGCGCTCTTAACGTCCTGTCGGCAATTCTTGGGCTGGGCGTGCAAGTGGCAGGCATGTTTCCCGGCAAAACCAATCTGCCAACTGGTGCACAGATAAACACTTCGACTCTCGATATCCTTCGCGGTACGAACCTAAATCCCAATGTGCAGATGCCAGCCTATGCCAACGGCACCAACTTTCACCCGGGCGGACTGGCGCTGGTGGGTGAACGCGGGCCGGAAATCCTTAGAATGCCGCGCGGATCTTCGGTCACGCCCAATCATGCCCTTGGCGGCGTCACAAACTACTATTTTGAAGGCAATGTGATGTCGGCAGATTTTTGGGCGCAGATTAACACCGGGCACGCGGTGGCAGCGCAGGCCGGTGGCGAGCTGGGTTATCGCAAAGTGGTGGCCAAGGGCCGGAGGCGTTTGTCATGAGTGGCGCGCAAGAGCCTTCACCGGCTGTGGCAGTGCAGGCGCTATGCGCGGCGTTTTATTGCCTGCACGATCTGCTGGTCGCAAAGGGCGCGTTTGCGCCGGGTGAGGTCGCTTGGCACCTGACGCGCCTGCGCGGCGGTCCTGATGACTATCAGGCCGTGCTGCATGAAATTGCGCGCAACCTGCACGACATGCCGTTTAAGCCAATGGACGGGCCTGCCTTGGCGATCGTGGTCGATAACGACCAGGGCGGCGATTAGATCGCGTTGGCGACGATTCGGCGGATAGCTTCGGGCCGGGTGAGCGCTTCGCCCTGATCGGCAATCCACTGATCGAGCTTTGCGAGCTGGTCGGGTGGTAGCTTCACCATGATAGGGGTCGAACCGATTGCGGGGCGGCCCCTCTTTTTTCGGATATCGGAATTAGTTGCGTCGCTCATTAATATCGGATACCTGAAAGCCCTCATTGTTGAAAGGGCAAAGGCAATGGCTACCGTTCCGAATCTTGACCTGATCGAAATTGAAGAGGAGTTTCAATACATCAAACATCGGCTCGAAGAGCTGGGATCATTGGTAGATATCGTCTCGCAGCATAACACTGTTGTCGGCACGCCGGGTCATGCGCTTCGTGCGGTCGCATCGATGATCGACAACATCGCCACGGTTGCTGAGAAGGCAGCGGCCAAGCTGAACGCCGAGCGCAATCCCGGGCGGCGGCCATGACCGCGAAGCGATCGCTTAGCGGCAATGTCGTGCGGCTGCGCAAACGTAGATCTGGTACCCGTCAACCTGCGTTGGCGCAAAGCGCAGATGTGCTGCAGTTCCCTGACAAGCTGGGCCTGAACCCGCCACCGTTCGATCCGGCGAACGAAGTTCACGCCGATATATGGCGGGCGGTATGGGAAACGTCTGTGATGTATAAGCGGGCGCGTGAGGCACCTAAAGGTCATCCTCTGCGCGCTTGGTATGATCGCGAATTCGAGCGAAGCTTCGCCAGTGCGAGGGCAATCAATCCAAACGTGTGAGCGAATGATGGACCGCTAAATCCATGTTTCCGAACGCGTTTGATTTTAAACGCTTTTTCGGAGGAATTTGGCTCCCTGAGTAGGATTCGAACCTACGACCAAGTGATTAACAGTCACCTACTCTACCGCTGAGCTATCAGGGAGCAGCCATGGTTTCCCGTGGCAGGACCGCGCTAATAACAGGCGTTTCGGGTTTGGCAAGCACCTGTTGTCAAATTTTCCGCTGACCTGAATTTTCCTCCGACCCAAACTTTTCTTATACCATGAACTGCTCAGCAAAAATGCGGTCTTCAAGGCTCTGTCCCCGGTCGAACAGCAGAGTCAGACGGTGTTCGGGCCAAGCCTTGACCCGCACTTCACGCACATCGCGCACTTCCTTCTGGTCGGCGACGACCAGTACCGGACGCTTTACCGATTCCAGCGCTTTGAACACGATTTCATAGGTATCCGGCAAAATCGCGCCGCGCCACCTGCGTGGGCGGAACGGGCTGATCGGGGTGAGCGCCAGCATGTTTGACGACAATGGAAGAATCGGTCCGTTGGCGGAGAGGTTATAAGCCGTAGAGCCCGCAGGCGTTGCCACCAGCACACCATCGCAGGCGAGTTCCGGCATTCGCACCTTGCCGTTTACGCTGACCTCAAGCTTTGCAGTTTGGCGCGTTTCACGAAGGATCGAGACTTCATTGATAGCGCAGACAGAATGCTCCTCACCTGTGTTGGTGGTGGCGATCATACGCAACGGTGAAATTCCAACCGACGTAGCCTTGGCCAGACGCTCCTTGATGCTGCGGCTTGAACGATACCGGTTCATCAAAAAGCCGATTGTGCCCAAGTTCAGCCCAAAGGCCGGTATGACATGATCGATATCAAGCATCGCGTGCAGCGTTTGCAGCATGAAGCCATCCCCGCCGATGACCACTGCGGCATCTGCTTCCTCAAGCGGCACCCAGGCGCGTTCCTTCTGCAAGGATTCGCAAGCTTCCTGCGCTCGCTCGGTTGGCGAGGCGAGCAGGGCCAGACGGCTGTATTCCGGCATTGTGGTTGCGCCTCTCCGCGAAGGGTCAATCTGTATTTCCATACGCAGGGATATGGGGTGCACGGCATTGGCGCAATGCACAAAAGCTAGGCCAAGCCAGCGAGGGAGCCAGGACAACCCTGCAAAGGGAATGGTTTGGCAAGAGTTTGCAGCTATGGCCTGTTGCCATGGGAGCCTCTGCCGCCATATATCCGCGTGACCCTCTGACTGGACTTGCCAGTTCGGCAGAGGCGCGCGCATGGTTGCAACAGGCACCTGCGCCCGATTATCTGCAAGCCATGCTGATCGGACTGCACCGTTTCCGCTCGGTCAACATTGCCTATGGCAACGCAGGGGGCGATCTCGCGCTTGCGGAAATCGCGCGGCGCATCCGCGATTTTGCAGTGGAAGAACTGGGCCCATCGGCCATCGTCGCGCGGATCAGCGGCGGCGAGTTTCTGGTGGCCTGCACCGGCGCAATGCCGCGCGAACGCTGGCAATGGCTGGCCGAAGCGCTGGGCCGCACCGTCGGGCGTGCACTGCCGGTGCACGGCGATGTCTTGCACCTGTTGCCGCGCATAGCACTCCTGCGCCGCGCTCCGGGTGAGAGCGCGGGCCGTATGCTGGACCGGCTCGACCAGGCGTTGGGAAGCCTTGAACAGCTGCCCGGACGCCGTGTGATGTGGGCTGATGGTTCGCACCGTGCGCGCGGACGCAGCGCGGCGCGGCTTGAGGCGGACCTGATCGGTGCAATGGCGCGGGACGAAATCGGGCTGGTGTTTCAGCCGCAATACTGCGTGAACTCAGGCGCGCTTGCCGGCGCCGAAGTGCTGGCACGCTGGAACCACCCGCAGCTTGGCCGCATCGGTGCGGAAACGCTATTTGCGATTGCCGAACGCGGCGATCACATCGAACAGCTCTCCAGCCACATCATCCAGCGCGCGCTCGCTTGCGATGAGCGTTGGAAAGGGCATCTTCCGCTATCGATCAACATCACCGCCGAAGATCTTGCGGCTGAAGATTTCGCAGCCGGGTTTGCGCAGGCACTCGATCACAGTGGATTTCCACCTGCGCAGTTGACGCTGGAAGTGACCGAGCAAAGCCTGATCGCCGACTTTGCGCGCTCCGCCAGCTCGCTCAAAACCATTGCCGCACTCGGTGTGCGCATCGCGCTGGATGATTTCGGCACCGGCTATGCCAATTTCCGCACGTTGAAAGCGCTGCCCATCGATACGCTCAAACTCGATGCCTCGCTGGTCGGCGATGTCGATACAGACCCGCGCGACCGGGCGATATTGAAAGCCATCGTCGCCATGGCAAAGGCGCTGGGCCAGAAGATCGTGGTCGAAGGCATCGAGCGCGAAGAGCAATTGGCCGTGTTGGCGCAAGAAGGATGCGACGTGTTTCAAGGCTTCCTGCGCTCCGGCCCGGTCTCGGGCGAGGCCATTGCGGCGATGCTTTAGACGAGGCTCTAAGCCGCTTTCTTCGCGCGTTTCACAATCGCGGCAAGGCCCTTGGTCAGCTGCACCAGCCCGTTGAGCCGCCCTTCAGCCGTGCCCCAGGCGCGCGTGATCACCAGCTTGTTGTCCGGGCGCAGTTTGGCCACGCCGTTCAGCCGCTCGACATAGCTGATGAGGCCGACCGGATCGGGGAAGCTGTCCTTGTGGAAGCTGACCAGCGCGCCCTTTGCGCCCACATCGATCTTGGCGATGTTGGCCGCGATGGCCTGACGTTTCACCTCGATCAGTCGCAGCAAGTTCTGCGTGGCGGCGGGCAGGGGGCCGAACCGGTCGATCATTTCAGCGGCGAGCGCCTCTACCACGTCCGGCCCTTCGGCATCGTTCATCCGGCGATAGAGCGCCATGCGCACGGCCAGATCAGGCACGTAGTCCTCGGGGATCATGATCGGCGCATCGAGCGTGATCTGCGGGCTCAATGCCTCGCGTTCACGCGCAAGGCCAATGTCGCCTGCCTTGGCAGCAAGGATCGCATCTTCGAGCATCGACTGGTAGAGTTCGAAGCCAACCTCCTTGATATGGCCCGATTGTTCGTCGCCCAGAAGGTTCCCCGCGCCGCGCAAGTCGAGATCGTGGCTGGCCAGCTGGAAGCCTGCCCCAAGGCTGTCGAGATCACCCAGTACCTTGAGCCGCTTTTCCGCGACTTCGGACAGCGCTGTGTTCTCGGAATGCGTCAGAGATCGGAAGAGCAC
>JBEQBV010000129.1:0-10625 GCA_041639635.1 Novosphingobium sp.
CGATCCCCATAATCCCGCCTATCCGCGCTTTGCAGCAGCGCGTGCACGGGCTGTTACCGTGGACCTTGCTCCCGGCGATGCGCTGTTTCTGCCAAAGCTGTGGTGGCATCAGGTGGAAGCAACCGCCCCGCTCAACGTCATGCTCAACTACTGGTGGGATGCCACCGCCACAGGGCCGGACGCACCGATGCTGTCCATGCTGCACGCGATGATTGCCATCGCCGAAAGGCCAGAGGCGGAGCGTGCCGCGTTCCGCGCCTTTTTTGATCATTTCGTATTCCGGCCCGAAGGCCACCCCCTTGCTCACGTTCCTGAAGAGCGGCGTGGCGTGCTCAAATCCTTGCGCGGCGAAGGCTACGGCCAGATCCGGGCGATGATCGTGCGCGCATTGCGGGGCGGCTGACTGACCCCCATTTTCCGGGAGACTGCCCTCATGCGCCTGACTCACCTGCTCGCATCCGCGCTGCTCGCAACATCCGCACTTGCTGCCCCGGCCTTTGCCGCCGACAAGCCGCTGGAGGCCCATGGCACCTGGAGCGTCACCACACGCGGGTCCGCGCCCTTGCCGCCGATGGGCTGGAACAGCTGGAACGCATTCGGCACTGACATCGATGAGGAAAAGGTCATCGCCTCGGCACAATTGATGCTGGACAGCGGCCTTGCCGCCAAGGGCTATCGCTATATCAACATTGACGATGGCTGGTGGGCCAAGCGGCGGCAAAGCGATGGCCGCGTGCTGATCCGCACCGACAATTTCCCCTCTGCCCGCACGGCAGATGGCAACACCAGCTTCCGCCCCTTTACCGACCGCCTGCACGCGATGGGTTTCAAGGCCGGCATCTACAGCGAGATCGGGCGCAACAGTTGCGGCCAGATCTATGGCGATCCGAACGGTCCCGGCCAGCCCGCAGGCACGCAGGCCGAGCGCGAGATCGGCCTATACGGGCACATCGACAAGGATATCGCGCTCTATTTTGGCGAATGGAACTTTGATTACATCAAGGTCGATGGCTGCGGCATCCGGGCACTGGCGGCGGATAGCCCGCAAGTGCAATCGGGCCGCTTGCGCGCGCTTGATCCGCTGATCGATTACGACACGATCCCGCGTACCAATATTCCGGCGGTCAAATCGCTGTTCGATCAGGTCGGGCAAGCGCTGTCACGCAACAAGCCGGGCAACAATTTCGTTCTGTCGATCTGCCTGTGGGGTTCGGCTGACGTGCGATCATGGGCGCGCACGCTGGGCAACCTGTCGCGCACGAGCGAGGACATCTCGCCCAACTGGGAGCGGATGCTGCACAATCTCGACTCGGCCTCGCGGCGCGAGCTTTATGCCAAGCCCAATAGCTGGAACGATCCCGACATGCTGTTTATCGGCAGCGGCGAATTCGATGACGCGCACCTTGTCGAAGCCCGCTCGCACATGTCGCTCTGGGCCATGCTCAATGCGCCGCTGATCATCGGCTTCGATCTGCGCAAGGCCTCGCCCGCGATGATGGGCGTGCTGGGCAATGCGCAGGTCATCGCGCTTAATCAGGATGCCGCCGCGCATCAGGCCGTGCTGGCCTATGATGGCGATACGGTGCAGATCTTTGTGAAAACGCTGGCCGATGGCTCCAAGGCGGTCGCTCTGTTCAACCGCACCGGCAGCCCGGTGGACGTGAAGCTGATCGCAGCACACCTCAAATACCGCGCCGACCAGCCGATCACCCTGACCGACTTGTGGGACGGTGGCACGAAATCGTTCACCGATGAAATGCCCGTCCACCTCGAACGCCACCAGACCCTGCTGTTCAAGGCGAGCGGCACGCGCGAACATGCGGCAGGCCTCTATCTGTCCGAACAGCCCGCCAACGTGAACCCGGCGGTGGACGGCATAGTCCATCCGACGGCCGATCCGATGGTCTATCGCGGCCTCCTGCCCTGGCGTTCGACGAAGGCCGATGGCGAGCACCCGGTCTATGGCGGCTGGGGCGGCGCGCGCGCCGACTCCACGCCCTTTGCCCAAACGCCGAAGATGGCAGGCAAGACCTACACCAGCGCCATCGGCACACTAGCCAATTCGCGGCTGGAAGTGCGCAATAAGGGCTTTGCCATGTTCACGGCCAAGGCCGGTGTCGATGATTCCGTGGCCGATCCCTCGGTGCGAGTGCGCTTTTCCGTCCACGCCGATGGCAAGTTGCTGAAGCAGACCGGCTGGATGAAACCCGGCGATGCTCCGGCTGATATCGCCGTGCCGGTGAGGGGAGCGCGGATCGTGGAACTGGTGGCCGAGGGCAACCAAGCGCAGATGCAAGCCGTGGCGGTCAACTGGGCGCTCGCCGCGCTGGATTGGTAAGAGACGCCTTGTTGCCCTCTCTCCTTAAGGGGAGAGGGCTATCTCATAGCCACCGCAATACAAAAAAGGCCCGGGAAAGCACTGCTTCCCCGGGCCGTTCAGTTTCGGCGATCATCGCTGGAGGGCGCTGTTGATCGCCGCCGGTAAGGCTATTTCGAAACTTTCAACACCATCACTGCGCGCGGCGGCAGGGTGACGGTCAGGCCCTTGGCATTGCCCTTGAACGACACTGCCTTGGGCACCACCACCGACGGCGCATCGAACGTGTTCACGCTGTCCACCTTGGGCGCGGTGAGCACTTCACCGCTGGCATTGCGGAAGCCGGGGATGGTCACGCTGGTGCCCGCATCGGGATCGACATTGACGAGCGATACCCATGTCTGGCCGGCCTTGTCCTTGGCCGCCATCGCATCGACGCGCGGCAGCGTGTGCTTGCCGTTCACATACTTGCCCGCGTCAAACGTCACCGGCGTGAACTGCGCATCCTGGAACGGCACGTACATCTTGAACACGTGGTAGGTCGGCGTCAACACCATCTTGCTGCCATCGGTCAGGATCATCGCCTGCAACACGTTGATCATCTGCGCGATGTTGGCAATCTTAACCCGATCAGCGTGGCGCGCAAAGATATTGACGTTGAGCGCGGTGATGATGCCATCGCGCATCGAATTCTGCTGCTGCAAAAAGCCGGGATTGCTCCCGGGCGTGGGTTGCAGCCACGCGCCCCATTCGTCCACCGCGATCATCAGCTTCTTGTCGGGATCATACTTGTCCATGATCGCCTTCTGCTTGACGATCAGATCGTCCATCACCAGCGTATCGGCGATGGATTCCGCATATTCGGCATTGCCGAAGTTGGTCGAGGGCAAATGCGGCGGCCAGCCGCCAGTGGTGTACTTGTGCAGCGAAACGCCTTCGATATCCCATGAATAGACGTGATCCTTCCACGCCTTCATCACCTCTTCGGTATAGTCCAGCGTGCCGCTGTCCCAACCCACCGCGATGCGCTTCATCCGCGCCGCGCCTTCACGCTGCGCCGGGTTGAAGTTGCGCACAAAGTTCGAAAACCGCTTCATTTCTTCAACATAGTGCGTGGCCGACATCGCCCCGCCGCAACCCCAGTTTTCGTTGCCGAGGCCCAGGATCGGCACTTTCCAAGGCGCGGGATGCCCGTTTGCGGCGCGCTCCTTCGCCAGCGTCGTGTCCTTTTCGGCGGTCATGTATTCGATCCACGCCGAAGCTTCTGCCGCCGTGCCCGATCCGATATTGACCGAAACATAAGCGTCCGCGCCGATCATTTCGGCAAAATCCATGAACTCGTGCGTGCCAAACGTGTTCGGCTCGGGCACGCCGCCCCAGTTGGTGTTGATCTGCACGCGGCGTTTGTCTGCCGGGCCGATGCCATCGCGCCAGTGGTATTCATCGGCAAAGCACCCACCCGGCCAGCGCACGTTGGGCACTTTCAGCGCCTTCAATGCGGTAACCACATCGGTGCGGATGCCGCGCACGTTTGGGATGGGCGAATCCTTGCCGACCCACAGCCCGCCATAGATGCCGGTGCCCAGATGTTCGGCAAACTGGCCGAAGATGTGCTTGTCGATCACCGGGCCGGTCTTGGCCGTATCGATGGCCACTTCGACGGCTGCATCCTTGGCCAGCGCCGGGGAACCGATGCCGATCACGGCGGCAGTCGCCGTCAACAGCACGGCGCGGATGGTCTTGGCAACGGCTTTCATCGAACACTCTCTCCTAAACTCCGGCAGGCATCTTCGCGCCCGCCGGTTTCACTTCGAATTGGGTCGCGGCTCAGTGCCCGCCCCAGCCTTCCATCTGCTCCAGTTCCTTGCCCTTGGTTTCGGGCAGGAAGGCCTTCACCAGGAAGAAGCTGATGAACGCGCTGCCGGTGTAGAGCATGTAGGTTTCGGCAAGACCGAGGCCGCTGGCCATCGCCGGGAAGCTTTGCACCACGGCATAGTTGGCCACCCACTGCGCCAGACCGCACACCGCCAGCGCCGATCCGCGCAGCTGGTTGGGGAACATTTCGCCCAGCATGACCCACATCACCGGGCCCCAGCTCACATTGAAAAAGATCACATAGATGTTGGCCGCGATCACCGCGATCAGGCCCAGATCCTGATCCATCTGCAATGCGCCTGCCGCATCGAGCGTCCCTTGCGAAAAGGCCCAGCTCATCGCGCCCAAGGACAGTGCCATCCCGGCAGATCCGACCAGCAGCAGCGGCTTGCGCCCCACCTTGTCGACCAGCGCCATCGTGACGAAGCACGCCGCAATGGACACCACGCCCGACAGAATGTTGCGCTCAAGCGCCGCCTTTTCCGAAACGCCCGCCAGCTTCCACAGCGTTTCGCCGTAATAGAAGATCACGTTGATCCCTACGAACTGCTGGAACAGCGCGATGATCAGGCCCGCCCACACGATCGGGCGCAGCACGGTTCCCGGTGCCAGCACATCGGCCAGACGCGGGCGGTGATCGGTGGCGAAGGAGGCGCGGATATCCTCGACCTTGCGCGCGGCTTCAGTCGGCCCGAACAGCCGCGTCAGCACCTCGCGCGATTCCTCCTCGCGCCCGCTGCTGATCAGATAGCGCGGGCTTTCGGGTATGAACTGCAACGCCACCAGGAAAACCACGGCAGGCACCGCCTGCGCCAGATACATCCAGCGCCAAGCAGGAAGGCCCGCCAGCTCGCCCAGCGAATCGCCTGCAGCCTGCGCCAGCAGATAATTGACCACGAATGCCGCGGTCAGCCCTGTGATGATCATAACCTGCTGCACGCTGGTCAACCGTCCACGAATGGCCGCCGGGGCCACTTCGGAGATATAGGCGGGCGAAAGCACGCTGGCCGCGCCAACCGCCATGCCGCCAAAGAAGCGCGCGATCACGAACAACGTGTGATTGTCGGTAATGCCCTGCACCAGCGCGCCGACAAGGAACAGGATGGCCGAACCCACCATGATGCGCTTGCGGCCAAACCGGTCTGCCGCGCGGCCTGCGGTAAAGGCACCTGCGGCACAGCCCACCAGCAGCGAACCCACGGTAAAGCCAAGGCCATTGTCATCCAGCGCGAAAGCCGCCTTCAGGCCAGACTGCGTGCCGTTCACCGCGCCGCTATCATATCCGAACAGCAATCCGCCAATCGTCGCCACTGCCACGATCGCGCTGACCAGCGCCATGTTGGTATTGTCCTGCTGCGTTGCAGCCATTTCCCTCTCCCGTTACACCGTTGGAATTGCGCGTGGATTGATACCACTGCTGACAATTCGTGCCTTACCGCCATTGACCCATGAAAATGAATGATAGCGCTATCTTTCTAGCGCAACATCGCATCGGTGCAAGCCTCAATCTGACATGCCGCGCCAAATTCAGACGCCATCTTTTCAGAATCCGGCTTGCAAACCGCAAGTCTCCCCTTCAGGACATTTTTGCGGGAGACCAAAGCGCATGAGTGAGACCCGATCCCGGCGGCGGCAATCCGGCCGTCCCACTGTGAACGATGTGGCCCGTCTGGCCGATTGTTCGCCGATGACCGTAAGCCGTGTGATCAACGGCGGCGTCGGCGTGCGCGATGAAACAAAGCTGGCGGTTGAAGCCGCGATCAAGCAGCTCGGCTATGCCCCCAACCGCGCCGCGCGCAGCCTGGCCGGCGCCTCGCAACTGCGCATCGCGCTGCTCTATTCCAACCCTTCTGCCGCCTATCTCAGCGAACTGCTGATCGGGTGCATGGATGCAGCCAGCCGCCTTGATGCGCATCTGGTGGTCGAACGCTGCGATCCCGAACGCGATCAGGCCAAGATGATCACCAAGCTGGCCGAAACCATGATCGACGGTTTCCTGCTGCCGCCGCCCTTGTGCGATGATACCGCGCTGCTTGCCCGCCTGCGCCGCGCAGGCACGCACGCCATGCTGATCGGCCCCGGCCAGGCGCAGGCCCAGCACGGTGTGGTGATGATCGACGATTATCAGGCCGCCTATGACATGACGCGGCACATCATCGATCTGGGCCACCAGCGCATCGGCTTCATCATCGGCAATCCGCAACAATCGGCCAGCGCACTGCGCCTTGCCGGTTTCCGCGATGCGATGAGCGAGGCGGGCGTAGACGTTGACGAAGCGCTGGTCGTGCAGGGACAGTTTACCTATCGCTCGGGCCTCGATGCGGCCATGCAGGTGCTTGCGCTGCCAAACCGCCCCACCGCGATCTTCGCGTCGAACGATGACATGGCCGCAGGCTGCATCGCCGCTGCGCACCGCAATGATCTGGAAGTCCCGCGCGATCTCACCGTCTGTGGTTTTGACGATACGGCGCTGGCTTCAACAATCTGGCCGGAATTGACCACGATCCGCCAGCCTATCCGCCAGATGGCCGAAGCCGCGCTCGATCTGCTGGTGCAGGACATCCGCGCAGGCCGCAACGGTGATGCCCGCACCGCCCGCCACGCGACTTTGGACTATGAACTGGTGCGCCGGGAATCTGACGCCGCGCCTCGCTAATCTAGCCTCCTCCACCACACTCCGCTCATGCTGAGCCTGTCGAAGCATCCCGCGCGACCTTGGTTCTGGCACCCTTCGACAAGCTCAGGGTGAGCGGGATTCATGTATCCTTCAACGCCCCACGTCGAGCGCAAACCCCGGCACCGGCACCCCGCGCGCATCGAACAGGTTGACTACCGGACTGTCCGCCCAGGCATAGCGCACCCGCGCCACAGGCTCGCCCCCGGTGCCGATCACCACGCTATTACCATCCACCAGCGCACTTGCATGGCGGCACGCATCCCCGGCATCGCACAACTCAAACCCTATCGGCCCCTGCGCCGACCATGCCTGCAACCCGTCCTCAACGCCTGAAAACCGAACCCGCACCCGGCCCGCTTCAAGCGTGGCCGAAACCGGCATCGGCATTGCCTTGCCCAGCGCCACCATGCCCAGCCGCTGGCCCAGCAGCAGCTTGTTGGCCGGGTGAATATCGGTCCGCTCACCAATGTCGATGGCCGATACCAGCGCGGCATTGGCATCTGCCGCCACGATCCGGCGCTGCACATCGCGCATCTGCGCCCAGCCAGACGGCGCAGGCTTGGTGGCAGGCGCGCCATAATTGGCCAGTTGCACCACCGCCACTTTCAACCCGCTGCCAAAGCGCGCGCGCCATCCTGCGATCAGACCTTTCATGCGCCGGTCATAGTCGGCCGTGCCGACATCGCTTTCACCCTGATACCAAGCCGCGCCTTCCATGGCGAAGCGGCCCAGCGGCGCGATCATGCGATTGTGCATCAGGCCCACGCCGGCGTTCGCATCCCACGGCGCGCGCGGCGGATCGCCCTGCACCGGCGCGATTGCAAAGCGCCAGCCTTCGGCCAGCGGGAACCGTTCGCCGCCCTCAACCTGCCACGCCAGCGTGTCGGGCGAACTGGCAAAGCCGCCATTTCCATACGTGTTGGTGACGGCGACCATCACCTCGTTCACGCCTTCGCGCAGCATCGCGGGCGGCACGGCATAGACGCGCTCGGTGTCCCAGCCGAAGGTATTGCCCACCGGCTGCCCGTTGACGAAGGTCATGTCCATATCATCAAGTACGCCCAGCGCCACGCGCGCGCCAGCCTTGGCCTGCGCTGCGCTCAGCGTCACCTGTCGCCGCAACCACACCGTACCGATGGTATTGCTGCCCAGTGGCGTACCGCTCCAAGCCTGCCAGCCCTTGATCGATGGCACAGCTTCCCACGTCAGCGCATCGGGCTTGGCCCAAGGCTGTGTGCCGCCAGTCTGCCCCTGATACCATGCCGTCCAGCGCGGGGTGAAGCGGGTGACGGCGGCCAGCGGCTCACGCTCAAACTGCGCCAGCAGCGCCATATCGGGTGCCCCGGCAATGGCCGCCCCCGCTTCTAGGTCGAGCCACGGCGTGACCTTTGACCCACCCCAGCTGGCATGGATCGCCCCCACCGGCACGCCCCGCGCACGGCGTAATTCGCGCGCCATGAAATAGCATCCGGCGGAAAATTCGCGCACGGTCTGCGGCGTCGTTGGTGTCCACGCGGTTGGCAGGGAAAAGCCGGTTTGCGGCACATAGGCGATTGCCTTCGGCACCTGCAGCAGCCGCAGCTGTGGATCATTGGCGTTGTCGGCCTCGGTATCCCCGTTCAGCGCGCGCCGCACCGGGAATTCCATGTTGGACTGGCCTGAACAGAGCCACACATCGCCTACCAGCAGATCGCTGCGCGTCACGCTCGCCCCGCCCGCCGAAACGGTCAGCGTCAGCGGCTCTGATGAAGCGGTGCGCGGTGCAAAACGTAGCGTAAAACGCCCCTGCTTGTCAGCCTTGGCCGTAGCCTGCTCAGCCCCGAACTGCCCCGAAACCGCCCCTGAAGGCACCGAACGCCCCTCAACCAGCACTGGCTGCCCGCGCTGCACCACTGCATGATCGGTCCACACCGCGCCAAGCTCCAATGGCTCAGCCGCCAGCACCGGAGCGATCCCCGCCAGCAAAATCGCGCAGAGTGCCAGTCGGTTCACCATCACGCCCAAACCTCCGCCAGCGCCGCCGCAGCACCTGGCACTGCAACATCAAACGCAAAGACATCGCCCGCCATTGGCTGTGCAGCCAAAGCCGCTTCGTCCAGCCCCTTGCGCGCCGTGGTCACGAAAGCGCGGGCCAGATCCGGCCCGCCAAAGGCCAGCTTGGTGACATTGGCGACCGGCAGATCGACCTTCTCCAGCAATTCGCCCTTGGGCGAATAGCGCGCCACGCCCCAGCCGTTCCACAGGCCCGTCCAGACACAACCTTCGGCATCGCAAACCGGACCATCGGCCCAGGCATCCGGAAAATCGCGCGCGGTGCTGACGAAAAGCTTCGCCTCGCCCACCGTGCCATCGGCATGAAGCGGCGCAACGTGGATGGACTGTGCCAGCGTATCCGTGAAGTAAATGCGCTCTCCATCGGCCGAAATCGCTGGCCCATTGGTGATGCAGATCCCATCCGGTCCTTGCGGGTCCACCGTGTTGCGAAAAGCCCGGTAAAAGCGTCCGCTCGGCTCGGTTTCGGCATCGTCCATCGATCCGAACCACACCCGGCCCTGTGGATCGACGCAGGCATCGTTGAGCCGGTTGCCCGCAGGCTCGCCCGGCACGGTCGCGACCGGAGAGCATTTGCCGGTCTCCTTGCTGAAATAATCGCGGCATTTGCCCGTGGCCGGATTGAACAGGTAGAGCCCATCGCGCAGGCCCGCCAGCAGCTTTCCGCCTTGGGCGGGCAGAACCCAGCCCACCTGATCATGAACCTCAAAAGAGTCGTGGCGGCCCGTCGCCGGATCGAAGCTGTGGATCGCGTGGGCCTTGATATCGACAAACCACAGACATTGCCGCGCCGCATCCCACACCGGACCTTCGCCAAGTGTGCAGCCCGATGCCAGAACCCGCTCTACCGCGCCCGCAATTGCCATTATCGCCAGCCCCCATCGACCCAGTATTCATGCCCGGTGCAATAGCGCGCATCGTCGGACGCAAGGAACAGCGCCATTGCCGCGATGTCCGCGGGCTGAAGCCGGCCCTTCACGCATTGCGCCGCCACGATCTCGGCCTCGCCTTCGGGCGTGTACCAACGCATCTGCCGCTCGGTCTGCACGTTACCCGGAATGATCGTGTTCACGCGGATGTTCCATGGGCCAAGCTCGCGCGCCAGGCTGCGCGTCAGGCCCTCGATCCCCGCCTTGGCCACTTGATACAACGCCAGATCATCCAGCCCCAGATGCCACGAGATTGACCCCAGATTCAGGATCACCCCCGCCTCTTGCATCTTCATCGCAGGCCACACCGCCTTTGATGCAAAGAAGGCATGGCGCAGGTTCACCGCAATGCGATCATCCCAATAGGCGGGCGTCACATCGTCGATCTCGTGCCGGTCATCGCTTGCGGCATTGTTGATCAGCACGTCGCACCCGCCCAGCGCTTCGGCCAAGGCGCTCATCGCGCGGGCCAGCCCATCGCAATCGGCCACGTCCTGCACGCGCAGCAGCGGCGTGTATTCCACGCCCATATCCGCATCCAGCCGTGCTGCCAGCGCCGCCGCCGCATCGCCCGCCACATCGACAAAGCCCACCCGCGCGCCCTGCATCGCAAAGCCCGCCACGATCGCCTCGCCAATCCCGCTCGCCCCGCCGGTCACGATCACCCGCTTGCCGCGCAGGCTGGGGTAGTGTGCCGGTCCGGTGCGGGAGGCGGTTACGGGATTCATCGCTGCAAGAGTGTTGGTCGGCACGCGGGTTCCTTATCAGGCCGTAC
>JBEQBV010000130.1:0-10582 GCA_041639635.1 Novosphingobium sp.
GATGAAGGCGCTGCCCTACACCGCGCCGCGCGCCATGCTGAAGGCCAATCTGGCGGCGGCCTATGCCGATCCGGCGCGGCTGAGCGAGGACACAGTGGACCGCTACCGCGACCTGATGCTGGCGCCCAGCGTGCGGGCTGCAATCCTGACGCGCATGGGCCAGACGATGCTGCGCGATCCGGTGCCGGTGCTGAAGGAGATAAACGCGCCGACGCTGCTGCTGTGGGGCGAGGAGGACGCGATGATCCCGATCAGCAATGCGCAGGATTACTTGCGTGCCATGCCCGATGCGACGCTAGTGCGCCTGCCGGGGCTGGGGCATGTGCCGTTTGAGGAGGATGCGGCGGGGTCTTTGGGCGCGGTGGAGCGGTTTTTTGGGGGTGGGGGGCGTTAGGTCCCGCGCCGAAATCGTCATTGCGAGGAGGCAAAGCCGAAGAAGCAATCCAGTGGTTGCGCTGAGCCGCGCTTGATTGCTTCACCCCGCTGCGCGGGGGGGCGCAATGACGAGGGTAGGGAAGCGCTTGCATTGACAATGTGGATACGTGTGTGTGTTTTCTTTTGCCATGAACGAAGCAAACTCATCACAGTGTGATCCCTCACGCGCAGTTGATGCGGCGACTAACTTGCTGTTGGACCAAACCCTGTTTACGCTGGACATGGAATTGTTCGATGCTTTCGCCAAAACGTTCGAAAATCCGCCGATGACGGGGCCGAAACTGCACTCATTGCTTCAAAGGGTGCCCATCTGGGAGATTTAGGGGGCTACGCCAAGGATCGGCATAGATCCGGGCTGTTCCGCACGAGAAACGCATCGGCGAAGTGGCTATACGATCGCCACACGGATTTTGTAGAGTTTCTGGGGCGCTGGACTTTGTTTTTGTCCGTTGAGTAGGTGGTGGATTCATTCAATCTCGACAAACCCGGTGCATCAGGTGAATAGGGCTTCAGGAGATGCCGTCGACTATGAGCCAGGAATATACATTTAGAATTGCTGGCAGCTATTCACCGGATGACATTCCGTTGGATCGTTTAGGCGAGTACCTTAAGGCTCTGGCTGATTTGCTGGGTGAGACAGCTAGCGTCCATTTTCGGGGCCTCACTCCCGGTTCCGTGGTTGCGACTGTTGCGGTTGACCATGCTGCCGTACCCAAAGTCGCTCACCGTGTGATGGCCATTGCCACCGGTAATGGTGATGAGAAACTGAAAGCTGCCGTCGACAAGATTGATAGAATGCTCGCTGATGACAATGCGACCGGCGAACTGCTGGGACGCGACAATGTTGTTCGCATCGACTTTGCAGGCCGGAACCGTCCTGATCCGGTGGTTTATGGACCGATGCGCCAAACCGGCACACTCGATGGTGTAGTCGTCCGGATTGAAGGGCGTGATGCAACGGTACACGTTGGCATTACGGATCACGGCCGTAACTGGTCACTTGAAGCGCCCGCTGCAATGGGAAAGAAGCTGGCTACGCTTTTCCATGCAGGACCTGTTCGCTTTCACGGTGTTGGGACTTGGTATCGCCAAGGTGACGGACGCTGGCAGTTGCGAAAATTCGCAATCGACCGCTTTGAGGAGTTGGACGATGGACCTTTAGCGGCTGCTTTGGCTGAAGTGCGTAAGGCAGGCCCTTCGGGATGGAGCGAACTCAGCGATCCTCATGCTGAACTCCAGCAAGAACGTGATGGGGGGCCGCTGCATTGATCGCCGTCGCTGACTCATCGGTTTTACTGCATCTTTTTGATCCTCAATGTGCTCCACCAATTGATGGTAACGGTCAACAGATTGAGCGGTGCAATGAGCGGATTGAAGCCTTGGTCAGCAGGCTTTCAAAAGCAGGTGATGTGCTCGTGATTCCAACACCTGTTCTGGCAGAAATACTGACACAGGCAGGGCAAGCAGGGGCTGTTTGGCTCGGTAAAATTGAAGGTAAGCGTGTGCTCCGCGTCGAGCCTTTCGACCAGAGAGCAGCTGTCGAATGCGCTGCAATGGCTTTTGAGCGAAAGACGAAAAACAGGGCTGTCACGCGCACGGTAGCAAAGTTCGACGAGCAAATTGTTGCGATTGCCCGCGTCGTTGGAGCGACAGAGATTTACTCTGACGATGCCTACATTCGTGAACTGGCAGGTCCCGAATTGAGTGTCATCGGGATTGGCGATCTGCCGCTGCCAAGCCCGCCGTCACAGGCCGATATGTTTTCTTAAGGATAGCTCACCGTAGTCGCCACCTTCGGCAGCGGGATGAACTCAACCTCATCGCCCGGCACTTTCGGAAACCTGCCTTCCTGCCAGTCTTCCTTCGCCTGATTGATCCGCTCACGGCTGGAACTGACGAAGTTCCACCAGACGTGGCGTTTGGTGGTGAAGGCTTCGCCGCCCATCAGCATTACGCGGCCGCCGGTTTCGGATTGCAGTTTCAGGACGGCTCCGGGGGCGAGGATGACGAGGTCGTAGAGGGCCAGCGGGTGGCCGTCGATGCTGCCTTGGCCGCCTACGAGCATGACGGCGCGTTCATCGGCTTCTGCGTCTATCGGTAGGGCGCCGCCGGGGGCGAGGACGATGTCGGCGTAGATGGTGGCGGCATGTTGGGTGGTGGGGGCGGTTTTGCCCCATAGCGTGCCCATGATGACGGTGGCGGTGGCGCAGACGTCTTCGACCACGGGCAGTTTGGTGATCTGTTCGAAGGCGGGGGCCACTTCTTCCTTGCCGTCGGGCAGGGCGAGCCAGGTTTGCATGCCGTAGAGGTGGGGGCCGCCGGGGCGTTCGGTTTCGGGTGAGCGTTCGGAATGGACGATGCCGCTGCCGGCGGTCATCAGGTTGACCTGGCCGGGGCGGATCGTGGCGAAGGAGCCGAGGCTGTCGCGGTGGTCGATCGCGCCTTCGAACAGCCAGGTGACGGTGGCGAGGTTGATGTGCGGGTGGGGGCGCACGTCCATCGCAGTGCCATCGGGCAAGTGCGCGGGGCCGAACTGATCGACGAAGATGAACGGGCCGACCATCGTGCGCTGGCGCGAGGGAATGGCGCGGCGGACCTGAAACGCGCCGAGATCGTGCGCGACGGGGGTGATCGTCTGGATGATGGGATCAGTCATCGGGTCGCCTCAAGATCGAGCAGGTCGAGGATGTTCACAGGGAACACCGGTTCGTGCCAGTTTGCCAGTTCTGCCCGCGTAAACCAGCGAAATTCCTTGATCATTTCGCGCTCTGTCTCGGTGTGGCCCGATATGTCGGGCGCGAAGTTTTGGGTGATTACGCGGAAGAAGCGTTCGTCTGCGGTGACGGGTTCGCCCGCCAGCGTGATGAAATCATCGGCGCAGCGGGCGACTTCGGGGCCGCAGGTTTCGACGTGCAGGCCGGTTTCCTCGTAGAGTTCGCGCAACGCGGCGGCGGGGAAATCCTCGCCCGGGTCGCACTCACCGCCGACGCCGCACCAGAACGGAGGGCGGTCTGCGGCGACGAAGCGGATGAGCAGAAGGCGGTCATGCTCGTCCATCAGCAGGATGCGGGCGGCGCGGCGGATGCGGCGGGCTGGTGTTGGCTCAAGGTTCATGGCGCGGCTGTTGTGTGCTTCCCTAAGTGCGTTCGTCACTCTGAACTTGGTTCAGGGTCCATTTCTCGTCACCAGCGGCGGGATGATTGGCGCGATGGATCCTGAACCAAGTTCAGGATGACGGGTTTTGTGGGGAGGGAGGTGGGTGCGTTACTCCCCCGGTGCGGTGGCCTTGATCGCAAGGGCGTGGACGCGCTGGCCGGGGAGGTCGCCCAGTGCCTTGTTGACCATGCGCTGGCGGTTGACGCGCGACTGGCCGGTGAAGGCGAGGCTTTCGATCTCTACGGTGAAGTGCGATTCGCCCGTGCCATCATCGCCCATGTGGCCGGCGTGGTGCGCGCTGTCGTTGATCACGGCAAGGCGGGTGGGGGAGAGGGCTTCGGTCAGAAGCCGTTCGATTTCCTGTGCGATTGGTCCGGTCATGGCTTTTCTTCTAGCGGCTTCGTCGCCATGTGGAAGCGGCATGAATCACGATAAATTCCATGGGCGCGTTAAGGGCACCGGGCAGCTTTGCCATGCGCCGGGCTGCGATGAGGCAGGCGAGTTTCGCGCGCCAGGCGTGCGCAGGCCGGGGTTTGATGGGCCGGGCGATTACCGCTGGTTCTGCCTCGATCATGTGCGGCAATTCAATGCAGGCTATGATTTCTTTGCCGGGATGACGCCTGAGGAAATCCTGAAGGCGCAATCGCCGCTTTCAGGCTGGGAGCGTGAAACGCGGGCCTTTCGGCCTGATGCAGGGATCGATGCCGCGCCGCGCTGGGCCGATTACGATGATCCGCTGGAGGCCATCGCGCGCCGGGCGCAGGCGCGGCGGGCCGATCACCAGAAGGCGGCGGAGGCCGCAAAGCGCGGGATCAGCCCGGACGAGCGCCGCGCCTATGATACGCTGCGGCTGGCCTATGATGCGGACCGGCGGGGCCTGCGGCTGCGCTATTCGGAACTGGTGCGCAAGTATCACCCTGATCGCAACGGCGGTGACCGCAGTTTCGAAGGGCGGTTGCAGGAAGTGGTGGAGGCCTACAACTTGTTGAAAAGCAGCGCTGCCTTTGTTTAGCGGGAGATTTGGCGGTAAGGTCGGCCAACGATCGGGGGCTTGCGAAGTGGCGCTTGTCCTGTCATCCCGCTATGGAACAAAAGGAAGAGAGGCGGTGCCATAGGGCACATACCAAGCCTCGCGGGATCGTTACACATCACGTCGACCTGCGGAGGGGGCTGTGGCGACCGACGATTGCGATACGTATCTGCGGATTGAGACGGGAGGCGCCGTCTGCGAAATTCCCGTGGCCCGGCTGGGCATCTGCGGGTTTGGTCGTGCGCCCAGCAACACGGTGGTGCTGGATGACAAGCTGGCATCGCGCGAACATGCGATGATCCGCCGCAACGCCAGCGGGCACTGCACCCTGAACGATCTTGGCAGCACCAATGGCACCTGGCTGAACGGACGGCCGGTGCAGGCCCCGACACAGCTGAAATCAGGCGACCGCATCCAGATTGGCCGCACGACCATGCAATTCGTGCAGGAAGCGGCCCCGGCGGAACTGCCCGAACTGATGGCCGGGCACACGCAGTTCTTCATGGATCAGCAACTGGTCAGCGCAATGGTGATCGACATTCGCGGGTTCACGCAGCTTTCCGCGATGATGGGCGAACGCGCGATTGCCGCGATGATGGCCGATATCAACCGCGAGGCGGGGCAATTGCTGGATCTGGCGGGCGCGTGGTCGATCAAGTTCATCGGCGATGCGGTGATGGCGATCTGGTTGCATCCGGCCAATGCGCTGTCACGGCGCGATGTGGTGACGGTGCTGGATGTGGTCAGCGGCTGTCAGGAGATTTTCCGGCTGGCCGAAAAGCGGCACAAGCCGCCCGCTTTGCTGCGTTTTGGTTGCGGTTACAATGTGGGCATGGCCTCTGTCGGCAATATCGGCAGTGGTGCGGTGGCAGACTTTACCGCCATGGGCGAGGCGGTGAACATCGCGTTCCGGCTGGAAACCGCCACCAAGGATTGCGGGTGCGATATTCTGGTGTCTGGCGATGTATTTGCGGCGCTAGGCGATGTGCGTATCCAGCCTGCAGGGCTGATCGGCGTGGACCTGAAGGGTTATGATCGCAAGGTGGCCGCGCTGCCGATGACCTTTGGCGGCGTGGGTCAGTTCCTTCAGGGGTTTCTCGCCGACTGACTTTTATCGTATGCCAAACGAAACGAGGCCCCGGTCAGGGGGCCTCGCCACGTTTGGCGATGATATTGTGTGTCAGGCAGCAACAGGTGCCGCATCGCGGACCGACTGGTCCACGTGTTCGGCAAACTGCTGGAAGTTATCCACGAACTTGCGCACCAGTTCCTGTGCGGTCTTGTCATACTCTTCGGCATCAGCCCAGGCACCGCGCGGATCAAGCAGCTTGGTGTCAACGCCGGGCACTTCGACCGGCACTTCGAAGCCGAAGTTCGCGTCCTTCTTGAAGGTGGCGTTGTTCAGGCTACCGTCCAGCGCAGCGTTGAGCAGGGCGCGGGTGGCCTTGATCGGCATGCGCTTGATGCCTTCCTGCGTGGCCTTGCCACCCGACCAGCCGGTGTTGACCAGCCAGCACTTCACGCCGCCCTTAGCGATGCGCTCCTTAAGCAGGTTGCCATAGACCGAGGGGTGGCGCGGCATGAACGGCGCGCCGAAGCAGGTGCTGAACGTGGCTTCGGGTTCGGTCACGCCGATTTCGGTGCCGGCAACGCGCGCCGTGTAGCCTGAAAGGAAGTGATACATCGCCTGATCGGGCGTGAGGCGCGCGATCGGAGGCAGCACGCCATAGGCATCGGCGGTAAGGAAGATCAGGTTGGCCGGAACCGGGCCAAGGTTCTTTTCCGAAGCGTTCGGAATGAAGTCGATCGGGTAGGAACCGCGGCTGTTTTCAGCCAGGCTGTTGTCATCAAGATTGATTTTGCGGGTGACCGGATCGATCACGACGTTTTCGAGCACGGTGCCGAAACGCTTGGTCGTGGCGAAGATTTCCGGTTCAGCTTCGGCCGAAAGGCGGATCATCTTGGCATAGCACCCGCCTTCGAAATTGAACACGGCGGTGTCTGACCAGCCATGTTCGTCATCGCCGATCAGCGTGCGCGAGGCATCGGCCGAAAGCGTGGTCTTGCCGGTGCCCGACAGGCCGAAGAACACGGCGGTTTTGCCATCGGGGCCGACATTGGCCGAGCAGTGCATCGGCATGACGCCCTTGGCCGGCAGAAGATAGTTTAGGATGCCGAACACCGACTTCTTCATTTCACCGGCATAGGCGGTGCCGCCGATCAGGATCAGCTTTTCGGTGAAGTTCACCGCAACCACGGTTTCGCTGCGGCAGCCGTGACGTTCAGGATCGGCGCGGAAGCTGGGCAGATCGATGATGGTATATTCTGGCGCGAACGAGGCGAGTTCATCGGCGGTCGGGCGAACCAGCAGGGTGCGGATGAACAGGTTGTGCCATGCAAATTCGTTGATCACGCGCACATTGACGCGGTGTTCGGGCTGCGATCCGCCGAACAGATCGGCCACATAGAGCCGGTCTTTGGCGCCAAGCGCCTTGATGAAATCTTCCTTGAGGTTGGCGAAGTGCGCCGGTGTCATCGCGACGTTGGTCTTGCCCCACCATACAGTGTTTTCGGTGGTGGCATCGCGGACGATGAACTTGTCCTTAGCGCTGCGGCCGGTGTGCTTGCCGGTTTCCACCACCAGCGGACCATCAACGCAGAGCAGGCCTTCGCCATTGCGGACGGCATGTTCAACCAGAGGCGCAGTGCCGAGGTTTGCGAACAGTTCTGCCGGCTGGGGGAAGCCCTGGCTGGCAAGGGACACGTTCAAGCTATTATCGGACACTTCAGGCCTCCCGTTAGTGGCGCGGGAGGGCGAGAACAACCCCGCCGCGCACGGTTTGCGAATACGAATGCACTGATTCTCGATCTGCGCATAGTCACCTGCCTTTGCTGCGTCAAATGACACGCGACAACGAAGTTTTTTGCGCAGCAAGTTGCGTGTCATGCAACTGCTTGGCCGGAGGCGAAATGCTGCACTGCAGCGGATTTTTCTGGGACATTGCAAGCGGCAAGGGCAGCCGGTAGACGGTTGACGCAATGGCGAGCCAGCATCCTGTCCGTGCCGACGCACCCGAAACTCCGCGCACGATTGCGTTGGTCGATGATGACCGCAATATCCTGACGACGGTGTCGATTGCCCTGCAGACCGAAGGGTTCGCCACGCGGCTTTATAATGATGGCGATGCAGCGCTGAAGGCGTTGCTGGACAACCCGCCAGACCTTGCCGTGTGCGATATCAAGATGCCGCGCATGGACGGGCTGGAACTGCTGCGGCGGCTGCGCGAAAAGAGCGATCTCCCGGTGATCTTCCTGACCAGCAAGGATGACGAGGCCGACGAGGCGCTGGGCCTTTCGATGGGCGCGGATGATTACATCGCCAAGCCGTTCAGCCAGCGGTTGCTGGTGGCGCGGATCAAGGCGATCCTGCGCCGCAGCGATATCGTGCGGCGCGAGGCCGAACAGGAGGAACCGGACGGCGAACCCTTGCCCGATCCTATCCGGCGCGGTCGGCTGGTGATGGACCCGGCGCGCCATGCGGTGACATGGGATGACAAGGCGGTCTCCCTGACGGTGACCGAGTTCCTGATCCTTGAGGCGCTGGCCATCCGGCCCGGCGTGGTCAAGACGCGCAACCAGCTGATGGATGCGGCCTATCATGATGACGTGTTCGTTGATGACCGCACCATCGACAGCCACATCAAGCGCCTGCGCCGCAAGTTCCGCGCGGCCGACAGCCGCTTTGGCGCGATCGAAACGCTTTATGGCGCAGGGTACAGTTTTGCCGACGAGTGAGCCCGTTGCGCAGGAAATCCTGCCGCAGCGAACACGGGGGCGGCGGCTTCGCAACTTGTGGCGCATTCGCGGCGTATCGCTCACCACCCGCATCCTGTTCGTCAATGTCATTGCGCTGGCGCTGCTGGCGGGCGGTTTCTTCTATCTCGACAGCTATCGCACCCAGCTGATCGAAGAGCGGTTCAAGCTGGCGCGCGCCGAGGTTGAGATTGCTGCCGATGGCCTGGTTGATGCCCGGATGCCTGAACGCAAGGCCCTGCTGGCGCGGGTCGGGACCGAACAGACGCTGCGGCTGCGGCTCTATGATGATGAGAGTCAGTTGCTGGCCGACAGCTTTCAGCTGGCCCCACCATCGTTCAGGCTGATCGATCCGGAAACCGAGCCGTGGTATCAGCAGGCGGCACGGTTGCTGGACCGGGGCGTGGATTTCATCGTCAATGCTCCGGCGATTGAACCGTACAGCGATACTGCTGAACGGCCTGCGGGCAGCTGGCCGGAGATTCAGGCGGCGCGCGCATCAGGCCGCACCGAGGTGTTCCTGCGCTATGCCCCGGATCGCACGCCCGTGATTACGGCGGCAACCCCGGTGGGGGAAAGCGGCGAGGTGTTGCTTTCCTTGCGCAATGCGATCGACATCACACAATCTGTGCGCGATGCGCGGCAGACGCTGGTGATAATCATCGGGCTCGCTCTGCTGCTGTCGGTGCAGCTCTCGCTCTATCTGGCGCGGACCATCGTGCAGCCTTTGCGCGCGCTGGTGCGCGCTGCCGTACGGGTGCGGCTGGGACGAGAGCGCGAAGTGGTGGTGCCGCGCCTGCCGGATCGCGGGGACGAGATCGGCCTGCTGGCCCGCGCGGTATCGGACATGACCACGGCGCTGCGCCAGCGCATCGACGCGGTGGAGACCTTTGCCGCCGATGTGGCGCACGAATTGAAGAACCCGCTCGCCTCGCTTTCCAGCGCACTGGAGACGATGGAGCGGGTGGAGGACCCGGCGCTGCGCCGCCAACTGGCCGATATTGCCACACATGATGTGCAGCGGATCGACAGGCTGATCACCGAAATTGCCGATGCCAGCCGGATCGATGCGGAATTGAGCCGCGCAACCTTTGTGGCGGTGGATCTGGCCGCGCTGGCATCGCAAGTGGTGGGCGCGCGCGATGTGCGGACGCGCGGTTCGGTGCCGGTGCGGCTGCGCGACGAAGGGGGTGATGCGGTGATACTGGGTGACGCCGCCCGGCTCGAGCGCGTGCTGGAGAACCTGTTGGACAATGCGGTTTCGTTCTCTCCTGCAGGCGGCGTGGTGGACGTGGTGGTGTGGGGCGATGGCGATGCAGCCCACGTCGCGGTGGCTGATGATGGCCCCGGCATTCCGGTGGAAGAGCGGGCAAAAGTGTTCGAACGCTTCCATTCGGTGCGCCCAGATGGTGAGGCATTTGGGGCCCACAGCGGCTTGGGCCTGGCCATCGCGCGCACCATTGCCCTGGCCCATGATGGCGCGCTGACTATCGGTGATCGGCCAGATGGCAGGCCCGGCGCCTGGTTGGTGCTGAGCGTGCCGCTGGAAGCAGAGGGCGAGGAATGAGCCGGGCGTTGCAGTTCGGGTGCGTGGCCATCGGTGGGCGCGGGGTCCTGATCGAAGGCCCGCCGGGATCAGGAAAGTCGAGCCTTGCGCTGGCGCTGATCGATCGAGGCGCACTGCTGGTGGGCGATGATGGCGTTTTGCTGGAGGAGCAGCAAGGCAGGCTGATCGCGGCTCCGCATCCGCAGACAGCGGGCAAGCTGGAAGTGCGCAATGTGGGGTTGATCGATTTCCCCGTGTCTTCGCCAGTACCGGTGGCGATGGTCTTGCGGCTTGACGGCCAAGCGCCGCGTTTTGTCGAATCGGCAGAGCGCATGATCGTCGAGGACACCGCTCTGCCACTGGTGCGGCTTTGGCCCGATAGTCCGGTGCTGGCGTTGCGGGCGGAACTTGCTCTGCAGGCCTATGGGTTGCCGGATTCCTGATTTGGGGCAGGCTGTTCTTGCGGACTTCCCAATCGGCCCGCGCAGGCGCATGGAGGCGGCGCAACCACGGATAATGGCATGACCACGGATTCTGCACCGCAACGCATATTGCTTGTCACCGGCCTTCTGGGCGCGGGCAAGACGACCGCGCTGCGCACG
>JBEQBV010000131.1:0-10514 GCA_041639635.1 Novosphingobium sp.
ACCGAACCCGACGCGCACACCATAAGTCCGTGGCGGACGCAGCGTGCCGACCGGGAAATCAAGGATCGGGCGCGTGCCTGCGCGGGCCAGCACTTCTTCATCGGTGATGTTGTTGATGAAGGCCGTGATGTTCCACCCGCCAGCCGCTTCGATCGTGGCATAGGCATCGGCCATGGCAAAGCCGTCCTGCTTTTCCTCGGGCCGGTAGTTCGAATTCATGAACCGGCTGCTTTCGATGTTCCCGCGCGCGCCCAAGATCAGGTTCAGATCGTCGGTCATGGCAAACGTCCGCTCGTAGCCTAGGTTCAGCGCCCACTTGGGCGAATTCACCGTCGGCTTGCCCGAACAATCGATGTCATAGAACCGCGCGCCATTCACGCCCGGGTTGGCAAGACGGTTGCCCACAGTCGTGCAACCCGTCGTCACCGGCGCACCGGTGGGCGAGAAGTTGGCGGTACGCAGCGTGTTGTACTTCCCGTTCAGGTACTGCAGGTTCAGGCTGAACAGATCGTTGCGGCTGGGCGCAAAGCGGGCTTCGAACTCGGCCCCGAAGATCCGCGATTTGCCCGCGTTAACCGTGGTGGATCCTTGCGCAAAGATGCCGGCACCAGTGCGCACGCCGCCCACAAACGTGATCTGCTGGTCGTTATAATCCCAGTAGAATGCTTCGATGTTCAGCTGCAGCTTGTTGTCGAAGAAGCGGTTCTTCGCGCCTACGGTATAGGCGGTCAGCGTTTCCGGCGCAAAAGTGTTGGCAGGTGGCTGTGCCACAAAGAACCCACCTGATTTGAAGCCAGTGGCCACATTGGCATAGACCAGCGACGCCGGCCCGGCATCCCATTCGACGCCCGCTTTCCACGTGAACTTTTCGAACGACAAGTCACCGGTAAACGGCGTGCCGAATGGCGGAGAGATCGGCCCCGGCAAACCGCCTGCAGCAGTCGATGTCAGCTGCGATTTGTCTTCACGGGTATAACGCCCGCCCGCGACCAGCCGGAACGTGTCCGTAACATCAAACGTCAACTGCCCAAACGCAGCATAGCTTTCGGTTTCAAGCCGCGGGTTGAACCGTGTGGTCGAAATATTGCCCTGACGGAAGAAGTTTTCCGTCACCTGATCTTCGGCGAAATAGAACAGCCCCAGCACATAGCGCAGGCGCTGGTCTTCCTTCGAAGAAAGCCGCACTTCCAGCGAAGTCTGCTCGGCCACGTCCACAATATCGCCGCGGAAACCGGGCAGATAGGTGCGCACGTTCACATCGGATTTGCGCCATGCCGGGATCACGGTCAGCGTGCCAAAGCCCATGTCGCCCACCACCGTGGCGCTCACACCATAGAACTGGTTGTCAAGGAACCCGTCCGATCCAGCCAGCGCCACGCAGCCGCTGTTCACGAAATTGCCCGGCCCGCCGCAGAACGGCGGTGCAAAGATGCCCGATGCCAAGCCGCGCACCGCAGCCTGCGCGCGCGGATCGGACACGCTAACGCGGTCTTCCAGCGCAGGCACAGAATAGCGCGCTTCGGGCAGCAGCACTGCGCCTGCACCCTTGCCACGCTGGTTGTAGTAATCGGCTACCAGCGTCATCGACCACATGTCGGAAGGCTGGATCAGCAACGATGCGCGCACGGCCTCGCCCCGGTCGTCGTCATAGCCATCGGAGATGTAACCGTCACGATCCACGACCTGCCCGGCAACGCGCAGCGCCATGATATCGCCAATCGGCAGGTTCAGCGCGAGTGCGCCCTTCTTGCTGTCATAGTTGCCGTATTCGGCCATGCCTTCCACACCGAAGCTGCCCAGTTTCGGCTTCTTGGGAATGACGTTGATCGCGCCGCCCGTGGCGTTGCGGCCATAAAGCGTGCCCTGCGGCCCTTTGACAACTTCCACGCGCTCCAGGTCATAGAACACCCCGGCAGGCGCGGTCGGGCGGCCCACGTAAACGCCGTTAAAGTTGAACGCGATGGCGTTTTCCGCAAACGAATTCTGCGAATTTGTGCCCACCCCACGCAGGAAGAAGCTGGTCGTGCCGCCTGTGGGCTGAACTACCAGCGAAGGCACCAGACGCCCAAGATTGGCGGTTTCGGTAATGCCCGATTTGATCAGATCATCGCCGGTCACCGCAGAAACGGCCACAGCGGCCTTCTGCAGGCTCTCCACGCGCCGCTGTGCGGTCACCACGATTTCGGCAAGGCCTTCGTTCGGCTGCGTTTCCGCAGCCTGATCGGCGGCTGTATCCTGTGCGAATACGGTTCCGGGAACGGCCAATCCGGCGATAACGGTCGTGGCCAGCAGCAAAGCCTTCATTCCTGATCTCCCCATGAATCGCAGCAGGCATGCTCTGGCCGCTGCTTTTTCTGGGTGCGCCTTAGATCATAAGATTGATATTGGTTAAATTTTTTGTTTTAATGATAAACCAATCATTCAGTTTATAGGTTATGCGATGCGTTTCAAGGGACTTGATCTCAACCTGCTCGTCGCCTTCAGCGTGCTGATGGAAACCCGCAGCGTTTCGCGCGCGGCCGAAAAGCTGCACCTCAGCCAACCGGCCATGAGCGCGGCGCTCGGCCGTTTGCGCGATTACTTCGGGGATGATCTGCTGGTGCTCACCGGTAAGCGCATGCTGCCAACCGCCTATGCCGAAACGCTGGTGCCGATGGTGCAGGAAACGCTGCGGCAAGTCGATGCCCTGATCACCACATCGACCGTATTTGATCCGGCCACGTCACAGCGCACGTTCCGCCTGATCGCCTCGGATTACATCACTGCCGCCGTGATCGCGCCTTTGTCTCGCCGCCTCAGTCAGGAAGCACCCGGAATTCAGATCGAAGCCGTGCTGCCATCGGACGGCAGCGCCGATCTGATTGCGCAGGGCGTGTTTGATCTGCTGATTACGCCCGAAGATTTCATCAACCCCGGACAGCCCGCCGAACTGCTGTTCGAAGAGCGTCACGTCGTTGTCGGCTGGGATCGCAATCCGCTGTTTTCTGGTACGATAACCGAAGAGGCGTTTATGTCCGCCGGGCATGTCGCAGTGCTCATGGGCAACCAGCGCACCAGCGCTTTTGCCGATCGGACGCTGGAGCAGATGGGGCATTTCCGGCGCATGGAAGCCATGGCTTCGTCGTTCACCGTGGTGCCGTGGCTGGTGATCGAAACCAACAGGCTGGCCGTGATGCACGAGCGGCTAGCCCGGCGCATGGCCACTATGTTTCCATTGGCGATTGCGCCGATACCATTTGATTTTCCCCTGATGCGTGAAATGCTTCAGTTCAATCGCACGCGTGGTTCGGACGAGGGGCTGAAATGGCTCCGCACTCAATTGCGTCAAGACAGTGCCCTGCCATGAGCAGGCCCAACTTCCCCGCATAGAGCAATAATATCTTTGATACATTTCAATCCAAATAATAACTTTTACAGATTTACCTCAGACGCCCTATCGCAGCACAGTGATGATATTCCCGTGCTAATGGGGATGCAGGAGAGGTGGCCCGCATGGACAATTTTCCCGGTCTTACCGGCAAGACGGCCATCGTCACCGGATCGACTCAGGGCATCGGACTGGGAATCGCTCAAGCGCTCGCAGATGCAGGCGCAAACGTCATCGTTTCCAGCGAAGATCCCGGCGCTGTTTCAGCCACCGTGGCAACGCTGGCTGCGTCAGGACACGCCGTCCATGGTCTTGCCTGCGATGTCACCGACGGAGCCGCATTGCGCGCACTGGTCGATGACACTGTTACGCACTTCGGCGGGCTCGACATTCTGGTCTGCAATGCCGGGATCACCGGCACGGCAGGCACATGGGCACTCGATGATTTTGATCGCGTCATGGCGATCAACTTGCGGTCGATCGTGGCGCTGACAAGTCTGGCCCTCCCGCACATCGCCGCGCGCGGTGGGGGCAGCGTGATCCTGATGTCCAGCCTTTCGGCCCTGCGCGGCAATGGTGCGATCAATGCCTATGCGCTGGCCAAGGCGGGCGTGGCCCAGCTGGCGCGCAATCTGGCGGTGCAATGGGGGCCGCAGCAAATCCGTGTCAATGCGCTGGCCCCCGGCCTGATCCAAACCCCGCTGTCAGAACCGCTGCTCGCTGACGAAGCCTTCATGGCCCGTCGCTTGCAGATGACGCCGCTGCGCCGCGTCGGCACCGTAGCCGAAGTCGCCTCGGCCTGCCTGTTCCTCGCATCGCCCGCCAGCAGCTTCATCACCGGACAGCACATTGCCATCGATGGCGGAACGTCGATCACCGATGGCAGTTGAAAACGCCCCCCGCGTGCTGGTCACCGGTGCTGGCGGCTTTGTCGGCAAGGCTTTGGTACGTGCCCTTGCCAGCACCATGCACGTCACCGCGACCGACCGCACCGGGCTGGACGGCAGCCCTACCGGCGTTGCCGCCATTCCCGGCGATCTGGATGATCCGGCGCTGCTGGCCGCGCTGACTGCCACCCCGTTCGATGCTATCGTGCATCTCGCCACCATCCCCGGCGGCGCGGCAGAGGCCGACCCAGCGCTGGCCGCGCGGGTCAATGTCGCGGCCACGATGGCCCTGATCGATGCCGTGGCCGCTCATGGCAATGTCCCACGCGTCCTATTCGCCAGCAGCATTGCCGTGTTCGGTGATCCGCTGCCCGCCCACGTCGATGATGCCACGCCGCTCGCGCCCATGCTGCGCTATGGCGCGCACAAGGCGATGATGGAGGAATGGATCGCAACGATGACCCGGCGCGGCGCGATCCGGGGCCTGTCGTTGCGCCTGCCCGGCATCGTCGCGCGCCCAGTCGGGCCGTCGGGCATGAAATCGGCTTTCCTCAGCAACCTGTTTCATGCGCTGAAAGCGGGTGAGCCGATCACTTTGCCGGTATCCGCACAGGCTACATGCTGGCTGCTCTCGCGCCGCGCACTGATCGAGCAGATCACCAACGCGCTGGCCATGTCCGATGATCCCCCCGATGCCCGTCTCACCCTGCCAGCCCAGCGCGTGGTCATGGGGGATCTGGTGGCAGAAGTGGCGAAGCAGACCGGTGCCAACCCTGCGCTGGCCGAATATGCTCCCGAACCCGCGCTTGAGGCCGCATTCGGCACTCAACCACCCTTGTTCACCCCTCGCGCCGATGCGCTGGGCCTGCGGCACGATGGCAGCCTTGCGGCGCTCGTGTCACACGCTCTTGCCGATCTTTGATATCTTGAAAGGACGCCCATGAAACTCGCCACTCTGGAAAACGGCACGCCCGATGGCACGCTCGTCGTCGTCAGCGCCGATGGTGCCCGCTATCTCGGCGCGGCAGATGTTGCGGCCACGCTGCAATCGGCCATCGAAAACTGGACCACTGCGGCCCCTGCCTTGTCTGCGCTGGCAGAAAAGCTGGCGGCAGGCGGTGGGCAGAGCACCGCCGATGTCGCCTTCGCCGCGCCCATGCCGCGCGCTTGGCAGTGGCTCGATGGCTCGGCCTTCCGCAGCCATGGCGAACTTATGGAAACGCTGTTCGGTACCGAACCGCCCCCTGCTGGCCGTCCGCTGATGTATCAGGGCCTGTCACACCAGTTCCTCTCTGCCACCGCCGATGTGCCGATGCCGCGCGAGGAAGATGGCATCGATTTTGAAGGCGAATTCGGCGTGATCACCGATTTCGTGCCGATGGGCGTAACGCCGGAAGCGGCCATGGCGCACATCAAGCTGATCGTGCAGATCAACGATTGGTCGCTGCGCGCGCTGGCCCCGGTCGAGATGAAGACCGGCTTTGGCTGGATTCACGCAAAGCCCGCCTGCTCGGTCGCACCCTTTGCCGTCACGCCCGATGAACTGGGCGATGCCTGGCACGATGGGCGGGTGCATCTGCCGCTTACCGTCGATTGGAATGGCGCGCGGTTTGGCAATGCACACGGGGGCGTGATGGAATTCGGTTTCCACGATCTCGTCGCCCATGCCGCCAGCACCCGCTCGCTTTGCGCGGGCACGATCATCGGATCGGGCACCGTATCGAACAGCAATTTCCGCGAAATCGGCTCGTCCTGCATTGCCGAACGGCGCGGGATCGAGATGCTGGACGAAGGCACTGCCCGCACCGGCTACATGCATTTTGGCGATACCGTGCGTATGGAAGCGCGTCTGCCCGATGGCGGCGTGCTGTTCGGCGCAATCGATCAGAAGGTGGTGAAGGGATGACCGCGGAAGCTTCCCGCCCAGTCCGCCGCATCGTTACCGGCCACAATGCGGATGGAAAGGCCGTGTTCCGCAGCGATGATCTGTTACCGGTCACGCCGATCCCTTCGGGCGATGCCAATTTCAGCCTGATCTGGACCACCGCCACTGTTCCGGCTGATAACAACGATGAAACCGATGGCCGCCTGCGCGAAGCCGGGCTGACGCTGCATCAGGGCTCGGTCATCCGCATCGTAGATATGCTGCCGGGCGGCGCTTCGCCGATGCACCGGTCCAGCAGCATCGATTATGGCATCGTGCTGTCGGGCACGGTCGAACTAGAACTCGATGATGGCGCGGTAACAACGGCGCACGCTGGCGATATCATCGTACAGCGCGGTACGCTGCACCTGTGGCGCAATCCGTCCGAGACAGACATCTGCCGCATCGCCTTCGTCCTGATTGAAGCCGCGCCGGTGCAGGTTGGCGGCGTACCATTGCCTGATGTGGAGCCCTGACCCTCAATCAATAACGAGGTAATACCCGGCGGCATTGGCCGATGAATTGCTCAGCACGATTTCAAACCGTCCGCTGAACAGCGGGGTCCAGCTGCACTCCTTGCTGCGCGCCTTGGCGGGCGGGCAAACCGGCTTGGCCTCGCGGTCCAGCACGGTGAAATCGAGCGGGGCCTTGTCCGCCGTCGCCACTGCCACCCGCGCTGCACGCCCGCCATCGAACAACTGCGGCAGGCGCACCGTATCGCCCGGATTGAGCATCCCCGCTTTATACGCAGGGCCGAGCACGCGTCCGCGATAGGGCGGTGTCTTGGGCATCACCGCCTGTGCCCGCCACTGCGCCACCGGATCGGCTGCCGCTTCTAATGGCCGCGCCCCCAGCGCATCCAGCCGCGCCAGCGTGGTACCAAGGCGCTCCGGCTGATCCTGCAATCCCTGCGCTTCCACCAGCAACTGCGCCACCGCCTCGGCCCGTTCGGGCATGGGGGCCGGGATGCTGGCGGTCTCAACGGCTTGCGTTGCGCATCCGGCCAGCAGGGCGCAACCCATCAGGGTGAGCGGTTTCATCAACATGGCGCAGGCTCCAGAATGAATTGTGCGCCACGCGGCACATCGCCAAGGCGCAGCAGCATGCCATGCCGTTCGGCAATGGCGCGGGACAGGGCAAGGCCAAGGCCGTGGCCGGGCTTATCGCCGGGCACCGTGGCGCGGGCAAAGCGCTGGAACACGCGCTCGTGCTGATCGCGCGGAATGCCGGGGCCATCGTCTTCCACCACCAGTCGCGGCCCTTCCGACAGCGACAGGCGCACGTGGCCGCCCGCAGGCACATACTTGATCGCATTGTCTAGCAGGTTCGACACCAGCCGCGTGATCTGCATGCGTTCGCCCAGCAGCGTGATGCCCGGCGCAATCGCGGTTTCCAGCACCAGCCCCGCATCCTCGGCGCTGTCCTCGTATAGTTCGGCCAGGTTTTCCAGCAGCCTGCTAAGATCAATCTGCGTCAGCCCCGCCAGATCGCCCCGGCGGCTTTCGGCAGAGGCAATGTCGAGCAGCGAATCCAGCATCGAGGCGATGCCGCGAATGTCCTGACGCGCATGGGCCAAAGGTTCGCCATCGGCTTCGGGCCGGGCCTTCATCAGCGCGCCAAGCTGGTGGTCAAGATGCATCAGCGGCGTGCGTATCTCATGCGCCACATGCTCCGAAACCTGCTTGTAGGCCTTCAGCAATTGCGCCTGCCGCGCCAGCAGGCGCGTGCCGTGGCCGGCCATTTCATCAATCTCGTCCCCGCCGCGCTGGCGGGCGGGAAAGCTGGCAGAACGCCCATCCGCTGCCGCCCCCAGCGCCGCATTCACTGCGTTCATGCGCTGGGCCAGATGCCGCGCGGTGATCCACGCTACCAGCGCCACCGCCGCGACGATCGCTGCGCCAACTGCCAGAAACGCGGCAGACAGCACCATCAGCGCCGCCTGATCGCTCGCATATTCGCGTGCCACCAGCAATTGCAGATCGGGCGAAAGCCGCGTGCCTTGCGCAAACACCGCCGTGCCATCGGCCAGCGTGATAAAGCCCTGTTCGGATTGCGCGGCATTGATCTGCGGCCAGCGCCGCTGATCCCCGCCCAGCGGACGCCCGCTGCCATCGGCCACCAGATAGTGCGACCGCCGCGTCTCCAGGCTGACTACGGCCTGCCGGTCCGCCACGCGCCGCAGCAATTCCTCGCGCCCGCCGCTGGCGTAGATGTCGATCAGCCCTGCCATATCGGTCGCGACCGTGGCGGTCAGCGAGGCGCGGGTCTGCCGTTCAACCGTGATCGTGGTGACGGCAAACAGCACGGCCACCGCCAGCACCGCAATCAGGATCGATGCCGCCGTCAATTGCCCGAAGATCGAGCGTTTGCGTGATCTTGTGGCCGTCATTCCCCTCTCGTCAGGCGGTATCCGGCACCCCAGATCGTCTCCAGCGCAGGGCTGGCAAAGCCATCCTCCAGCTTGCGCCGCAGCCGCCCGATGTTCACGTCCACCACATTGGTCTGCGGATCAAAGTTCATGTTCCACACATCGCGCAACAGCATCTCGCGCGTCACCGTCTCGCCCGCATTTTCCATGAAATAGCGGAACAGCGCAAATTCGCGCGGAGACAGCGGGATGTGCTTGCCCGCACGGAACGCGGTGCGCGCCTTGGTGTGGCATTCGAACGCACCGTATATGATCACCGCGCCATGCACCGCGCCGCCCGAACGCCGGTGCAGTGCCCGCACCCGCGCCACCAGTTCCTGCGGTTCATAAGGCTTGGCCAGATAGTCATCGACCCCCGCCTCAAGCCCCTCGATCCGGTTCTCGCTGCGGCCCAACGCCGAAAGCATCAGCACCGGCGTGCCCACACCCGCCCCGCGCAGGCGCGAAACGATGGTCAGGCCATCGATATCAGGCAGCATCCGGTCAAGAATGATCACGTCAAAAGGCTCTGCGCCCGCGCGCTGAAGGCCCGCTGTGCCGGTCTGCTCCCAAGCCAGCCGGTCACCCTCGCGGCACAGCAGCGCCTGCACCGCATCGGCCGCACGCGGATCGTCCTCAACATAGAGGATATTCAGATTGCCCATCAGCCTCGCACCCCGGTGGCCCTTTGCGTGACCAAACCGTCCGGCGTGATTTATTCACACCGGACGGCGGTCTTGCAACTGCTCAGTTTCCGAATCGTATCAGCGCATGTCCTCAACCGAGACCCAGCCTTTTGTGCCAAAACTGTCACTGACCTCGATCAAAAGACCCTTGCGTTCGCCGGTGGGGGTGAGAGCGGTTCCGGCACGCACGGTGCGGAGCGTTGCAGACTTGGTATCGGCAGCGGCGAACATTTTCGTCTCAACCGCAGTGACCGCGTTCGCCGCCGCAGCGGGCGCAGCCGCCGGGGCAGATGCAGGCGCCATCGCCGCCAGCGCCGGGCCTTGGGCCGATATGCCGTTGAAAGCCTTGACGAACGCCTCGATCAGCATCTGCCCGTCCTTGCTTCCGGCATAGGCCGCTCCGGTTGCGCCATTGGCCACCGCGCCAATCGTGCCTCCACCGCTGCCGAACGAAATCGAAGTCTTCTTCACCTCGCCCGAACCCGATGCCACGGTCTGGCCGCTTGCCGGGCTGATCAGGCGGATGCCGGCGGCCACCACCTTTTTCTTGCCGCCAAAGCCGCCGAACATGCCCAGCATCGAACCGCCACCGGGAACACCGCGCAGCAGGCCACTGGCCGCGCCAGACCGCACAAGGCCTTCCATCGCCACGCCCTTGGCGGTCTCGATGGACTTGTCGACCTCTTCCTTGTCGCCTGCAATCACGTTCATCAGGAACGAAGCGGGCTTGCCGCTGGCCGGATCGTGAATGGTAAAGCACCCCGATTCGCGTGCCATGGCAGCAATCAGTTCGCGCGGGGAACTCAGGCCATACTTGGTCCAGCCCTGCGTATCACCATCCACCAGCGCGACCGAGCCGATGGCCTTGTCACACTTGTTCAGCGTGACCGGCGGTTCCTTGTCGGCAGCCTGCGCGGTAATCGGCATGCCGCCCAGCAATCCGGCAGCAAGAGCCAGCGAAGCGATGAATTTCGTCTTGCGAAGCATTGGAGACACCCCTCGATAAACCTGCCGCAACTGGTGTGCGGCCATGGGGTGACAATGCGCCTGTGCAGGGACGACTCCCACACAACAGTCCTGTCATCGTCATGACAATGGCTGTTAGGGTGGAGCATTGGGGGGAGCGGAAGAATAGTTTCGCGCGGAGACGCGGAGAATTGCGAGGCGTGGCGAAGCTATTTCCAGAATTGAGACGTTGCGTTTTCCGCGAGCCAATGGAGACAAATGCCCCTGCGGCCCAACA
>JBEQBV010000132.1:0-10513 GCA_041639635.1 Novosphingobium sp.
GGTTCCAGCCCCGCTGCACGGACAGATCGGGCAATGTCGAGCAAATAGGCCGAACTGCCATTGGTAGCCCCGATCAGCCGCTGGCGGCTGACGATTATCGCGCGGGCGACGGCAGTCATGCCGCAACCCCGCCAGCCAGCCTTCCGCGCCTGACAAGCTCTGCATCGGCATTAGGGCCGGCCGGCAACAGGCTGAGCAACTGGCCGCAGTTTTGCGGTTCAATGCGGTAATCGACCAGCGGATGCCGCGTCCCCGCCTCCGCCACAAACGGCGCGCCATCGCCGATGGCGTGGGCAGCGGCATCGGCCAGAGCCTCTTCGGCCAGCAGGATCATTGCCGCGCCCTGTCCTGCCCGCGCGGTGGCCAGCGGATCGGCAAGCTGTGCGCGTGACAGTTTGCGGATCGTCCAACCGCTCGCCTTCACCAGCGTCGCGGCGATCGCGACCGGCGATCCGGGCGGGGCTTCACCGCATAACAGCACATGGGGCAACGCCGGAGTGTTCTGCGCGGGCAGATGGCTGCGCCAACCCAAAGCGGCGGCGCGCCGGGCAAGCCCTTCCCGCAGGCTCTGGACCAGCAGGCCAACCGCGCGCGGGCGGCGCAGCAATTGTGCCAGCGCCCTGCCGATGTGCCGTGCCTTGATGTGTCCGACCGCCTCACAATGGGCAAGCGTATCTTCCAGCGACGCCAGTCGCGCCCGCCGCGCCAGCTCCAGCGCATCGCCTGCCTTATCCTCCAGCCGGTCACGCTCTGCCGCGATCAGCCCTACCAGATCTTCGCTTTGCCATCGGAACGAGGTCGAGGCCGCATGGCGGCGGTAATAATAAGTCGGCTCCGGACGATAGGCATAGGTCAGCCCTGCCGCGAGGGCCCGTTCGACCAGATCCCAATCCTCTCCAATCCGCAGGCGCTGGTCATAAACAAGACTATGATGCCGCAGCGCCGCGATGCGGAACAGCGGCTTCAGGTAACCGAGCTGGATCGTATGCCGGTCGAAAAGGCCGGTTTGCACAAATTGTGCGTGTCCGATCAGCCCTTCGCTCTGCCAAGGCTCACCCGACGCGAACAAGCTGGGAGGCGTATCGGCTGAGAACGAGATCATGTTGCTGGCAACAAGGTCGGCGCCCGTCCGTGTCGCCAGATCAAGCAGGTTTTCAGCGTGGCGGGGATGAAGAATGTCGTCGCTGTCGAACACCGCTGTAAACGGCGCAGCAGCGGCGGTGATGCTGAGATTGCGGACCGCCGCAAGCCCCCGGCCGTGACCCCGGATGGCGATCACACGCGGATCTCGGGCGGCATGGCTCCGGATGATTTCCGGTGTCGCATCTGTTGACCGGTCATCAACCACGATGATCTCAATCGCTGTAAGGGTCTGGCGGCGGGCCGACGTCAACGCAGCATCGATATGCGCCGCGCCATTGCGCACCACCATCAACAACGAGACCAGCGGTTCTTTGAGTTCAGGTGCGGGGGCGACCATGGGCGCGGGGCCTCTCCTTGGACGTTAGGCAAGGTTTTCGCGCCGGATGGCGGCAGGCGGAAGGCATAGGCGGGTTTGCCCCCTGCGCGACTTAACGAGGTTAGTTCCGTCCAGTCCGATCACGCATAGGCTTCACGTGTTTGGCAACAAGGTTATGAAAAGAGGCTGCTGCATGGACGATGTTTGCGTGATCGTCGCAGCGTTGAATGCGCGATCCACTGTCGCCCGCGCGGTCGCTTCGGCTCTGGCCGAACCTGAAGTGCGCGAAGTGGTGGTGATCGACGATGCTTCCAACGATGCAACAGCGGCGGAGGCACAGCGCAGCGATGACGGCACGGGCCGGCTGAAAGTGCTGCGCAGTCCGGTCAATCTGGGGCCTGCTGCCGCACGCAATCTTGCGCTCGCCCACTCGTCTGCATCGTTGGTTGCTGTGCTTGACGCTGACGATCTGATCCTGCCCGGACGGTTCACCACTCTCGCCGATCCGGGTGGGGATTGGGATATCTCCGCCGATAATATCATGTTTGTGCCCGCGCAGGCGGCGCCGGACTATGCGCAGCTTACTGCCTTTCCCACCGGCGGCATGGCCGAACGGATGACATTTGTGCGGTATGTGCAAGCGAATATCCCCTATCCTGGGCGTCCGCGCGGCGAATTGGCGTCTTTGAAGCCGGTAATGCGCCGCGCATTCCTCGACCGGCATGGCCTTGCTTACGATGCTCGCCTGCGAGTGGGCGAAGACTTCGATCTTTACGCCCGCATGCTGCTGGCAGGAGCTCGGTTCCGTTTGGTGGCAGCCTGCGGGTATGTGGGCGTGGATCAACCGGACTCGCTGAGCGCGCAGCCTTCTGCCGATGATCTTGCCGCCCTGATTGCAGCTGATGACCGTATGCTCGCGCGCTCGTTGCGCAGCGCCGAAATGGACGTTCTCACCGAACATCGGAACCAGTATGCGCAGCGGTGGCACCACCGGCATTTCCTGAATGCGAAGCGACGCAGCGGGCTGGTTCGCGCGCTGTTCGACCATCGCGCCCGGCCGCGGCTGCTGTTCGATGCAGGCGTGAGTATGACCCGCGACAAGCTGTCCGGCGCACGCGGGAACGGGTCTGGTGGCCAGATCATCCACCCCGGCCACCCCCGCTTTCTGGTCCGCCCATGAACAGCGCGGCTTCATTTCCCCCGTTGACGCCGCAATCGGCGGTTGAGAGCCATCCCCTGCTCGAAACATCGAAACTTGTAGTCATGCTTGCCACGTATAACGGCGCTGGCTGGATCGATCAGGTGCTGGAAGGCTACCATAAGCAACGCGGGGTCGATTTTCCCTGGGCACTGGTGGTCGTCAACAATGCCAGCACCGATGCAACTGCCGATATCCTCGCGCGGTATGTTGGGACGCTGCCGCTGATCGTGGTCGACGAGCCCCGACCAGGGAAGAACGCAGCGCTTAATCACGGGCTTGAACTGGCCGCCTCTTGCACAAGCTGCAATTACATTTTCACCGACGATGACGCTGTCCCAGCCCCAGACTTTCTGGAGCAATGGAACCAAGTTCTGGCAGCCCACCCACAGCACGCCTTGTTCGGCGGCACCGTTGATCCATGCTTCGACGGAATTGATCAAACCATACTGTGCCGGTATGCGAAGTGGCACCCTGAAATCTACGCAATCAATCGGCGGCCCGAGGGCGACATCGCGCCAGGAGACATCTTCGGACCGAACATGGCGGTTTCGGGTGACATCATCCGCGCCGGATATCGTTTTAACGAGGCAATAGGGCCGAGCAGTTCAGACCCGTCCTATCCAATGGGCAGCGAAACCGAATTCTGCGTTCGCATCACGCGTGACGCCAATGTGACGTGTTGGTTTGCGCCCGCCCCGTCAGTGCAGCACATCGTGCGCCCCAATCAGGCGACGGAGGCCTTCATCCTCGCCCGCGCCCACCGCCACGGACGCGGCTGCGCAACCAAGGATGGCCCGCTGCGCACCGGGCCGGCCGATGCGCTGAAAGCGCGGCTGCTGATCGCACGGTTCAGCATCGGCGGGTTGCTGGGTGATGCCGAGGCGCGCTGGAATGCGGCTTGGCATGGCGGTTTGCGGGCGGGCCTTCGTGACGCGCGAAATCAATTAAGCCTCCACAATCACAAGCGAGGCTAACTTGTGTGAGCGAACGGCGCGGTCGGCACAGTCATGTTCGCGCGCGGCCAAGCGGGCCGCAGGAGATTGAAGCTTTTGGCCACCGCATACCAACGCCTGATAACCGCTCGCACGGCCCGGGCGAGGCATGATCCGCTGATGCAGACTTACGGGTTTGAGCGCCTGCCCGTGTTCGGACTCGCGGTGGTGTTGATTGCCTTCCTGTGCGCGCCTTCGCTCGGCGCGGTAGCAACGCTGGTGCAATTAGGCACCCTTATGGCCATTGGGATGATTGGGTGGCGGCAGCTTCTGGCAAACCCGTTGGCGAGCCTTGCGTTACTGTTGCTGCCTCTGTTCGCATGCGCTTCCGCGTTATGGTCCCCCGTGCCGGACATCTCCTTGCGTTATGGCCTTCAACTTGTCGTGACCATTGTCATCGGCATAGCCATGGGGCGGGTGTTGACCGTGCAGCAGCTGGTGCTGGCAGTGTTTCTGGGAACAACGATCGCCTGTTTGGCCGGACTTGGATCAGGTCGAACCGGAGTTTCGGAGGGCGGACCAGTGCTGATCGGGCTTTCCGGATCGAAGAACCAGATGAGCTATATCACGCTGTTCTGGATCGGGTCGGCGGTGTGTGTCCTTGCATCGGGTGCATACCGACTGCCGTGGCGCATCCTTGCGGCCCTTACGTTGGCGCCGGCAGGTTTCCTGCTGCTCCAAGGGGAGTCGATGACCGCGGTTGTGTCGGCAGTCATCATGACCGGGCTGCTGGCGGTCCTGGCACTGGCTGCATTCGTCGGTCGCGGAGGGCGGCTGTTTGCTCTTCTGGCCGGGCTCTTGCTAGCCGTACCCACCCTTGTAGCCCTGCCCGAAATCGAGCGGCAGGCCGATATGCTGCGCACCGATGTGTTGCACAAGGATGCCAGCCTCACCGGGCGCACAGTGCTGTGGGACTCCGCAGACGAGCTGATCAGGCAGTCGCCCATAATCGGTCATGGCTATAAGGCGATCTGGCTGGGACCAGCTGGAAAGGGCCTGCTGGCACGCAATAATCAGCGCGATGGACGAGCCTTTCACTTTCACGATACTTTCCGCGAGTTGATGGCGGATCTGGGGATGATAGGGCTGGCGCTGTTCCTGCTACCGCTTGGGTTTGCCGGAGCGCGCGGCGCAGCGCTGCTGATCGGCAAGGTCGATACGCCGCGCGCCTTTGCAGCCGTCACTTTGTTCATCATCCTGTTGCGGATCCGGACGGAACTGGTGGTCGCCCCCTTCATGATCGACACAGTGCTGCTGTACGCGATCGTGACCGCGCTGATCGCTATGCCATTTGCCTGGGCCTCGCCTGAACGCAGCCCTGCTGCTCCATCCCGGATGCATCGACAATGGCGTGAGCGAAGCCAAGGGCGGTCGCAGCAGCGCGAGCCGCTAAATCCACACCCCTCCCAGTAAAGGAACATTGCATGATGATGCGCCTTCCAGCCTTCCTTTTCGCCCTCATGTTCATGGTGCTCGCAGCCTGCGGCGGCAGCGGTGACATTCCGCGCGCCCGGATTGTTGATGATGCTGCGGTCTATACTCTGGGACCAGGTGACAAGCTGCGGATCACCGTGTTTGGCGAGGAGACGCTGACTGGCGAATATGGCGTGACAGGCGCGGGGGACGTGTCCTTCCCGTTGGTTGGGAACATCCCGGTTGCAGGCCGCACAATCGAGGACCTTCAGGCCGAACTGACCACCCGGCTCGGTAGCGGATACCTTGAAGACCCGCGGGTCAGCGCCGAGATCATCAATTATCGCCCCTATTACATCTTGGGCGAAGTCTCCCGGCCCGGCCAATATGATTTTGCTGTCGGGCTGACGGTCGAACAGGCGGTTGCTGCGGCGGGGGGATTCACCTACCGTGCCAACAGCCGCCGCGTGTTCCTTAAGCGGGCGACCGATACGCGCGAAATGCTGGTCGATTTAAGGGAAACCCCGTCTTTCCCGGTGCGTCCGGGCGACACCATCAGGATCGGCGAAAGGTTCTTCTAGACACGTTCGTCGCTTGTCGGGTCGAAGTGCTGCGGCGCTTTAGCAACCCTAACCTGCTTAGTGGTCTGACGCGCGCCGAACCTGTCTTTTCCCGCGCGTGGCGAATGCCCAGCTTATCCCCCTGCTGGTCGGATGTGCGCTGCCAATAAATGTCGCCGAAGTTCCACCTGTGACGGGAGCGTCCATGACGACGATAAACCATTGCGCCCAGCGCCGTACCGGCTCCGGTCTGAGAAAGCCGCGAGTGATGATCCTGCTCGCCGATTATCCGCAGATTGGCCAGACGCAGATCAAGAACGAGATCGAAGCGCTGGAGCAGGACTACGAGATCGGGATTGTCACGCGCGCGATTTCGCAAACGCGCTATGCCAACCACCGGACGCATGGACTTGCCAGGACAATGGAGGAATTTGTCGCGCACGTGCGCGCATTCAGACCCGACGTGCTTCACACCCACTATCTCAGTGAACTTGCCTTTGTCGGCGAATTGTCGCGGAGGACTGACGTTCCGTTCACGGTGCGCACCCATTCCACCGATACGATCGGCCTGCGAAAGCAGGGGCTGAAAGGACGGATCAGGCAGATCATTCGCCGCCAGCCGCTCTTAGAAAACGCGCCGTGGTTCAGGCGAGCACTTCAAGCGGTCGAAAGTGAATTGTGCCTCGGCGTGCTCGCCTTGCCCTGCGCCCGGCCCTGGCTGCAGCGCGCCGGCATGCGCGCCAACAAGCTGATCGACTGCTTTCCTGTGCTGCGCATCGCCCATTTCGATGATCGCAGCCCCAACGGCGACGCGGTGATGAATATCGGTTTCTTCACCCCGGAACGTGCAATGCCCGATTTCCTGCGGTTGGCCCGGAAAGTGCCCGGGCGGCAGTTCAATCTTTATACGATGGGACCGAATGCCGATCGCCTTCAAATGCAATCCGCAGCGACGGGCACAGGCGTGAACTTTCTTGGCCCGGCGGAGCCAGAGGCGATGCCGGCGGAATACAAAAAGCACCGCTGGTTGGTCTACACCGCAGACTTGGGCGATCCTGCAATTGGCTGGCCCACGGCCATTGCCGAAGCGCAGGCCGCCGGGGTGGGCGTTTGCGTACCCAACCTGCGTCCTGATCTGGCGCAATATGTCGGCGAAGGCGCAGGCATTTTGTACGATTCGATCGATGAACTGCCGGCCATCGTGGCTGCGCCGGTTCCTGACGAGATGCGCGAGTGCGGTTTCCTGCAGTCACGCAAGTCCGACATCGAAGGGCACAAGCACCTGTTGACCGATTTGTGGGACAAGGCGCTGTGCGGCCGGACCCCCGATTACCGCACGTTGGAGCTTTCGTCGCCACCTGTGCAACGTGTCACGGCGACCAGCCTAGCTTCGTCTGCGTAGTTACTGCAAATCGTCCCGCGCCTAGCGCACCTCCCCGCATTTCCAACCCACGTTAGAGCAGCAACTAACGCAAACCGGCAGGAGCCACGCGCCCGCCACAAACTGTGTCAGCGCACCGTCGGCGTGCGCCTGTGTTGGGCTGGCCCAGCGCCACCCTGTCTTTGAAGGAGCAGCGATACGCCCATGTCACCCGCCCTGCCTTTTGCCTACCGGCCCCCTGCGGAGCCGGTGTCTGGCGGCGGTTTGTGGCGCCTGCGCTGGGTACGCGCGCTGCCTGCGTTGGCGTTACTTGCCTTGCCGTTCGTTCCCTTGCAGCAGGGCAGCCCCGGCAGTCTTGCTGCCGGTGTCACACTTCCGAACATGCGGTCACTAACCGGAGGCGAGATCCAGCCGCCCGCTATGCCCGGCGAACTGACACCTGCTCCTTTCGCGCTCGAACCCGCCAGCCCGTTCATCGCAAGCTATGGGGACGCAGCCAGCGCGCTGCGGGCAGAGACGTGCCTGACCGAAGCGATTTATTATGAAGGCGCCATGGAAAGCGAGAGCGGACAGCGCGCCATAGCCCAGGTAGTTCTAAACCGGGTGCGCCACCCCGCCTATCCCGACAATGTCTGCGGAGTGGTGTTCCAGGGGCAAGAGCGCTCGACCGGTTGCCAGTTCACCTTCACCTGTGACGGTTCACGCGCCCGTCCGCCAATGGCAAGCCTGTGGCAGCGCGCCAACAAGATCGCTAAAGCGGCGCTTGGCGGGGCAGTTGCAGCAGAGGTCGGGATGTCGACCCATTATCATGCCGATTATGTGATGCCTTACTGGAGCTCATCGCTTGACCCGTCAGGCCAGATCGGGCGGCATGTGTTCTATCGCTGGCGCGGCAATAATGGTAAGCCGGGGGCCTTTACGATGCGATATTCGGGCAGAGAACCGCTCATTGCGGCCTATACGCCGCGTGGCGCCAACGGAAACACGGGCGACGCGGTGTTGACGCCGACAGACAGCGCCCTGCCGCAGTTTGCCCAAGGTGTGACCGCTGAGCAGGTCATCGCCGTACCGCCTGCGCCCGCCCCCTTCAGGGCCCGCCCCCTGCTGCTCGCCAGCCAATCGGGGAACGGCGCCAAGTGAAAGGCAGGCAAGGACGGATGCTCGCCCTGATCGCCGGGGCAAGCGTTGTTTTGCAAGCGTCAGGGGCTGCCATGGCCCAGACAAACGATGCGGACGCGGTCGCAGGGTTTGAATCCGCTGGCGCATTGCTGCGCAAATGTCGCGAAACTTCGAGCTATTCGCGAAATTTCTGTTTTGCCTACCTAGCGGCAACCGCGGACGCTGCACGGTCATATCGGATCTGGATCGGTTCAGGCGATCCGTGCCTGCCGGCCAACGTGACGCTGGGCCGGCTCGCGGACATCTTTGAAGCCTATCTGGTGGCCAATCCGTCGCTCACCAAAGCACAGGCAGCTTCCGTAATTGTGGCGAGCCTGCAGGAAAGCTTTCCCTGTACGCCTGCACCGGTCAAGGCTCCGGCGCCGGTTGTGCTGTCAGAGCAAAGTGCGGCCGATGAAGTAAATTCCGACCCACAGCAAGACAGGCGTCCCTAACCAAAGGCCAAGGCGTACCGGGCGAGAGAATTTCGTCTGCTTGCGTAGCTTTACCTTACGGCGCCGTCTGAGCCAACTTGGTCTTGTGGCACGACTCGCAGCATCGGGGAATGCATCATTTGTTACGCTACCATCGCCCGCCATGCGCTTGTTCCGATATTATCTCGTTTGTTCAGCACGATGAACCGTTGCCTAACTGCTATGACCGGCGCAGACTGAAACTTATTGTTAACCTATCCTAGATCGGATCGTGCGTGTGCCAAATATAAAGTTGGCGCGCAGGCAGGGGCCTCATCGCAAATCATCAACCTTGGGATCGTTTGATCCGGCAAACCCGAAAGGCGGCAGGTACGTGTATATCGACCCGCGCAACCCGTTCCAGGTTGAAACCGCTACAAATGCCAAGGAGGCATCGGCACCGGCTGCGCTTTCGCGGGCACTGGATGTCTTCATAGCCTCGGTAGCGCTGTTGTTCTTTCTTCCGGTATTTCTGGTTGTTGCTATCGCGATCAAATGTGCAGACCCAGGCCCGGTGTTTTTCCGGCATCGCCGTATCGGTCTTGGCGGCCAAACCTTCGGGTGCTGGAAATTCCGCACGATGGTGATCGATGCCGAAGCCCGTCTTGAAAAGATACTGCAAAACGATCCCGGAGCGGCACGCGAGTGGGCTGAACATCAAAAACTGACCCATGATCCCCGCGTTACAGCGCTGGGCAATTTCCTGCGCCGCTCCAGCCTTGATGAACTCCCGCAGCTGTTCAACGTACTGACGGGTCAAATGAGCATCGTGGGGCCTCGCCCGATCGTCGAAGCGGAAGCAGTGCGGTATGGTCAGCATTTTGCACTCTATTGCCTCGTCCGGCCGGGCATCACCGGCCTGTGGCAGATTTCCGGTCGCAGCGACGTGCGATATTTTGAACGTGTGCTGCTGGATGTGCGTTATGTCAGCAGCCGGTCAATGATGCGCGATCTCAAGATTATTGTACTTACAGTCCCTAGTGTGCTGGCAGCGCGCGGCTCGCGCTGAACCTGCAGGCGTTAAGCCGGCTCACTACATTTCACAGCACGCCCGCTTTCCAGCTTGAGCTTTGCCGCTTCTTGGCCGAACATCAGCCCTGCCCGCCGCGCTTGATGCGCGAAAGGAACGCAAAGGGGGAGGCTGATGAATACGACGCGCCGGATGCGCCTTGGGACGATTGCCCTGTTCATGTGCCTGCCGCTTGCCCCGGCAGAGGCGCAAGACCGCCCTCAGGAAATTGCAGCGCCGGCTGGAGAAGCGGGCTTGATCCCCGTGCGCACCGAAGTTGGCAAGGGCCGCATCCTGATGACCTTGCCGCGCCCGGCAGACGATGGTGTCGCACTGCGCCTGCTTTACAGCACCGCTCTCAAAACAGGGCTTGGCTCGGCCCCGCTGGCGCTTGATCGCGGGCGGATCGGCAACACGCAGCTTCTGGCCTTCCGGCGTATTGGCGGCAAGGTCGCAGTGCAGTTCGAAAATCCGCGCTTCCGCGCTACTGCGGGTGATCGGGCACAACAGCAGGCCGTGTCGAGCGATTTCGCCATTTCGACCGTATGGATCACCGAAATCGCCGAAACGCTTGATGACGGGCGCCTTGTCATCGACATTGCGCCGTTCCTCGCGCTCGATACGCTGGGCATTGCCGCGTCGCTCAATCAGGAACAAGACACGCTGGGTGTGGGCGCGGCCACCGCAATCGCCGGGCAAGGATTCCGGTTGGACAGCGGGCTGACCCTCGCCGATCCGGCATCGGTCCGGCTGTTTCCCGACAATCTTGAAGTGGACGCCATACAGACCTTCACCTCCGACAAACCGGGAATTGAAGTCGACAATATTGCTCCTGAACCCAAGAAGGTCACGCTAACCGTTCACCAC
>JBEQBV010000133.1:0-10512 GCA_041639635.1 Novosphingobium sp.
TGGGCGTGCTCGACAGCTTTCTGGATGCAGCCTGCGGATTTGATGCGGTGGAGATTTTCACGCCCGATGGCACCAAGGTTGCGCGCGTGCCTACGCCGCGTCTGGTGGAGGGCCGTCCTTCCAATGTCGGCATTGGTCGCCGCGCCTTGCAAAAGGTGTTGGGCGACAGCGCAAAGGCACTGGGCACACAGTTGCGGTTGGGGGTTACGGCGCAATCATTCGATGACGATGGGGCCAAGGTCCATGTGACTTTTTCCGACGGCACGACTGGCAGCTATGATGTGGTAATCGGTGCAGACGGGGTCTATTCGCAAACTCGCGCTACCATCCTGCCCGATGCTGAAAAGCCCGAATTCACTGGTCAATCGGTATGGCGTTACAATTTCCCGCGTACTGAGGGGCTGGATGCGCTGCAGGTCTACAACGGGCCGACCGGCGTTGGCCTTGTGCCAATGAGCGCGGAGGTGATGTACATGTATGTCACCACGCCCGAGCCCGACAATCCGCGCTATCCCAAGGAAGGCCTTGCCGCCACAATGCGCGCGAAGGTCGCCGGGTGCTCGCCCCAGATCCGCGAACTGGGTGAGCAGATCACCGATGACGATGGCGTGGTCTATCGCCCGCTCGAAGGCATGCTCGTTCGGGGGCCTTGGCACCGTGGCCGCATCGGTTTGCTGGGTGATGCCGTGCATGCCACCACGCCACATCTGGGCCAGGGCGCGGGCATGGCGATCGAGGACGCGATCGTGCTGGCCGAAGAGCTTGAACGCGCTGACGATGTCGAGGCTGCACTGGTCGCCTATCGCGACCGCCGGTTCGAACGTTGCCGCTATATCGTCGAGAGCAGCCTTGCCATCTGCCACGGTCAGTTGGGCAAGGGCCCGATGATCGACAATCACAAAGCCACTGCGGAAATGTTCGCCGTGGTTGCGCAACCCATCTGATCTTTGCATTCGAGGACGACACTTATGAGCCGCGTGACCGAAATCCGCTATGTCGGGTATGGCGTGAAGGAATTTGACGCCGAAAAGGCCTTTTACGCCGATGTCTGGGGGCTGGAGCCTGTAGGCGAGGGTGAGGGGCAGGCCTGGTTCAAGGCGCAAGGCCATGACGAGCACCATGTGGTGCAGTTGCGCCAGGCTGATGAGAACCGGGTGGACGTGATCGCGCTGGCCGCTGACAGCCGCGCCGACGTGGATGCGCTGCGGGCAAAGGTCGAAGCGGCCGGATGCCGGATTTTGAGCGAGCCTGCGGAACTGACCTCGCCCGGCGGTGGCTACGGCTTCCGCTTCTTTTCGCCCGACGGCCTGCTTCTGGAAATCTCCAGCGACGTGGCCAAGGGCAGCAAGCGCCACATCGCACGCTGGGATGGGGTGCCTGTAAAGATCAGCCATATCGTGCTGCACAGTCCGGATCATCAGGCGCTGGTCAAGTTCTTCACCGAAGTGCTGGGCATGAAGGTATCGGACTGGCTGGGCGATTTCATGTGCTTCCTGCGCTGCAATTCGGCGCACCACCGCATCGCCATCCTGCCCGGGCCGCCGTGCCTGAACCACGTGGCCTATGACATGCTGGGCGTGGACGACATGATGCGCGGCATTCACCGGTTGAAGGTGAAGGGCATGGACATCGGCTGGGGACCGGGGCGGCACACCGCTGGCAACAACACTTTCAGCTACTTCGTGACGCCGGGCGGCTTCACCGTGGAATATACCTCGGAGCTGGAAGAGGTCGATTTCGAAACGCACGAACACAAAGTTCACGTGCCCGCGCCGATGGTCATGGACCAGTGGGGCATCGGCACCGGCGGGCCGCAAACGCTGCCGCATCCGCATGCCAATCCCGGCCTGTTCCAGACTGTTGAGGCCTGATCCATGGCGCTTTACGAACCCTTCCCGAACTATATCTGGAACCTGTCGGTCTCGATCGCGATGGAAAGCGGCGGGCGGATCGGCGAAATCGTCGATATGTGCCAGCCGATCATCGAGGCGGCGGCCAATGGCGGCGATGCGGGCACTCCGCAGTTCATGAAGCAGTGGGCCGCCTATGGCGACAAGCTGATTGAACTGGCCGCAGAGGACGAGGCCAAGGGCCGCGCGTTCTCCGCATCGGACAAGCTGGAGCGCGCATCGCTCTATCTGCTGGTGGCCGAACGCATGCAGGGCCACGGCGCACCGGGGCGCAAGGAGACTTATGCCAAGGCGCTCGATGCCTTTGCCAAGTCTACGGCGCTTGGCCAGATCAACCGTGAGCGGGTGGAAATCCGCCTTGCTACCGGTACGATGTCGGCGCTTTATACCCGCGCCGAAGGGCCGGGGCCGCATCCGGTGGTGGTCTATTGCAACGGGCTCGATAGCTGCAAGGAATTGCTCTATTGGAGCCGTCTGCCCGAAGCACTGGCGCGGCGCGGGGTGTCCACGCTGTGCGTCGATCAGCCGGGGACGGGCGAGGCCTTGCGGCTGCAGAACCTGCCCGTCGATCCGCATTCGGAAAACTGGGCGAGCAAGGCGGTCGACTGGCTGGAAACACAGCCTGATGTGGACCCGAAGCGCATCGGCATGACCGGTATCTCGCTGGGCGGGCACTTCGCGCCGCGCGCGGTGGCTTATGAGCCGCGCTTTGCCAGCGGGGCAGTGTGGGGGGCCAACCACAACTGGCGCGAAGTGCAGGACAAGCGCATGAAGCGCGAGGGGGAGAACCCCGTGCCGCATTACTGGGCGCACGTTATGTGGGCGTTCGGCGCCAGCGACATGGATGATTTCATGGCCAAGAGCACCGATATGAACCTTAACGGCCACATGGACCGGATCAAGGTGCCGTTCCTTGTCACCCACGGTGCGCAAGACCGGCAGATTAGCGTGTCTTATGCCGATGATCTCTACGATCAGCTCGTCAATTCGCCACGCCGCGAAAAAGTGATCTTCACCGCGCGCGAAGGCGGGGTAGAGCATGTTGGTGCAGACAACATGTCCTACGGGCGCGATCTGATTGCCGACTGGTTTGCAGAAACGCTGGGTGGGAAGACAGCATGAGCGCCCAGAAGACCAGGCGCTTCGTCGATCTTTCGATCTATCTGGAAAACGACGTGATCACCGATCCGCCGTTTCTCCGGCCGAAGATCGAATACCAGAAGCATGGCGAAACGCTGCCCGAACTGGGCTTCTTTTTCCCCGGCGTGACGGCCGAGGATACGCCCGACAGTGCGGGCTTTGCGGCGGTGGAAAACGTCACGCTGACCACGCACAATGGCACTCATCTTGATGCGCCGTGGCATTTCCACCCGACCATGGACGGCAAGGACGGCGAACCCGTGCCATCCATGACCATCGATGAAGTGCCGCTGGAATGGTGCTTTCAGCCCGGCGTGAAGCTGGATTTCCGGCACTTTCCCGATGGCTATGTTGTGACCGCGCAGGACGTGGAAGACGAACTGAAGCGGATTGGGCACGAATTGCAGCCGCTGGAAATCGTGCTGGTGAATACCGCCGCTGGCAAGGCCGTGGGCAACCCGAACTATGTCAGCATTGGTTGCGGCATGGGCTATGAGGCCACGATGTATCTCACCTCACGCGGGGTGCGCGTCACCGGCACCGATGCGTGGAGCTGGGACGCGCCGTTTGTCCACACCGCTGAAAAGGTGAAGGAAACCGGTGATACCTCGCTGATCTGGGAAGGCCACAAGGCCGGGCGCGACATCGGCTATTGCCATCTGGAAAAGCTGCACAACCTTGAAGTGCTGCCGTCCGCTGGCTTCACCGTAAGCTGTTTTCCCCACAAGATCAGGGGTGCATCGGCAGGCTGGACCCGCGCCGTGGCGATTTTCGAGGATTGATGCCTCTCGCCCTCATCATTTCCGCTTGGACGGGGGGATGGTGAGGGCGGAACTCAGGCGAAGTCCTCAATTTTGAACCCCCGCGCAAAGGCGATGGCAAGGCTTTGTTGGTCAAGCCGTTGCAACATCGGCAATCGGCCAAGCCGCTTGACCCCGCCCATCGCGCAGATCGTGGCTTCGCTATCTTCGTTGGCATCACCGACAAAGGCGACGCCATGGATTGCCACGCCGCGCGAACGCAGTGCTTCGAACGTCAGTAGCGAGTGGTTGATCGTGCCTAGTGCGGTGCGCGCAACCACGATCACCGGCAGGTTCCACGCCGCAAACACATCGGCATAGGTCGTATTGCGCGTAACTGGCACGAGCGCGCCGCCTGCGCCTTCGATCACGAGCGGGCGCTGCGGCGGCAGTGCAAGGCGGGCGAGGTCTATCGTCACGCCATCCAGTTCAGCCGCGCGGTGCGGAGAACATGGCGTGTTCAGGCGATAGGCTTCGGGCAGGATATGATCCGCCGAGACACCCGATAGCCGTGCCACGGTGTCGCGGTCGGCTCCATCGTCAAGCCCGGCCTGCACCGGCTTCCAGTAGTGCGCACCCAGCGCTCCTGTCAGCGCGGCGGCGAAGACGGTCTTGCCGATGCCGGTATCGGTGCCGGTGACAACGAAAGCCGTCATTTCAAACCATCTGCCAGTGCAGTGCCAAGGGCGTCCACGTCTTCGCGCGTGGCATTCAGCGTCAGCGAAATGCGCAAACGGCTGGTGCCTTGCGGAACCGTGGGCGGGCGAATGCCGCGCACGTCAAATCCCTGCGCCTGAAGAGCGGCGGCAACGCGCATCGTGCGCGCGTCTTCGTGCAGGATAAGCGGCAGGATCTGCGAACCGGTGGCCTGTGCGCCGAGCGGGGCAAGCACCGCTTCGGCATGGCGGATAAGCGCACGCAAAGTTTCGCGCCGGGCAGGCTCATCTGCAAGAATGCGTAGAGCTTCGCGCACGGCGGTGCAGACCAGCGGCGATGGTGCAGTGGAGAAGATGAAGGGGCGACCCCGATTCACGAGGAAATCGCGCACGACTTTGGGACCAAGAACGAGCGCCCCTTCGCAACCCAGCGCCTTGCCGCACGTGCGCAGGACCACTGTATCAGTGCGGCCATCGAGGCTGGCCGCAAGGCCGCGTCCATCGGGGCCGAAAACGCCGGTGGCATGTGCTTCATCGATCATCATGATCGCATCATGGCGCTCGGCAACTTGGGTCATGGCGGTGACATCGGCGGTGTCTCCATCCATGGAATAGAGCGTTTCGAAGGCCAGCCACACACGGCCCTTGTTGCCCTTGGCTCGCCATTCCCGTGCCGCATCGTCAAAGCTCTGCGCATCATTGTGCGCCGCGCTGACGGCGGTGGCACGGGTCAGGCGCAGGCCTTCATGCATCGAGGCGTGAACCAGTTCATCGTAAACGATCAGATCGCCGCGCTGCGGCAATGTGGAAAGCAGCGCGACGTTGGCGGCATAGCCTGAAGAGAAGAACAGCGCGGATTCGCTGCCGAAAAAGCGTGCGGCTTCGTCTTCGAGCAATTCGTGTTCGGGATCGTTGCCGCGCAGCAGGCGCGATCCACCCGAGCCGAGTGGGACGCCGCGCGCAATGGCATCGTGCACCGCTTTGGCAAGGCGATCGCTGGATGACAGGCCAAGGTAATCGTTAGAGGCGAAGTCGATCCCGCGCCGTGGCGCAAGGGCTCGCAACCGGGCTTTTTCACCCAGCGCTGCCAGATCAGCCGTGTGGGCCGACCACAGATTGCCCGTGCGGGTTGTGCTTTGTGCCATTACGTCGCGCAGCCGCCCGAACAGCCTCCGACCGCTTTCATAGCTCGCATCGGCTCTTCGCCTTCCATCGGCTTCAGGCCCAAACGCTTGAGCATGGCAGCATCGGCATCATCGCCCGCATTGGCGGCGGTCAGCAACTTGTCGCCGGTGAAGATCGAATTGGCCCCGGCCATGAAGCACATGGCCTGCGTTGCTTCGGACATCGACTCACGACCGGCGGAGAGGCGGACCATCGACAGCGGCATGGTGATGCGTGCCACGGCAATGGTGCGGACGAATTCGATGTCGTCAATTTTCGCCAGCGGCGTATCGGCCAGCATATCGCCCAGCACGGTGCCCTTGACCGGCACCAGCGCGTTCACCGGCACGCTTTCAGGGTGCTGCTCCAGCGTGGCCAGCGCGTGGATGAAGCCAACGCGATCAGCGCGGGTTTCTCCCATGCCGACAATGCCGCCCGAGCAGACGTTAATTCCGGCGTTGCGCACGTTTTCCAGCGTATTCAGCCGGTCCGCGAACGTGCGCGTGGTGATCACGTCCTCATAGCGTTCGGGCGAAGTGTCTATGTTGTGGTTGTAGTAATCGAGGCCCGCCTCAGCGAGTTGTGCGGCTTGCCCGGGCGTGAGCATCCCCAGCGTCATGCAGGTTTCCATGCCCATTTCGCGCACGCCCTTGATCATGGCGATGATGGCGGGCATGTCACGGTCTTTCGGGTTGCGCCAGGCCGCGCCCATGCAAAAGCGCTTTGACCCGTTGTCCTTGGCCTGCGCGGCGGATTGCAGAACGGATTGCACTTCCATCAGCTTGGTCGCTTCGATCCCGCTGTCGGCTTTGACCGATTGCGAACAGTAGCCACAATCTTCGGGGCAGCCGCCGGTCTTGATCGAAAGCAGCGTGCACAACTGCACTTCGCCTGCGCGGTGGTGGGCGCGATGGACTTCGGCAGCGCGGAACAGCAGTTCGGTGAATGGCAGATCGAACAGTGCGGCGATTTCCTCGCGCGTCCAGTCAGTGCGGACGCTTGCAGAAGCTGTCGTTTCGGGCTGGCGGAGCAGGGTGTCTTGCAAGGCGTCTATCCTTTGGAAACTGCTTGTCTTGCGGCCCTTAGCCCAAATCTGCCAGCCATGCTCAAGTGAAATCGCAAAGCTGCAAAGCGGGACTTTGCATTTCACCTGTCGGAACAGGATAGATGTTGCGGATCGGGGATGAAATATTGCCGCCAAGACGCTGGTCATCGCGCAGGCTTTCGGTCACGTCATCAGGATTGCACCAAGCGGCATATTTGTATGTGTTGCTTACAAAAGAACATCGGAGTATTCTCGGCCCTATGGAGAGGTTGAACCAGATCATCGCCGCCCACGCCGGGCGAGAAGGCCCCCTGCTGCCCATCCTGCACGATGTGCAGGCAGAATTCGGGCACGTTTCGGAAGAAGCGGTGCGCGCCATCGCCCACGCGCTGAACCTTTCCCGCGCCGAAGTGCATGGCGTGGTCAGCTTCTATCACGATTTTCATGCAGAGCCTGATGCGCGCCCCGTGCTGAAGCTTTGCCGGGCTGAGGCCTGTCAGGCGCGCGGTGTCGATTCACTGGCGGCTGGCTTGGCAGAGCATCCGCGCGTGAAGGTGGAGGCGGTCTATTGCCTCGGGCTGTGTTCGGTGGGGCCGAACGCGATGGTGGGCAGCAAGGTCCACGCACGACTGGACGCGGCAAAGCTGGGCGCACTTTTGGAGACGCTGGCATGACGGTCGTTCGGATCAGCGATGACGCGTTGGCGCTGGCTTGCGGGGCCGATGATGTCGCAGCGGCGTTTGTCGCGGCGGGTTGCACGGTTGAGCGGGTGTCATCATGGGGGATGCACTGGTTGGAGCCTTTGGCCGAGATTGACGGACAAGGCTTCGGGCCGCTTGAGGCAGACGATGTGGCGGCAGTGCTTGCAGGTGCAAGCGACAAAGCGATTGGCGTGATTGAAGACCACCCCTTTATCGCCAAGCAGCAGCGCTTTACTTTTGTCCGCGCGGGCAAGACGCGGCCTTTGAGCCTTGAAGACTATGCAGCACATGGCGGCTGGCAGGGGCTGGCCAAGGCGCGCGAACTGGGTGGCGCTGCCACCATCGCGCAAGTGACAGAATCCGGCCTGCGCGGTCGCGGCGGGGCGGGGTTCCCGGCGGGGATCAAATGGACGACGGTCGCCAATGCCGCAGCCGATCAAAAATACGTGGTCTGCAATGCCGACGAAGGCGACAGCGCTACTTTTGCTGACCGGATGGTGATGGAGGGCGATCCCTTCATGCTGATCGAGGGCATGGCGATTGCCGCACTCGCCGTCGGTGCGACCCGTGGCTACGTCTATATCCGCAGCGAATATCCGCATGCGATTGCCAAGATGGAAGCGGCAGTGCGGGCATCGGCGCATCTGGTTGCGCCGTTCGTGCTGGAAGTGCGCGTGGGTGCGGGCGCTTATGTCTGTGGCGAGGAAACCTCGCTGCTTAACAGCCTTGAAGGCAAGCGCGGCGAAGTGCGCGCCAAGCCGCCTTTGCCCGCGCTCGAAGGCCTGTTCGGCAAGCCCACCGTGGTCAACAATGTGCTCACGCTGGCGGCTGTTCCGTGGATCATGGCCAATGGCGCAGCGGCCTATGCGGCAGTCGGGTTTGGCCGGTCAAAGGGCACGATGCCGATCCAGCTTGCGGGCAACGTCAAGCACGGCGGGCTGTTCGAGGTCGGTTTCGGCGTAACTCTGGGCGAATTGGTGATGACCGTGGGTGGCGGCACGGCTTCGGGCCGTCCGGTGCGCGCGGTGCAAGTGGGCGGGCCTTTGGGGGCCTACCATCCGCCCGCCGATTTCCACCTGCCATTCGATTACGAAGCCTTTGCCGCCGCCGATGGTCTGATCGGTCATGCCGGGCTTACGGTGTTTGATGATACCGCAGACATGAGCTCGCAAGCGCGCTTTGCGATGAACTTCTGCGCGGTGGAATCGTGCGGGAAATGCACTCCTTGCCGCATCGGATCAACACGCGGGGTGGAACTGATCGACCGCATCCGTGCGCGCGCTGGCCGTGCGGCGGACAAGGTCGAGGCGCTGCCGCAGATGCACAATGCGCGCAAAGCCGAACGGTCATTGAGCGATGAAATCACGCTGCTGGAAGACCTGTGCGAGACGATGAAGTTCGGCTCGCTCTGCGCGCTGGGCGGGTTTACGCCTTATCCTGTGCTGTCGGCGCTGCGCCATTGGCCCGAGGATTTTGGGGCGTGAGGGTGTGCTGTATCCTTCGACAAGCTCAGGATGAGCGGGTCTGGGAATATGCCACAAATCCCGCTCATGCTGAGCTTGTCGAAGCACGCGCGCAATATTCGGGCCGAGTGCATTGATCCTTGGAGCGGTCCTTGCAGGCGGCCTGTCCACCCGCTTTGGCAGCGACAAGGCGCTGGCGGAGCTGGGTGGGGAAACGCTTCTTGCACTTTCCGTGAAAGCGCTGGAGTCGCACGTGGATGCTGTGGTGATCGTTGGCCGGACGAAAGGTCCGGCTCGTTGCGTCCCGGATTGGCCAGTGCCGAACGCCGGCCCGTTGGGTGGCTTTGCTGGTGCCCTGACCTATGCCTTGGAAAACGGCTACGAGTCAGTGTTGACCTGCGGGGTCGACTCTGTCGGCCTTCCCGATGCGCTGCTCTCTATCCTTTCACCTGCTCCGCGCTTTCTGGAAACCCAGCCGGTCATTGGGCATTGGCCAGCGAAAGCTGCGGGAGCCTTGGAAGAGTTGTTGTTCAGTTCTCGTAAGCACTCGGTTCGCGCCTTTGCCGAAATGATCGGAGCGAAGCCGGTGAAATCTCATACCAAACCTGCTAATATCAATACACCGGCAGACCTGAGCGCTGCCGAGGAGCGATCCCATGGGCTATGAACGTCAGGCTGATTTCGGCACCCCGGAGGTCCGTTCGGACCAAGAGGTCACATGCTTTATCGATGGCCGCGAAGTGAGCGTGCCTGCCGGAACCACGGTCATGCGTGCCGCCGCACTTACCGGCGGGTCAATCCCCAAGCTTTGCGCCACCGATAACCTCAAGCAGTTCGGTTCCTGCCGCCTTTGTCTGGTCGAGATTGACGGGATGCGCGGCACGCCTGCATCGTGCACCACGCCGGTTGCGGCGGGGATGAAAGTCCACACCCAGACCCCGCGCCTGCAAAAGCTGCGCAAGGGCGTGATGGAACTCTACATCTCGGACCATCCGCTCGATTGCCTGACCTGCAGTGCCAACAACGATTGCGAATTGCAGGATCAGGCCGCCGCCGTGGGCCTGCGCGATGTGCGCTTTGGCTATGAGGGGGAGAACCACCTCTCCCAGCCCACCGATACGTCCAACCCCTATTTCGATTTCGATCCTTCCAAATGCATCGTCTGTTCGCGCTGCGTGCGCGCTTGTGATGAAGTGCAGGGCACGTTGGCGCTGACCATTGATGGGCGCGGGTTCGATTCGAAGGTTTCGGCGGGGCTTAGCACTGACAGCTTCCTGTCGTCTGAATGCGTGTCCTGCGGGGCCTGCGTTTCGGCCTGCCCAACTGCGACCTTGCAGGAAAAGGCGGTCAAGGAGATCGGCAAGCCCGAACGCTCCGTCATCACGACTTGCGCCTATTGCGGGGTGGGCTGCACTTTCCGCGCCGAGATGCGCGGTGAACAGGTGGTGCGGATGGTGCCGTGGAAGGACGGCAAGGCCAATCGCGGGCACTCCTGCGTCAAGGGCCGCTTCGCCTGGGGCTATGCCCAGCATCAGGAGCGCGTGCTTTCGCCGATGATCCGCGAGTCCATCGACCAGCCATGGCGTGAAGTTTCGTGGGAAGAGGCGCTGTCCTACACGGCGCGCGAGATCAA
>JBEQBV010000134.1:0-10381 GCA_041639635.1 Novosphingobium sp.
GCGCAGACACGCAGACCCGCCCTCCCGTGGAGGTGCTTTCGAGAGGAGGCATATCCCGAAAGCGAGAAACTGGCATAGATAGCAGACGCAGTGCACCCTCCCCCGGCCCCTCCTTAAAGGAAGGGGAGCGGGATCACGGAGCCGCCGTCAGGCTGCGCTTACTTGAGCAGCGAGAGCACGTTCTGCTGGGCCTGATTGGCCTGTGCGATCATCGCGGTGGAGGCCTGGCTCAGAATCTGGGCCTTGGCCATCGCGGTGGTTTCTGCCGAGTAATCGGTATCGACGATGCGCGACCGCGCGTCCGACAGGTTGGTAATATTGTCGTTCAGATTGTTCACGACAGATTCAAGCCGGTTCTGACCTGCACCAAGCAGCGAACGCGCTTCGGAGATCAGATCGAGTTCGGCGTCAAGCGTGCCTAGCAAGGTGTTGGCAGCGGTTGCCGTAGAGATATCGTACGATCCAGCGGCACCGCCCGAGGCATCGAGCGTGGTCAGATCGGCGATATCGAGCACCACGGTATCAGTCGCGTCAAACCCGGCCTGAATGGTGATCGAAGTGGTGGTGCCATCGAAAAGCTGGACGCCGTTGAAATTGCTGTTGGTGATGACCTGATCGAGCTGTTCGGTGAGCTGATCGACTTCGGTCTGCAGATAGACGCGGTCTGTGGCATCCTGATAGGTGCCCGAAGCGGACTGGACGGCCAGTTCGCGGATGCGCTGCAGCATCGCGGTGACTTCGTTCAATGCGCCATCGGCGGTTTGTGCAAGGCTGATGCCGTCGTTGGCATTGCGTACGCCCTGCCCCATGCCCTTGATCTGCGAGGTCATGGTGGTGGTGATCGCAAGACCAGCGGCGTCGTCCTTGGCACCGTTGATGCGCTTGCCGGTCGACAGGCGCTCCATGGCCGTGCCGAGCATCCGACTGGCGGAATTCGATGCATTCGTAGCGCGGATCGCGCTGATATTCGTATTGATGACTGCCATTTCCCATTCTCCACTATGGGCCGATACGCTTCCACACGCATCGGTATGAGTTTCCCGAATGGCAGGACGGCAATGTCTGGCAGGGATTAAGGGTTGTTTTTCACCTTCCGGCAGATTTTTTCCGAGCGGCGGTTCAGGCTTGCCGCGTGTTCCATTCCTGTTCTAACGCATGAGCGTGACCGAAGACCCTGCCCCTGCCCATTCGGCCCCTGCCCATCAGGCCCTGTCGCTTCCGGCGATTCATGCCAGCCACGGCGGATGCTGGTTGCGCGACGGATTTTCCACGCGCGGGGTGAGCAAAGGCGATGCCATTGTGGCGGCGGCCGATACGCCGCTGCTGATGCTGAACGCGCCGCTAGTGGCCAGCCGTCTGGGCTATCCCGATCTGTCCGGGCTGGACCTGCTGGAACTGTTCGCCTTTATTCACCCGGCGCGATTCATGGTGCCCACGGCCAAGGGGCTGGCACACGTGCTGGACCTGCCCGAGCCGACGAGCGACGATCAGGTGCCGCTGCTGTTGCAACAGGCCGCACATGCCCTGCTGGCGGTGTGCGAGCGTGATGACTGGGCCGAGCGTGAAGGTGCGTGGACTGCGCTGCAATCGCTGGTGCGGATGCGCTGGCCCTGGGCCACGCTGCTGAGCCAGCGCATCCGCAAGCCGGAAAAGGCCGAACGCTGGCTCTTTGCGCGCCTGCCCGAATGGGAGGAAAGCGCCGAACGCCCGCAGCCTGCGCAAGTGGCACTGGCAGAAAACGCGGTGATTCAGCGACTTGCCGAATTGACCGGGGCAGGCGCGGAAAGTCGCCCGGCACAGCAGGCCTACGCGCGCGAGGCGGGGCGGATGTTTGCACCGCGCAAGGATCAAGGCCAGCCGCACGTGGTGCTGGCACAGGCCGGGACCGGGACCGGCAAGACCTTTGGCTACTTGTCGCCCGCATCGCTGTGGGCCGAGCAATCGGGCGGCACGGTGTGGGTTTCGACCTATACCAAGGCGCTGCAACGGCAATTGCGGCGCGAAAGCCGCCGCGCGTTTCCGGCGATGCGCAACGGCAAGCCGCCGGTGGTAGTGCGCAAAGGGCGCGAGAATTACTTGTGCCTGCTGAACCTTGAAGACGCGCTGCAAGGCGGTTTTGGCGGGCGGGCGGCGGTGCTGGCGCAACTGGTGGCCCGCTGGGCGGCGTTCAGCCAGGATGGCGACATGATCGGCGGTGATCTGCCGGGCTGGTTGGGCACGCTGTTTCGCAAGCGCGGGATCGCGGCGTTGACCGATCAACGTGGCGAATGCGTCTATGCCGGCTGCCCGCATTACCGGAAGTGCTTCATCGAGCGCGCCGCGCGGGCCTCTGCTGATGCCGAACTGGTAATTGCCAACCACGCGCTGGTGATGGTCAATGCCGCGCGCGGGCGTGATGCGGCGCAGCGGCCAACGCGGATCGTGTTTGACGAAGGGCATCACGTGTTTGATGCGGCGGATTCGACGTTTTCGGCGGCGTTGACCGGGGCAGAGACGATTGAACTGCGGCGCTGGGTGATCGGGCCGGAAGGCAAATCGCGCGGGCGGCGGCGCGGGCTTTCGGCGCGGTTGGCCGATGTGGCGAGCTATGACGAGGAGGGCGAGCGCGCGATTGCGCAAGCGCGCGAGGCGGCAGACGCCTTGCCCTCTGAAGGCTGGCTGGCGCGGGTGGTGGAAGGCACGCCAACCGGCGCGATCGAGGAATTGCTGAGCGCCGCGCGCGCGCTGGCCTATGCCCGCGATGAAAGCGGCGGACAGGAAGCGGGCTATGGGCTGGAGACCGAGATTGCGCAGCTGGATGGTGCGTTTATCGAAGTATCGGGCCGCGCGCAGGAAGCGTTGGAGGCCCTGCGCAAGCCGCTGGTGCGGCTGGGGCTGCGGCTGGAGGCGCTGATCGAAGATGGGCCGGACTGGCTGGATGGCCCGGCGCGAGCGCGGATAGAGGGCGCGCGCGGCGCTATCGGCTGGCGCAGCGATCTGATTGCGGGGTGGATTGCGCTGCTGGCGCGGCTGGGCGGGCCGGCTGATCCTGACTTTGTGGATTGGATTGCGGTCGAACGGTCTGACGGACGCGAGTGGGACATTGGGCTGCACCGGCATTACCTTGATCCGATGAAACCCTTTGCAGCAAGCGTGCTGGCGCCATCGCACGGGGTGATGATGACATCGGCCACGCTGCGCGATGGCGATGACTGGCAAAGCGCAGTGGAGCGCAGCGGTGCGCCGCATCTGGACCTAAACCCGCGGCTGTTCAGCGCCGACAGTCCGTTTGACTATGCCGCACAGGCCGAAGTGCTGATCGTGACCGATGTGCCCAAGGGCGACATTCCGGCGCTGGCGGCGGCATACGGGCGGCTGATCGAGGCGGCAGGCGGTGGTGCGCTGGGGCTATTCACCGCAATCCGCCGGTTGCGCGCGGTCTATGGCCGCATTGCCGACCGGTTGGCACGAGGCGGATTGCCGCTGTTTGCGCAGCATGTCGATCCGATCGATACGGGCACGCTGGTTGACATCTTCCGCGATGATCCGCGCGCATCGCTGCTGGGCACCGATGCGCTGCGCGATGGAGTGGACGTGCCGGGGGATTCGCTGCGGCTGGTGGTGATGGAGCAAGTGCCCTGGCCCAAGCCTTCGATCCTGCACCGGGCGCGGCGCATGGCGAGCGGTGGTTCAGCCTATGACGACCGCATCATTCGCGCGCGATTGGCGCAGGCCTTTGGGCGGCTGATCCGGTCGGGCACCGACAAAGGGCATTTCGTCGTGCTGTCCTCGGCGTTCCCTTCGCGGCTGCTTTCGGCTTTTCCCGCAGGCACACCGATCCGGCGCGTAACGCTCGATGTGGCTTTACAAAGCGTGGGCAGCCGTGTTTCTGGGCAGGACGCTGCCGAGGTGCGGCCCGAGGGGATTTCGTGAAGACACTGGCGCTGTTCCGTCATGCCAAATCAGATTGGAGCGACGCGCGTGCGCGGGATTTCGACCGTCCGCTCAATGCGCGAGGGCAGCGCGGGGCGCAGGCCATGGGGGCCTATATCAAGAGCACCGGGCGCGCGTTCGACCGGATGATCGCCAGCCCGGCGGTGCGCGCGGCAGAAACAGTGGAAGAGGCGAGCAAGGCCTGGAAGTGCACGTTCAAGGTGGAATGGGACCGGCGCATATACCTTGCCAGTTCGGCCACTCTGATCGATCTGCTGAAGGAGCTTTCCGGCGATCCGGCAAGTGTGCTGATGGTGGGGCACAATCCGGGGCTGGAGGACCTGATCTTCGATCTGGTGCCCGATGACGGCTCATCCCCTTTACGCGCCGTGGTGGAGGAGAAGTTCCCGACCGCGACTTTTGCCGTGCTGGAACTGGATGTGGAGAAGTGGGCTGACGTGACAGAAGGCTGCGCGCGGCTGGTAGAGATCAAGCGGCCACGGGATCTGGACCCAACATTGGGGCCACAGTTGATCGATTAGGCCGTCAGCTTTCCAGTGCGGTGGCCAGCCGATCACGGATGCCTTGCAGGAATTCGATCAGTGGCGCGGCAGTATCGACGGGTTGATGCTTCACCAAAGGTTTTGCCGGTGCTGCGGTATCGGCAGGCTTTGCCTTTCCGCCACGTAGCGCCTGCTTTGCACCCTTGATCGTATAACCTTCGCGATGCAGCAGACGGTCAATTTCGGCCACGAGCGCAACGTCTTCAGGCCGGTAATAGCGCCGCCCGCCCGCTCTGGTAAGCGGGCGGAGCGATGGGAACTGCTCTTCCCAGTAGCGCAAGACGTGCTGGCGAATGCCAAGCGCCTTGGCCACTTCGCCGATGGTGCGCAACGCACCCGGATCCTTGCCTTCAGTGGCGGCAACTGGAGTTGAAGGATCGGGTGGGTTCATATCAATGCTGGTTCAGCGCAGGGATCAGCCCTGCTGCCCGATGCGGTCCTTGAGCATCTGGCTGGCGCGGAAGCTGAGGACGCGGCGGGGCGTGATCGGCACTTCGATGCCAGTCTTGGGATTGCGGCCGACACGTTCGGCCTTGTCACGCAGCAGGAAGGTGCCGAAGCCCGAAATCTTGACGTTTTCACCTTCAGCCAAGGCATTGCACATGTGCTGAAGAATGGATTCCACCATCTCCAGCGAATCTGCCCGAGACAGGCCAACCCGGCGATTGATGCTTTCTGCAAGATCCGCACGGGTCAAAGTACCAACTGAACGCATTCTCCCAAACCCCCCAAGGTCCATCGTAAGGACCGCGACAATAACGCGATTTCCGTGGAACGCAATCCAGTCAACCCAGCATCACGAAACACCGCGAAGCGGCAAGTTCCTGCGGAAAAATTACAGGCGAACGAGGCTGGCGCCCCAGGTGAAACCGCCGCCCATCGCTTCGAACATCACCAGATCGCCGGCCTTTATCCGGCCATCCTTGATCGCCACATCGAACGCCAGCGGCACCGATGCTGCGCTGGTATTGGCATGGCGATCCACCGTGACGACCACCTTTTCAGCCGGAAGATCAAGCTTGCGCGCGGTGGCATCGAGGATGCGGAAATTGGCCTGATGCGGCACCACCCAATCGATGTCTGCTGCAGAATTGCCGGACACTTCGAGCACTTCGCGCAGCACGTTGGCCAGGTTGGTGACGGCGTGGCGAAAGACCTCACGGCCCTTCATCCGCAGCTTCCCGACTGTGCCAGTAGTGGACGGCCCGCCATCGACGAAAAGCAATTCATTGTGCGCGCCATCGGCATGCAGCCGAGTGGCGATGACGCCGGGCGCGGCCGGATCGGTATCGTCAACATCCTGCGCTTCGAGCACGATCGCACCCGCGCCATCGCCGAACAGCACGCAGGTGGTTCGGTCTTCCCAATCGAGCAGGCGGCTGAAAGTCTCCGCCCCGATTACCAGCGCACACTTTGCCATGCCCGTGCGGATGAGCGAGTCTGCAGTGGCGAGTGCATAGAGAAAGCCCGAGCAGACAGCCGCAACGTCGAACGCTATGCCGCCGTTGCAGCCCAGTTCATGCTGCACGATCGTAGCCGTGGCCGGAAACGTCTGATCCGGCGTGGCGGTGGCCAGCACGATAAGATCGATCCGTGCTGCATCAATGCCTGCAGCATCAAGCGCACGCCGTGCAGCAAGTGTTGCGAGACTGGAGGTGGTCTCTCCCTCACCCGCAATATAGCGCTGGCGGATGCCGGTGCGTTCCACGATCCATTCGTCGGTGGTGTCCACCAGCGTGGTCATTTCGGCGTTGGTGACGCAGCGCTCCGGCAGGGCAGAGCCACTGCCGCGAATAACGGCCCTTATGCTCACGCCGCATCCTCACCGTTGACGGTGCTGGTGACCGCAGAAGAACGACCGCGCCCAGTGGTGCGGATCGCCTCGGCACCAAGGCGTGCAAGATCGGCCTGAATACGCTCGGTCAAGTTTTCTTCCAGCAGGCGGGCGGTAACGGCGACCGCATTGGCCACGCCAAGCGCCGTGGCGCTGCCATGGCTTTTGACCACAACCCCGTTGAGTCCGAGGAAGACGGCGCCATTGTGATTGTTGGGATCAAGATGATGCTTGAGCAATTCGGTGGCCGGGCGCGAGATCAGGAAACCAAACTTCGAGCGCAACGAGGAGGAAAAGCTGCGGCGGAGCAGATCGGCCACGAAGCGCGCTGCGCCCTCCATCGATTTCAGCGCGATGTTCCCCGAAAAACCATCGGTGACCACGACATCGCAATCCCCGCGCGAAAGTTTGTCCGCTTCGGTAAAGCCGTCGAAGGTCATCGCCAGATCACCGGCCAATTCCTTCAACTGGTTGGCGGCATCGCGCAGCGCATCTGTGCCCTTGGTTTCTTCGGTGCCGATGTTGAGCAAGCGCACGCGGGGCGATTCCAGCCCGTTGACGATCCGGGCATAGGCCGCACCCATGATAGCGAACTGCACCAGATTGCGGGCATCGCAATCGGTGTTTGCGCCCAGATCGAGCATGATCAGATCGTGTTCGCCAAGCGTTGGCAACAGGGCCGAAAGCGCCGGGCGATCGATTCCCGGCATTGTGCGCAACGCCAGTTTGGCCATGGCCATCAGTGCGCCAGTGTTACCCGCGCTGACAGCAGCGCCGGCATGGCCCTGTTTCACCGCATTGATCGCCAGACCCATCGATGTGGTCTTGGCACGGCGCAGGGCTTGCGTCGGCTTCTCATCACCCGCAACAATATCGGGCGCGTGGAGTATTTCCGACGCACCACGCAGGTTAGGATGATTGTCGAGGGCCTGCTTTATGCGGGCTTCATCGCCAACGAGGAGGAAGTTGAAGCGTTCATGACGGCGGCGGGCAATTGCCGCGCCTTCCACCATGATGCGCACGCCTTCATCTCCGCCCATCGCATCGACGGCGATACGCGGCAGGCTCATGTCCTCGGTCCCCCGCTTTTAAGGCTTAGAGCCCGACGGCGATGACTTCGCGACCGTTATAATGACCGCAAGCGTTGCACAGGTTGTGCGGGCGCTTCAGTTCACCGCAGTTCGAGCATTCGTGGAATGCATCGACGCTGAGAGCGTCGTGGCTGCGGCGCATGCCCCGGCGTGAGGGCGAAGTCTTTCTTTTAGGGACGGCCATGTCGGCACCTGTTCTTAGAATTGCGTAGTTTTGTTGCGGGCGCGATAGGGAAAACCGGACCTTCGCACAAGCCCTGTTTGGTGCAGGACCGATGTGCAGCGACATGTCGCCAGCAGGGACGGGATTCGCCAAATCGCTGGCGAAGGCGCGCCTATACGGATTTTCTGGTGCTTTGCAAGCAGCGGCACGCTAGCACGCCCAAGTGATCCCGCGATGGGCGGTTTCGCGAGGGGGAGTATCATTCAGCATGTTCGTTTTGCCCATTACACTTTGCGCCGCTGCCGCCGCTGCTGTGATCAACATCTGGCTTTCGATCCGCATCGGAATGCTGCGCACGTCGAAGAAGATCAGCATCGGAGACGGTGGGGATATGGACCTGATCGCCCGCATGCGTGCGCAGGCCAACTTTATAGAGAATACCCCTATCGTGCTGGTGCTAATCGCCGCCATCGAACTGGCGCGTGCCGGCAATGTGTGGCTGATGGGCGTTGCTGCGGTCTATCTGCTGGGCCGAGTAGCCCATGGCATCGGCATGGACGGTGGGCCGCTGGGCAGTTTGCGCATCGTGGGCACGTTGACGACGATGCTTTCGCAACTGGGGCTGGCGGTGTGGGCTGTTTCGATTGCGCTGGATGTTTGAGGTTTTTGGGGAGTGGCGCAACATGCCCTCCCCACCCCCTCCCGCGCGCGGGAGGGGAGCATTCAAGAGCTTGTCCTCCCGCAGGCGGGAGGGGCGTTTTCAGCTCAGCGCGTAGTCGCTGACGTAGCTATTGGTCTGACGTTCGCGACCGAAGGTGCTGTTGGGACCGTGGCCGGGAACGAACGTGACATCATTGCCCAGCGGCCAAAGCTTCTGCGTGATCGAATCGATCAGATCCTGATGATTGCCCATGGGGAAATCGGTGCGACCGATGGAGCCCTGAAACAGCACGTCACCCACGATGGCCACCTGCGTCGGCGCGTGGTGGAATACGACGTGGCCGGGCGTATGGCCGGGGCAATGGATCACGTCGAGTTCGACTTCTCCGACCATGACCTTGTCACCATCGTGCAGCCAGCGCGTCGGTTCGAACACCTCGGCAGGGATTCCCCAACGCTGCGAATCCTCGTCCAGCTGCGCAATCCAGAAACGATCCGCCTCATGCGGACCCTCAATCGGCACGCCCAGTTCGCGCGCAAAAATGCCGACGCTGCCGCAGTGATCGAGATGACCGTGGGTGACGAGGAGCTTTTCGATGGTCACGCCAGTGACTTCGATGGCCTTGCGCAACTTTTCCAGATCTCCACCGGCATCGATGAAAGCTCCGCGCATGGTTTTTGTGCACCACACCAGCGTGCAGTTCTGCTGCAGCGGGGTGACGGGGATGATGGCGACTTTGAACGGTGGTTCGGCTGAAGGCTGGGTCATGCCGATGAAATGGCGGGTGTGGGGTGGATTGGCAAGATGGTGCTTTGATCGTTCGGCGCGTGCCCCTCCACCACCTTCGGTGGTGCCCTTCCCCGTGCCGGGGAGGAATTAGAGGCGACCGCCTTTCCAGACGACGCGGCCGACCAGTTCGACTTCGTGCAGCGGGCGTTCAAGGCGGGGGTAAGCGGTGTTGTCGGAAATGATGCGCACGGTGCCGCCGGGCCCGGATTCCAGCCGTTTGACCAGCAGCACATCATCGAGCCGGATCACGTGAATGCCCGCGCGCAAAGGGCGCTGGGTGCGGTCGACAAGAATTTCGTCCCCATCGCGTAGCGTCGGCTCCATCGAGTCGCCCTCTACCTCGATCACGGAGAGCATTGCCGGTTCCAGCCCCTGCCCTTTGAGCCAGCGATTGGAAAACCGCAGGCGGCCAGAGGGAATTTCCTCTGCCGGAAGCGCGCCGGGACCAGCCGATGCGCCCAAGGGAAGGCGCGGAATATCGGCCCATTCGGCGGTCAATGCGCGCGCCACTGGTGTGACCACCGCTGGCCGACCCGGTTCCACCGCGATGACGCCCCCACGCGGGGATGCGCCAAGTTCGCTTTCAGCCACACCAAAGAACTCAGCCAGCGTTCGGCGATCATTCTCTTCCAGTTTGCGCGGGCTGCCTTTGCGCACGAACTGCTGAAGATAGGTGGTGTTTCGACCGATCAGCGCGGACAGTGCAGCCAGGCTCACCCCGCGCCCCGCCGCGAGTGCCACCAGCCGATCACGTGCTCCGGCATCAGATTCGGTTTCCATCGCCTTACTCCGTTTTCGAAGGACTTTTCCTAGCATTGTAGGATTTCAAGATCAAGATAGGAAAAATCCTATTTCGAGTCGTTTCAGGATGACGGCACTTCATGGAGGATCGGGACGTGATGCTTCTGCGCAGAGTTGAAAAATTCCTTGAACGAACGGGCATGCCCGTGACCAAATTTGGCCGTCTTGCTGCACACGATCCCCGTTTGGTCGGCGATTTGCGCAATGGCCGCGAACCGCGCTCCGCGATGGTGAGGCGCGTGGAACATTTCATGAACACTTTTGCGGAGAATGTCCATGTTGCTTGAACTAAACGCCTTTGAAACGAAGTCTGCCGCCAGCACCACCCTGCCCCCACGCCGGTTGGCGACGGCCGAGCGGCTTATGCGCGGCGTGCGCGAAATCGCCGGGCCACTGGCCGAAGTCATCAGCCAGAGCGAAGCGCCGTGGGCGAGCATCACGTTTTCGGGTGCGCGGCACACGATGGTGCTGCGCTTTGCCGGAAGCGATGCGGTGAGTGATGGGGAGCGCTTTGTGGCGCTGCTGCCCGATCACGAATTCCGCGTGCGAGGCCAGCTTGTGGCGGAT
>JBEQBV010000135.1:0-10343 GCA_041639635.1 Novosphingobium sp.
CCAAGCCGTTCGCGGGCGTCCTTTACGTCGCCATCGTCCTGCCCAAGGTGAACACCATCAGCGCCGAGGCGTTTGGCAAGGCTGATTGAATCGTTGACAATGAAGGCGACGTCGCGATCGGCGCAAATGCGCTGCAGGGGTTCGGCGAGCGTGGCTGCAGCATGTTCATCGATGCCTTTCACCCGGAACTGGAAAGCCGCAACGGGCCCCGCATCGAGCGCGCGGGCGAGGCGGTCCGGGAAAGTGCCGGAGACATCAAGCGGGGAGATCAGGTAAAGTTCTGAGGAGAGTTGTGCCATGGCTAGGGCCATATCGAGGCGTTGGGCGCGCCGCAAGAAAAACGCCCTGCCCCGGCTATGCCGGTGACAGGGCGTACCCTTCGGCTCCCCCGAAGTAAGCTGGTCAAGCCGCGACGAGCGTCTTGTTTACCGAACCTGTATATATCTCATTGATGGCCGCGCCAAGGGCTGCGTCAAATTCCGCATCGGTCATCTGGTGGCGCAAGTCTTCGAGCAGGGCGCGGCTGAAGCTGGCGATGATGCCGGTGTTCTTGGCCAGTTCGACGCAAGCCTCGGGGCGCTTGAAGCCGCCGGACAGCGCGACGACGCGCAGCACCTTGGGATGATTGACCAGCGGATCGAACGTGCAAGGCGCGACCGGGAGCGAAAGCTTGAGCATGACCTGCGTGCCTTCGGGCAGGGCATCGAGCGCCTTCAGGATTTCATCGCGCAGGATGATGTCGCATTCGGCGCGGGTGGCGCTCTTAATGTTCACTTCGGGTTCGATGATCGGCATCATGCCGTGGCCGAGGACCTGCATGCCGACTTCGAACTGCTGGGCTACCACGGCGGCGATGCCTTCCTGGTTAGCCGAGTTGATGACCGAGCGTTCCTTGGTGCCATAGACGCCCATGGCCTTTGCACGGGTCAGCAGGGCATCGAGGGTGGGCATCGGCTTCATCAGTTGGACGCCGTTAGCCTCATCCTCAAGCCCCTTGTCGATCTTGATGAAGGGCACGACGCCCTTTTCGATCAGCGCGGCAGGAACCGGCTTGCCATCGACCGTACCATCCATTGTGCGTTCGAACAGGATGGCGCCAATGACCTTATCACCGTGAAACACATCAGAACGGATGATGCGAGCGCGCATGTCGTGGATCAGGCCGAACATTTCCTCTTCGGTGGACCAGGCATCTTCGGTCACGCCATAGCCTGCCAGTGCCTTTGGCGTGGAGCCGCCCGACTGATCGAGTGCGGCAATGAAGCCGTTGCCGGAGGCCATCTTGGCGGTCATTTCGGTCGTGTTCATCAGCCCGTCCTGTTCTGGCGGAAAGCCCGGAATTCCGGCTCCGCATACCTATGCGCAGATGCGCCATAAAAAGACGCTCAGCTTGTTTGGCGAGCGTCAGGATAGGCGCATTCCTATGCGTGGAATGGCCATAAAGGAGCGCGTGCCGCAGTGCAACACGCGCTCGTCAATTTTTTATGCTTCGAGCGCAGCAACGCCCGGAAGCACTTTGCCTTCCATCCATTCAAGGAACGCACCGCCTGCGGTGGAGACATACGAGAAATCGCCCGCCACGCCTGCGTGATTGAGCGCAGCAACGGTATCGCCACCGCCAGCAACCGAGACGAGCGAGCCCTCTTTGGTGAGCGCCGCAGCAGTCTTCGCAAGCGCAACAGTTGCCGTATCGAACGGCTCTGTTTCAAACGCGCCCATCGGGCCGTTCCACACCAGCGTGCGGCAGGTCTTGAGCGCATCGGCCAAAGCTTCGACCGCTGCCGGGCCAACATCGAGGATCATTTCGTCTGCCGCCACTTCGTGCACGTTGCAGGTGCGCAGGCTGGGCGGGTTGGCAGCGAATTCCTTCGACACGACGACGTCGTAAGGAAGGTGCACGGTGCAACCGGCCTTGTCGGCATTGTCGAGGATTTCCTCGGCGGTGCCGGTCAGGTCATGCTCGCACAGCGATTTGCCGACATTCACGCCGCGCGCTGCTAGGAAGGTGTTGGCCATGCCGCCGCCGATGATCAGGTGATCGACCTTGGTGACAAGGTGCTTGAGCACATCGAGCTTGGTCGAAACCTTGGCCCCGCCGACAACGGCTGCGACCGGGCGTTCGGGTTCTCCCAGGGCCTTCTGCAATGCCTTGAGTTCGGCTTCCATCGCGCGGCCTGCGTAGGACGGGAGAGCATGGGCCAAGCCCTCGGTCGATGCGTGCGCGCGGTGGGCGGCGGAGAAGGCATCGTTGACGTAGATATCGCCAAGGCTGGCAAAGCGTTCGACCACGGCGGGATCGTTCTTTTCCTCGCCGCCGAAGAAGCGGGTGTTTTCGAGGACGGCGATGGCACCGGGAGCAAGGGCTGCCACAGCGGCCTTGTCGCCTTCCCAGTCAATATAGCTGACCGGGCGACCCAGTACGTGGGCGAGCGGCTGCGCCAGCTTGTTGAGCGAGAATTCTTCCGAGGGCTGGCCCTTCGGACGGCCAAAGTGGGCAAGGATAAGCACCTTAGCACCCTTGTCGGCCAGTTCGCACAGCGTGGCGACAGTGGCGCGCAGCCGGGTGTCGTCCGTTACTGCGCCATCGGCCATCGGCACGTTGAGGTCTTCGCGGACCAGCACGGTCTTGCCGGTCAGGTCGCCCAGATCATCAAGCGTCTTGAAGCTCATTCCTCGATCCTCACTTCGTCGCCCACGGCAATATCACCGTCGGTCAGGACCCGACCGAGCACACCGCCACGCCAATCAGGCGTCAGCGCGCTTTTCAAGCCGGGCTGGATTTCGTCCATGCGAAAGCACGGATCGCATTCACAGGTTACTTCGATGCGCAAGCTCTTGCCGATGGCGATGACCTTGCCCGGCTCGCGCGGCAGACTCACGCCCTGCACCAGCAGATTGGCGCGGCGCACGTGCCAGGGCAGTTCTTGGTCGGGCGCAGGCGATAGTTCCGCTAGTGCCGCTGCCCAACTTTCCGCCTCAATCAGCGAGATCTGGCGGCGGCCAGATTTGCCCGGAGCAATCCGCCCACGGCCATTGCCTTCAACCCCGCGCTCGCACGTTACTGAAACGTGATCGAGCGTCTCGATTGGCCCGCGCGACTTTTCGTGCCGTGCAATGCCACCGAGACGCCCGTTCATGTCAGCGTTCCTTACAGAAACTTCGCCATCGCGCCTGCCGTGTCGAGCATGCGGTTGGAGAAGCCCCATTCGTTGTCATACCACGAAAGTACGCGCACCAGCTTGCCTTCGAGCACAGCGGTTTCGAGGCTGTCGATGGTCGACGAGTGCGAATCGTGATTGAAGTCGATCGAGACCAGCGGCTCTTCGGTGTAGCCCAGCACACCCTTGAGCGGGCCTTCGGCCGCAGCCTTGAGCAGGCCGTTGACTTCCTCGACCGTGGTGTCGCGCTTGGGCGTGAAGGTCAGGTCCACCACCGAGACGTTCGGCGTGGGCACACGGATGGAGGAGCCATCCAGCTTGCCCTTCAGGTCTGGCAGAACTTCGCCCACGGCCACGGCAGCGCCGGTGCTGGTGGGGATCATGTTCATCGCAGCAGCGCGGGCGCGGCGCGGGTCCTTGTGGATCTGATCGAGGATCTTCTGATCGTTGGTGTACGAGTGGATCGTGGTCATCAGGCCACGCTCGATACCGATGGCTTCGTGCAGAACCTTGGCCATCGGCGCGAGGCAGTTGGTGGTGCACGATGCGTTCGACACGATCAGGTGATCGGCAGACAGCTTGTCATGGTTCACGCCGAATACGACCGTGAGGTCCACACCCTTGGCCGGGGCCGAGATCAGCACACGCTTCGCACCTGCATCAAGGTGCTTCTGGCCGCCTGCGCGGTCTACGAAGAAACCGGTGCATTCGAGCGCAATGTCGATGCCGTTGGCAGCGTGCGGCAGGTTGGCAGGGTCCTTTTCCGCTGTCACCTGAATGCGCTTGCCGTTGACGATCATGTCGCTGCCATCGACCGACACGTCTCCGGCGAAGGCACCGTGGACGCTGTCACGCTTGAACAGCAAGGCGTTGGCCTTGGCATCGGCAAGGTCGTTGATCGAGACCAGTTCAAGGCCACAATCGGGCCGTTCGAGGATGGCGCGCGCCACATTGCGCCCGATGCGCCCGAAACCGTTGATCGCAACCTTGATTGCCATGTCAGCTTAACTCCTGTGTGATTACGATACCCGCGCGAGGATTTGCGGGACAATTTTTTCAGCCGTCAGGCCGAAGTGGTCATAGAGCGCATCAATCGGGGCGGATGCACCGAACGTGTCGATGCCAATCGTCAGGCCATCGCCTACATACTTCTGCCAGCCCAGCGTGACGCCAGCTTCGATCGATACCTTGAGCACGTCCGCCGGGAGCAGATCGGCCTTGTAGGCGGCATCCTGTTCTTCGAACAGTTCCCAGCAAGGGAACGAGACGACATCAGCGCCAATGCCCTGCGCTTCGAGCGCCGCGGCGACATCGTTGGCTACGCCCACTTCCGAGCCCGTGGCCAGCAGCACAACCTTGCGCGGAGCGGTGGCGGCAACAAGGCGATAGGCTCCACGCGCGCTCTTGAACTCTCTGTCGAAACGGACCGGAGCTAGGTTCTGGCGGGTCAGCGCCAGAACCGATGGGCGGTGCTTGTTGGCAAGGGCGAGCGTCCAGGCTTCAGCCGTTTCCATCGCGTCAGCCGGGCGGAACACCAGCAGATTGGGGATCATGCGCAACGACATCACGTGTTCGACCGGCTGATGGGTTGGCCCATCTTCGCCAAGGCCGATGGAATCGTGCGTCAGTACATAGATCACGCGCTGATGCTGCAGCGCCGAAAGGCGGATGGCGTTGCGACAATAGTCCGAGAAGATCAGGAACGTGCCACCATAGGGGATGACCCCGCCGTGCAGCGCCATGCCGTTCATCGCTGCGGCCATGCCGAATTCGCGGATGCCGTAATAGACATAGCGGCCGTCATAGCTTGTCGGCGTGAAGGGCGTGGTCGATTTGGTCTTGGTGTTGTTGGACCCGGTAAGGTCTGCCGAGCCACCGACCATTTCAGGGATCGCTGCCGTCAATGCTTCCAGTGCCATTTCGCTGGACTTGCGCGTGGCGACTTTGGGCGGATTGGCGATCAGGCTGTCGAAGTATTCGTTCTTGCCTTCATCGCCTGCGGGCAGATCGCCTGCCATGCGGCGGGCAAGTTCAACTGCCTTGGGATTGGCAGCGGCGCGCGCGGCCCATTCAGCGTGGGCAGTCTTGCCCGCCACAGCTGAAGAGCGCCAGTTGGCGAGGATGTCGGCAGGCACTTCGAAAGGTGCAGCCGTCCAGCCCAGATATTCGCGTGCGGCGGCGATTTCATCCGCACCCAGCGGCGATCCGTGGACGTTGTGGCCGCCCTGTTTGTTCGGCGCGCCTTTGCCGATCACGGTGCGGCAGGCGACCAGCGAGGGGCGCGGATCGGCTTCTGCTTCGGACAAGGCGCGGGCGATATCGGCGAAATCGTGACCATCACAGGTGGTAACGTGCCAGCCCGATGCGGTGTAGCGGCCAAGAATGTCTTCGGTGGTCGACAGCGAGGTATCGCCATCGATGGTGATCTTGTTATCATCCCACAGAACATTGAGGCGGCCAAGCTTCAGCGTTCCGGCAAGGCCAACCGCTTCGTGGTTGATGCCTTCCATCAGGCAGCCGTCACCGGCGATTACCCAGGTCTTGTGATCGACCAGCTCATCGCCGAAATGCGCGTTCAGATGGCGTTCGGCCATGGCAAAGCCCACAGCCATGGCCAGGCCCTGCCCCAGAGGGCCCGTGGTGCTCTCAACTGCGGGGATAAGAAAGTTTTCCGGGTGGCCAGCGCAAACGCTGTTCAACTGGCGGAAGTTGCGGATGTCCTCCATCGTCGGGCTTTCGTAGCCGGACAGATGCAGCAGCGCGTAGATCAGCATCGAGCCATGCCCGGCTGACAAGATGAAGCGATCACGGTCCGACCAGTCAGGGGCCGAAGGATCATGCTTCAGGAATTGGGTCCACAGCACGGTGGCAACATCAGCCATACCCATCGGCATTCCCGGATGCCCGGAATTGGCGGCCTGAACTGCGTCCATGGAGAGCGCACGGATCGCGTTGGCCATGGGAGCCAGCACGGATGAATCGCGTGTCATGCTTTAAGTAAGCCCTTCCCTATTTGCGACCGAACGCCCGTTTGTGACCGAATAGCTGTGAGTTCGAACGTCGCGGGCCACGAGATACTCTGATTCGGGGCCGCGTCTCTTTGGTCATAGCAGCCACAAGGGTCAAGGCTGTGGACGCGCTTCTTTGCTGCATGTGCGCAAGGCATACGAATCGCTGACCAATTTCCCCGGCAGAATGATCCCGCAGTGTTGCGCGCGGGCCGCAATATGGTAACCTGTTACCCCATGGCGACAGAAGCACTGGGTGACGCCCTGGACAGACTTGAGCAGGCGCTTGCACGGGTCGAAGGGGCAGTCTCGGCACAAGATAACGGCGATAATAGAACGGTTGAGGAGCTTGCGCTTCTCAAGGTGCGCCATCGCAAGTTGAAGGATACTGTTGCGCAGGAACTGCGCCAGTTGGATCTTCTGTTGGCGGGGCTTCCCAAATGAGCAGACTGGCCAAATGAGCAATCTGACGTTGGGGATTGGCGGGCGGCCATTCACAGTATCCTGCGCCGATGGCGAGGAGGCCCATGTCGAAATGCTGGGCCGCATGATCGACGAGCGGGCGCGCAAGGTTGGGCGTGGGCAGAGCGAGACACGGACATTGCTGTTTGCCGCGCTGATGCTGGCTGACGAACTTCACGAGGCACACCGAAACGCTCCTGCAGCGACAGAACCGGCGGTTGCGCCTGTAGAAGACGCACCGGAAGCCAATGATCTTTCCGTTGCTCGCGTTGTCGCTCTGGCCGAGCGGCTTGAAAAACTCGCGTTGGCCCTTGAGCAAGGGCCAGTGAGTGCTTAACTAGGACCAGACGGGATCTGCCCGGCACGAGCCGCATGAACATCCCTGAGGCTATAAGCAATCCAAGGGGGCTGCCCCTGCCTGGGATCCTGGTCCCGGGTAAGCGGTCCCCACCTGACGTCGAGGCGTCAGAGGATTTTCCGAGCTAACGACCCATGGTGGGCCCGTCACCTTCCCTTTTGAACAAGACCGGAGCATCGTGTGGAAGCCAAGAATGCGCTGCGCAACACTTTGAGAGCGCGGCGCAAGGCGCACGTAGCATCAATCGATGCCCGCGTGATGGCGTTGATGTTCAAGCGCCCGCCTTCGCCGGTGGTCACGCTGGTGCCGCAAGACGCGGTTGTCGGCGTCTATCTGGCTGGCTTGGCCGAAGCTCCCGCCACAGCCTATGCCCAATTCTTCCACGAAGCCGGGCACAAGATTGCCTTGCCGTGGTTTGAGAGCCGCAACTCGCCCATGGTCTTTCGCGAATGGTCGTCGCCATGGGTGGATGATCTGCTGGAGCCCGGGCCGTGGAAAGGCATCGTCCAGCCTGTAGCCAGCGCTCCTGCGGTGGTTCCTGACATCCTGTTCGTGCCGCTGGTCGGCTTCAGCGCCGATGGCGCGCGGCTTGGTCAGGGTGGCGGGCATTATGACCGCTGGCTTGAAGCGAATCCCAGTGCGCGGCCGATTGGCCTCGCGTGGGATTGCCAACTGGTCGACGACCTGCCCTGTGAGGCGCATGACCGACCGCTGCATGCCGTGGTAACGCCAACCCGAATCTACGGACCATGGGAGCAGCCCGCGTGACACAGCCTGAAAAGCCCGACTGGCGGCCCACGTGGCGCAAGCCGATTGGCATCATTGCGCTGGTACTGGCGCTGTGCGTCTATGTGTTTGCAGCAGCTTCGGCTTCGGCATGGATCGGCAGCTTGCACGTGCTGGTGCAGACGCTGGTCTACATTATCCTGGGGATCGCGTGGCTGCTGCCGCTGCGGCGCTTTTTGATCTGGATGGAAACCGGGCGCTGGGGCTGACCCTGGGCCTAACGCCCTGCGCCTGCTTTCAGCCTGACGTATCTGGAAGGAAAGTCCCAAGGTGGCGCGAGTGACGGGACTTGAACCCGCGACCCTCGGCGTGACAGGCCGATACTCTAACCAACTGAGCTACACCCGCGTGTACCTTGGGAGCCGCGCCTCTATGGCAGGTGAGCAGGCCTGTCAACGGGGCTGAAGCAGTGAAGTTTTCCACAAGCGAGCCACGGTTCGCGGGTAAAGAAAAAGGCGCCCGAAGGCGCCTTGATCATCTTCCCAATGGCGCGAGTGACGGGACTTGAACCCGCGACCCTCGGCGTGACAGGCCGATACTCTAACCAACTGAGCTACACCCGCTCACCCTTGGGAGCGCCGCCTCTATGGCAGAGTTTGCAGGCTGTCAACGCTGTTCGTGCAGCATTTTGCAGGCCATGCAAATTTCCGCGCGTGGCAGCGCCAATGACTTAATCCGCCAGCAGCAGCACCGGCGTTTCGATCAACTTCTTGATGGCCTGAACGAAGCTGGCGGCATCATGTCCATCGACCACGCGGTGATCGCAACTGATCGAGATATTCATCAGCTTGCGCTTTTCGATGCGTTCGCCGCCCATTACATCCGAGACAAACATTGGACGTTCAACGATGCGATTGGGCCCGATGATCGCGACTTCGGGGCGGTTGATGACGGGCGTGGTTGCTACGCCGCCCAAGGGGCCGAGCGAGGTGATAGTCAGCGTAGAGCCGGTCAATTCGTCTGGCTTCGCGCTGCCGCTCCGCGCTGCTTCAGCAAGCCGACCGATCTCGCGGGCGAGTTGCCATAGGTTCAGCCCATGCGCGTTGCGGATTACCGGCACCATAAGGCCGGCGGGCGTTTGCGCCGCCATGCCAAGATGTACCGCGCCATAACGGGTGACCACGCCCGCCTCGTCGTCATAGCGCGCGTTGATCATCGGGTAATACGGCACCGTGCGGCAGATCGCAGTAATGAGTAAGGGCAGCAGTGTGAGTTTAGGCTTGTCGCCACGGTTGGCGTTCAGTTGCGCGCGCATGGTCTCAAGCGCAGTGACATCGCATTCCTCTACATAAGAGAAGTGCGGGATATGACGCTTTGACGCAGCCATGTTCTCTGCAATGCGGCGGCGCAGGCCAATGACCTTGATTACCTCGTCGCCGCGCTCAGGGCTTACCAAGCGGTAGCCGCCGGTCGCGTTGTAGGCGAGGAACTGGTCGAGATCGGCATGACGGATACGACCTTCTTCGGATGGGCGGACGTCGGCCAGATCAATTCCAAGGTCTCGTGCGCGCTGGCGCACGGCGGGGCTGGCGAGGATTTTGGCGCTGGTGGCGTGTTTGGCAGGTGCTTCGACAGGCTCAGCACGAGCGGGTTCAGGGGACGGTGCTATTACCGGTTCAACATGGACCGGGACGGATGGTTTGGTCGGTTCAGCCGCCACCACCTGCTCCTCAACTTCCGCTCGTCCTGAGCTTGTGGAAGGACCTTCCGCACTCTCCATGTCTTCCGTCTCAATCACCACCAGCGCCGATCCGATGGCCACGATGTCGCCCACCTCGCCTGCGATCGAGACGACCCTGCCCGTCACCGGGCTTTCCATTTCGACCGTGGCCTTGTCAGTCATCATGTCGGCAAGGCGGCCGTCTTCCTCGACAGTGTCACCAACGGCGACGTGCCAGGCGACGATTTCAGCCTCGGCGATCCCTTCGCCAATGTCGGGCAGGCGGAATATGTAAGTTGCCATGATTCAGGCTTTCATCAGACGGTCGATGGCCTCGCCAATGCGGACCGGGCCGGGGAAATAGGCCCATTCGAGGCTGTGGGGATAAGGTGTGTCGAAACCGGTCACGCGCTCGATCGGGGCTTCGAGGTGATAGAAGCAACGCTCCTGCACCAGCGCCGAAAGCTCTGCGCCGAAACCGCAGGTGCGCGTGGCCTCATGGACGATCAGACATTTGCCGGTCTTTTCCACCGACTTTTGCACAGTCTCGATATCCAGCGGCACCAGCGAGCGCAGATCGATGATTTCGGCATCCACGCCCTTTTCGGCGCAGACGGCGGCGGCGACGTGGACCATTGTGCCATAGGCGAGAACGGTGAAGCCCTCCCCTTCCCGCACGATCCGGGCCTTGCCCAGTGGGATGGTATAATGGCCTTCCGGCACTGTGCTGTCTTCATGCTTGGCCCACGGCTCAACCGGCTTGTCGTAGTATCCATTGAACGGGCCGTTGTAGATGCGCTTTGGCTCGAAGAAGATGACCGGATCGTTGTCTTCAATCGCAGCGATCAGCAGGCCCTTGGCATCGTAAGGCGTGCTGGGGATCACCGTCTTGATGCCCGACACGTGCGTGA
>JBEQBV010000136.1:0-10139 GCA_041639635.1 Novosphingobium sp.
ACGCCGGCTTCTGGCGCGGCTCGGTCGGCCTTGGCCAGTTCGTGCCCTACACCAAGGTGAAGGCCGAAAAGGCGGGCTGACAGACTTGGATTTGCGGGCCTTGAAAGGTTAAGGCGGAGCCATGACGCTCCGCCTTGCAACGCCCGCCGATGTGCCCGCCCTGTCGGATCTGGGCAGCCGCGCCTTCGTGGCCAAGTTCGGCCACCTCTACAGCGCTGAAAACCTTGCGCGTTTCCTCGATGAAACGCATGCGCCTGCCACCATCACCGCCCAGCTTGCCGATCCCGAAATGCAAATCGCAGTGATCGAGGAAGGCGGCAAAATCGCCAGTTTCTGCAAGATCACACGCACCAGCACGCTGCCACCCCACACCCCGGCCACCGCACCGATGGAACTCAAGCAGCTTTACACCGATCCAGACCTGATCGGACGCGGCCACGGTGCGCGGTTGATGGATTGGGCGCTGGCGGAGGCGCGGGCTTGGCAGGCGGATGAGTTGCAGCTTTCGGTCTATGCGCACAACCCGGAAGCGCAGCGATTCTATCGGCGCTACGGGTTGGAGAAAGTGGCCGACATAACGTTTGCGGTTGGCGATCATATTGACCCCGAATTCATGTTTGCCGGACCGGTTTGATCGCACTTAGGTGCGTTTAGGTGCTGCTAGGTGCATCTAGGTGCCTTTCAGGATTCATCGTTTGCGCCTATAAGCGGGCTATGTCCTCAATCCGTCCATGGCGCGATATCGCGCGTCGCAAAAGCCGCCAGATCATGGTTGGCTCGGTCCCCGTCGGCGGCGATGCGCCGATCACCGTGCAGACGATGACCAACACGCTCACCTCAGACCCGGTGGCCACGATCAACCAGATCCGCCGGTGCGAGGATGCGGGTGCCGATATCATCCGCGTTTCGTGCCCCGATGTGGAAAGCACCGCTGCGTTGGGCAAGATCGTCAAGGCCGCGCGCATTCCTATCGTGGCCGACATCCATTTCCACTACCAGCGCGCACTGGAAGCCGCCGATGCAGGCGCGGCCTGCCTGCGCATCAATCCGGGCAATATCGGCAGCAATGCCCGCGTGGCCGAAGTGGTCCGCGCTGCCAAGGCCAACGGCTGCGCGATCCGCATCGGCGTGAATGCGGGCAGCCTTGAGAAAGACTTGCTGGAAAAGTACGGCGAGCCTTGCCCCGAAGCGCTGATCGAATCCGCGCTCGATCACATCAAGCTGCTGCAGGACCACGATTTTCACGAATACAAGGTGGCCGTCAAAGCCTCCGACGTGTTCCTGGCGGTCGCCGCCTACATGGGGCTGGCCGATGCGGTTGACTGCCCGCTGCACCTGGGCATTACCGAAGCAGGCGGGCTGATTGGCGGCACGGTCAAATCCTCGATCGGCCTCGGCAGCCTGCTCTGGGCGGGCGTGGGCGATACGATTCGCGTCTCGCTTTCGGCAGAGCCGGAAGAGGAAGTGCGCGTCGGCTTTGAAATCCTGAAGAGCCTGGGCCTGCGCACCCGCGGCGTCCGCGTGGTTTCATGCCCATCGTGCGCGCGGCAGGGTTTTGACGTGATCCGCACCGTGGAAGCGCTGGAAAACCGCCTGTCCCACATCAAGACCCCGCTCTCGCTCTCGGTGCTGGGCTGCGTGGTCAATGGCCCCGGCGAAGCGCGCGAGACCGATATCGGGCTGACCGGTGGCGGCAACGGCAAACACATGGTCTACCTTTCGGGCGTGACCGACCATACGGTGCAGAGCGAGGACATGCTCGATCACATCGTGGCGCTGGTGGAAAAGAAAGCCGCCGAGATCGAAGCGGCAACGAGCGATGCCGGGAGCGTGACCGAGGCGGCGGAGTAGGGACTGGTTGCCGCTGGCAACGTGGTTTGATAACTCCCAAAGTATGGTTGATCAAAGCTCTTCTTCCGCAGCAGGCTCCTTAGCGACCAATGAACTAAGAAGATTAGTTCGCGAGGCAGAAGACAGTGGGCCATCTGAGCCTTGGGAAGGTGCTGAGATTCTTTTGCGCCGCTTCAAGCGATTGGCACGTAGGTCTTGAATCTTCAGCTTCCGTGGGAGGTTTGGAAACTCGCTCCCCCAACTTGGGAGGCACTGGCTGGCTTCCTTGCGGTGCTCGCTGCTTGGCAGGTGGGGCGTCGACAGCTCGAAATCCAGAAACAACAAGAAGTTATTGCTATAAATCAGCTAAAAATGCAGCTATTAGAAAAGCGTTCTCATTGCATCGCTGAACTTAAAGAAATTGAGGCGATACAAAACGTTGATGGTCGAATACAAGACGAGCATTGGCTTCGGCTCCGTTCAGTCCTTCAAACCGCAATTCTCATCTTCCCGAAGAAATCCTCGAAGCGACTCGATACTGCTGTAGACGCTGTTTGGTTGATGAATTTTTCAACACAGCGCGCAGAGTATTATGGTAGCTTAGGCAAGGAGGCCCCTTCAAGAGATATGCAAGAAAAGGCTTGGCAGCAACAAGATAGAGCAAGAGAAGCTCTCGATGGACTTGTACAGGAACTCGAAGAAATCACTCGGATTGACTTCTGGGACTGACATGATGACCCCGACCATCCGCCCCGCCACAGCCGATGACGTGCCGCTGATCGCTCGCCTGATCCGCGCGTTGGCGGAGTACGAGAAGCTGGCGCATGAAGTGCGGTTCGACGAAGCCGTGTTGACCGCAAAACTGTTTGGACCCCGCCCTTTTGCTGAAGTGGTGATCGGCGAAGTGGATGGCGTGGCGCAGGGCTTTGCTTTGTTCTTCCACAATTTCTCGACCTTCGAAGGCAAGCCGGGGATATATCTTGAAGACTTGTTCGTGCAGCCAGAGGCGCGTGGCTCCGGCCTTGGCAAGGCGCTGCTTTCACACCTCGCGGCGCTGGCGGTGGAGCGGGATTGCGCCCGGCTGGAATGGTCGGTGCTCGACTGGAACGAACCGGCCATCGGATTCTACAAATCGCTGGGCGCGCGGTTCATGGACGAATGGACGGTAATGCGCGTGGATGGCCCCGCTTTGGTGCAGCTTGGCGCAGATGCTGGAAATATTGGCGCAAAACCGTAGTATCATGCGTTCACGCCCGGTACGGGGGCGGCGTGGTACGGGACTGGGCATGACAATCGAGGTAAACAGGCGATCGGTTCTGGCAGGCGTGGCGGCGAGTGCCGCTGCTGCCGTGATTCCGGCGCGGGTGGCTGCGGCGGTCTATGAACCGAACGATCAGCATCGGCGCGTGCTGGAACTGGCCAAGGAAAAAGTGGAGCAGCACCGCGCGGCATTGTGGCGCACCGACATCGTCGGGATTGCCGATTTCGCCATGCCATCATCGCTTCCGCGCTTTCATTTTGCCAATCTGGAACGGGGCGAGGTACGCTCGTTTCTGGTGTCGCACGGGCGCGGATCGGACCCGGAGCATGACGGGTTCCTCAAGACCTTTTCCAATGAAGTGGGCAGCCTTGCCACATCGCGCGGGGCCTATCTCACCAACGAATGGTACAAGGGCAAATACGGCACCTCGATCCGCCTGACCGGCCTTTCGCCCGACAACACCAACGTGCTGGACCGTGCTATCGTGCTGCACCCGGCGTGGTATGCCAACGAGGACATGCTGGAGAAGTGGGGCAAGCTGGGCCGGTCCGACGGCTGCTTTGCGATGGGTGAGAAGGATTTCAACGAAGCGCTGTGGCACTTGTCCGGCGGGCGGTTGATTTTCGCAGACCGGCTGGGGTTGGGGTGAGGGCGTTGCGCCTTGGTCGACCCTACAACTGTCACTCCCAAAATGTCGTCACCCCGGCGAAGGCCGGGGTCCATCTATCCCAATTAGCCGCAGCTTGATTGGTGAAATGGATCCTGAAACAAGTTCAGGATGACGGGATAACAGAGGCGGGCGTTTTCGCCACTCGCCGCCCCTTCGTTCTGCTAGTCAGATGCCAGCGCAAGCAGCGGTCACAATGGTAGGGATGAAGGACGAGGCCGCTTTTGGTCGCGGCCTCGCTGGCGTCATCACGGCTCGCATAGCGGGCCTTGCGCTGGCAGACGCTAAGCCGGGTTCTCACGTCAGAGGGGCCAGCTTATAGGGGATTGTCCAGCTTGATCACCTCTTCGGTGCTCTTGCGCTGCGTGGTGTGCAATTCGCGCGGTTTGGCAAGGCTCGCGATCACTGGCGCATCGCGATTGTAGACATCGGTGAACGAACGCAGCATGCCGTTCACATCGCGCGCGACGGTGAAATAGGTGATATAGACCGGGAACGTCTTGGTCATCGGGATCTTGGTATAGACCTTTGACGTATGCGCCAGCGCCACGTCCTCGGGCGTCATCGCCGCGCCCAGAATGCCCATCGTCATCGCCAGTTCCACTGCACCTTCCACACGAATGCAGCCGTGGCTGAGCGCGCGGACGGGCTGGTTGAACGCGGCCTTGCTAGGCGTATCGTGCAGGAAGATCGCGTGCTCATTTGGCATGTCGAGCTTCATGCGGCCCAGCGAATTGTTGTCGCCGGGCTGCTGTACGACATAGATGGTGCCATCGGCGGTCTTGGTGACCTTGTAGCCTTCACGCTCGGCCTGCTTGGGGTTGTTCACCAGCCGCGCCCCCAGCCCTTCACCCACGACGATGGATTGCGGCACGGTCCAGGTGGGATTGAAGATCACCCCTTCGACGGTTTCAGCCAGTTGCGGCGTGGCGGTGCGGCCGGGCTTGCCGACGACGACCTTGTAGCTCTTGATGATCTTGTTGCGCACGGTCAGCCGCAGCATCTGTTCGGGCACGTTGGTGAGCAGATATTGCGTGCCGAGATCACGCGCCAGCCAGCGCCAGCGGTCCATGTTGGCGCGAATCTGGGCAGCCTGCTTGGGCGTGGTCGCCTTTGGCAGGGCATCCTTGAGCGCTGCGTAATCAGGATGGGTTGGCAGCAGCGCATTGAGCGCGCCCTTGATATCGTGTTTTTCCAGCGCCGATGCGATGATCAATTGCGTGGGGTTCATGTCCTGATCGGGATCGACTGCGAACCATTGCACGCGCGCCGTCATCGGCGTGCGGCCATCGCGCAAATCTTCGATCAGCCAGCCGAACAGGCGCGTCGCGACCTCGTCAAGCACAGGGCCTTCGCCCTTGACGATAGCGGCGGACAGGGCTTCGGGCTGATAATCCTTCGGGAACAGGCCTTCAGTGCCGATGCCCTTGATCGCCACCAGCAGAGCTTGCGCATCAGCTTGCGTCCAGTGGGGCAGAGGCACAGGTTCCGCCGCAACGGGGGCGACAACCGTGGGGGGTTGCGGCGTGGGTGATTGCAGCAGGGGCGTTGCGGGCGCGGCGGACTGTACTTGCTTGGTCAGGTCAACCGGAGCGGAAGACGCGGGAGTTGAACCCTGAGAAGTCGAGCGCTGGGCATATGCCTGAACCGGGGTGAGAAGCGTTGCGGCGATGACCAGAGTGATGCCCGACTTGCCGGAAAGGCCGGCCCCTTCGATTTCACGCTTCACTTTTGCACATTCCCTGTAAATTCCTGTCGGCGAGAATCCCGACAGTCCGCATTTCCGGCTGGCCAACAATGCCCGTCGGTCCTGCCTCAAGCTGCCTGCACGATCAAGCATCCTGCCTTTATGCAGCCTGAATCGTGTTGATGATGTGACAGCGCATAATCCGGTTCCCCGCCAACGCTGGTTTCCCTATGGCGCAGGGCATGAACGATCCTCATCCCGCCCCGGTTCCGAACTTGTTGCTGCCGGTGCTGGCAGCAATGGCCGGTCTTGCGCTGTTTTCGGTGATGGACGGGGTGATGAAAGCGGCGTCGATTGCCGTGGGGGCCTATGCCGCAATGTGCTGGCGCGGGTTGGCGGGGACGGTGATCATGGCCCCGATCTGGCTGATGCGTGGGCAAGGTTGGCCTGCATGGCCTGTGCTGAAGCTGCACGTCCTGCGCGGTGTGGTCGCCTCGATCATGGCGACGCTGTTCTTTTATGGGATCGTGCGGCTGCCTTTGGCCGAAGGTATCGCACTGTCGTTTATCGCACCGCTGATCGCGCTCTATCTGGCAGCGCTGCTGCTGGGCGAGACTGTGCGGCCCGCCGCCATCGGGGGATCGGTGCTGGCGCTGGCGGGCGTTGGCGTGATTGCGGGAGGCAAGTTTGATGGCCCTGCCGATGCCGAAGCGGTGAAGGGCCTGATCGCCACGCTGATTTCCGCCGTGCTCTATGCGTGGAATCTGGTGCTGCAACGCCAGCAGGCCCTGCTGGCCCGGCCCGAAGAGGTGGCGTTCTTTCAGGCGCTGGTGCAGTTTCTTTTCCTCGGGCTGGGGGCGTGGTGGTTTGCTCCGTTTCCAGCGGTGGCGGTGTGGTGGTTGCTGATTGCCTCGGCAGCGCTATCGGCGCTATCGATCATGCTGCTGAGCTGGGCCTATGGCCGGGCCGAGGCGCAAGTGCTGGTGCCGCTGGAGTATACCGCGTTTATCTGGGCGGCCATCGTGGGATGGGTTGCCTTTGCCGAGCCGGTGACGCTGCCGATGCTGATCGGCGTGATGCTGATCGTGGCGGGGTGCCTTTATGCCACGCGCGCGGGTGCGGCAGCGCCAGCCCACTGACGCGGGCGGCGCACTATTGCTATTGAAATTCAATAAGCGCCGGGAACCTGAAAATTGTGCTGCACCTGCGCAAAATGGGGACTTCCCGCCCTTGACGCATGGCCGGTTTACGCGCATCGCGCACAAGCTTTCAGGCCGTAAACCGCCGCGCAGCCACCGGGTTTCTGGCCCAGGCTTTTCCCCGCGTGGCGCAACCGCATTGCGGCCGCGACACAGAGGGAAGACGCACAGCCATGACTCAGGTTGGACAGGATACACTCGGCACCCGCAGCACGATGAGCGTGGGCGGCAAGGACTTTGCCTACTATTCGCTTGCCAAGGCGGCAGCCCAATATGGCGACATTTCGCGCCTGCCCTTCTCGATGAAGGTCTTGCTGGAAAACCTGCTGCGCTTTGAAGACGGCGGCTTCACCGTTTCGACCGAAGACGTGAAGGCGGTGATCGACTGGCAGAAGAATCCGACCGAAACGAACAAGGAAATCCAGTATCGTCCCGCGCGCGTGCTGCTGCAGGATTTCACTGGCGTGCCCTGCGTCGTCGACCTTGCCGCAATGCGCGATGCCATTGCCACATTGGGCGGTGATACCAGCAAGATCAACCCGCTGGTGCCGGTCAACCTGGTGATCGACCACTCGGTGATGGTGGACGAATTCGGCCACCCCAAGGCGTTCGAACAGAACATGGAGATCGAGTACGAGCGCAACATGGAGCGCTACGACTTCCTAAAGTGGGGATCGAAGAGCCTCAACAACTTTTACGCCGTGCCCCCCGGCACCGGCATCTGCCACCAGGTGAACCTCGAAAACATCGCGCAGACGGTGTGGACCAGCACCGACCAGCAGGGTGCGACAGTGGCTTACCCGGATACCTGCGTCGGCACCGACAGCCACACCACCATGGTCAACGGCCTTGGCGTGCTGGGCTGGGGCGTTGGCGGGATCGAGGCTGAGGCCGCGATGCTGGGCCAGCCGGTTTCGATGCTGATCCCCGAAGTCGTTGGCTTCAAGTTCACGGGCGAACTGAAGGAAGGCGTGACCGCGACCGACCTCGTGCTCACCTGCACCAACCTGCTGCGCAAGCATGGCGTGGTGGGCCGCTTCGTCGAATACTACGGCCCCGGCCTTGCCGCGCTGTCGCTGGCTGACCGTGCGACGCTCGCCAACATGGCACCGGAATACGGCGCGACCTGCGGCTTCTTCGGCATTGACGACAAGACGCTGGATTACCTGCGCCTGACCGGCCGCGAGGAATCGCAGATTGCGCTGGTCGAAGCCTATGCCAAAGAACAGGGCTTCTGGATCGATCCGTCGGTCGAGCCGATCTTCTCCTCGACGCTGGAACTGGACCTTGGCACGGTGGTGCCGAGCCTTGCCGGGCCCAAGCGCCCGCAGGACCGCGTGTCGCTGCCCGAAGTGGACGACGTGTTCAACGCCGACATGGCGAACACCTACAAGAAGGCGCAGCAGCGCGTTCCGGTGGAAGGCAAGGACTTCGACATCGGCGATGGCGACGTGACGATTGCAGCCATCACCTCGTGCACCAACACATCGAACCCCGGCGTGCTGGTGGCGGCAGGTCTGGTGGCCAAGAAGGCCAACGAACTGGGCCTGAAGCCCAAGCCCTGGGTCAAGACCTCGCTGGCACCGGGATCACAGGTGGTGACCGACTACCTCGTGCGCGCTGGCCTGCAGGAGCATCTCGATGCGGTGGGCTTCAACCTCGTCGGCTATGGCTGCACCACTTGCATCGGCAATTCAGGCCCGCTGGCCGAACCGATCAGCAAGGCGATCAACGACAACGGTCTGGTGGCCGCGGCGGTGATCTCGGGCAACCGCAACTTTGAAGGGCGCGTTTCGCCGGACGTGCGTGCGAACTTCCTCGCCTCACCGCCGCTGGTGGTGGCTTACGCGCTCAAGGGCACTGTGATCGAGGACTTCACCACCACGCCCATCGGCAAGAGCAAGGACGGCGTTGACGTTTACCTCAAGGACATCTGGCCCTCGAACAGCGAAGTTGCCACCACGATGGCGGGCTGCATGGACCGCGCGATGTTCCAGGCCCGCTATGCCGATGTCTACAAGGGCGATGCGCACTGGCAGGCGATCAACGTGACGGGCAGCGAAACCTATTCGTGGCGCGCCGGGTCGACCTATGTCGCTAACCCGCCGTACTTCGAAGGTATGAGCATGACGCCTGCCCCGGTGAACGACATCATCGAGGCCAAGCCGCTGCTGATCCTGAGCGATTCGATCACCACCGACCACATCAGCCCTGCGGGATCGATCAAGGCTGATAGCCCGGCAGGCAAGTGGCTGATGGAGCATCAGGTCGCCAAGTCGGACTTCAACTCCTATGGCGCGCGCCGTGGCCACCACGAAGTGATGATGCGCGGCACTTTTGCCAACATCCGCATCAAGAACGAAATGGTCCCCGGCATCGAAGGCGGCTTCTCGCGCTATGGCGATGAAGTCGGCTCGGTCTATGACGTTGCCATGAAGCACAAGGCCGATGGCGTGCCGACCGTGGTGATCGCGGGCAAGGAATACGGCACCGGTTCTTCGCGCGACTGGGCGGCCAAGGGCACCAACCTGCTCGGCGTTCGCGCCGTGATCGTCGAGAGCTTCGAGCGCATCCACCGCTCGAACCTTGTCGGCATGGGCGTGCTGCCGCTGCAGTTCAAGGAAGGCCAGAACCGTACCTCGCTGGGCCTGACCGGGGACGACACGTTCACGATCAAGGGCGTGGCGAACCTCCAGCCGCGTCAGGACGTGGAAGTGGAAGTGACCCGCAAGGACGGCACCAAGCTGACCTTCACGGCGCTGTGCCGCATCGATACCGCCAACGAAGTGGAATACTTCATGAATGGCGGCATCCTGCACTACGTGCTGCGCAAGCTCGCTTCGTAAGAGGCAGGTTTAGAGCCAAACAGAAAGGGCGCGCGGACTTCGGTCCTCGCGCCCTTTTTCATTGTTACAGATCCACTCCCCCCAAACCCGTTCGTGTCGAGCGAAGTCGAGACACGCTTGCCCGGTGCTAACGTGTCTCGACTTCGCTCGACACGAACGGGGATCGGTCAAGGCTCTGCATTACACCCGCTGCACTCAGGGTCACGCGCAATGCGCATCGTGCGAAGCGCGGGCTTGAGGCCATCGAACAGGTGCAGTTGGCCCCATTGCGGATCGCCCAGCGTCGAGACGCCCTCCAGCAGCACCCGTATGGCCGCCATCGCCCCGAAGGCGCCGACCATGCCGACCATTGCACCCAGCACGCCAAGATCGGCGCAACTGTCGCAATCCTCGGCATCGAAGGCATCGCCCACGAAGCAGCGGTAGCAGGCGTGATCGGGGCGGTGCCCGGCAAAATTGGCCACCTGCCCCTGAAAGCGACCGAGCGCTGCGCTGGTGAGTGGTACGCCTGTCTTTACACAGGCATCCGATACGGCAAGGCGCGTGGCGAAGTTATCGCAGCCATCAAGCACCACAGCAGCGCCTGCGATCAACTCAGCGGCGTTCTCGCGCGTAATGTGGGTGACGTGGGCGGTGACCTGCAGCGCGG
>JBEQBV010000137.1:0-10058 GCA_041639635.1 Novosphingobium sp.
TGATCGCCGGTCGACAGCGCATGGCGCAAGCCCGAGACGACCATGCCGCGCACGAAAGCGGGATCGCGAAAGCGGACTTCGGATTTGGCGGGGTGGACATTGACGTCAACCTCGCTGGCCGGAACCTTCAGGAACAGCGCGAGCACGGCGTGGCGATCGCGCGCGAGCATATCGGCATAAGCCCCGCGCACCGCGCCGATCAGCAGGCGGTCCTTTACCGGGCGGCCGTTGACGAACAGGTACTGATGATCGGCCACGCCGCGATTGAAGGTGGGCAGGCCTGCGATGCCCGTCAGGTGATAGTCCCCGCGCACCAGATCGACTTCTACCGAATTGCCCGCCAGTTCGCGCGCTACCAGTTGCGCCACCCGCGCTTCCAGCGTTTCACCGCCCTGCACCTGCATGGCGCGGCGGCCATCGTGTTCGAGCGTGAAGCCCAGATCGGGGCGCGCCATGGCGAGGCGGCGGACGACATCTGAGGCAGCCGCCCATTCAGAGCGCGGGCTGCGCAGGAATTTGCGGCGGGCGGGGATTTTCTCGAACAGTTGCTCCACCCGCACGCGCGTGCCGGGTGGCAGTGCGGCGGGGCCCTCGGACACGAGCAAGCCGTTATCGACAACGCGCTTCCAGCCTTCAGCAGAACCCTGAGGGCGAGATTCGATAGTGATGCGCGCGACGGACGCAATTGAGGGCAGTGCCTCTCCGCGAAAGCCAAGAGTTTCGACCATTTCGATTGCTTCGTCAGGCAATTTGGATGTCGCGTGGCGTTCCAGCGCCAGTGAAATCTCGGCAGGGGCCATGCCGCAGCCATCGTCAGACACCTCGATCATAGCCAATCCGCCTTCGGAAAGGCGGACGTGGATATGGCCAGCGCCTGCATCAATTGCGTTTTCGACCAGTTCCTTAAGCGCGCTGGCAGGACGTTCGACGACCTCTCCGGCGGCGATGCGGTTGATCAAAGTTTCAGGAAGGCGGCGGATGACTCGCATGGCCTGACAAGGCCTAGCGCCGAAGCCGCTTTATTTCGAGACAAGCGGTGAAGTTATCCCTCCAAACCGGCATAAACCCATGTCCTTTAGGCGTAGTGCCTGCTAGGGAACCGCCTTCCCGGGCGCTCACATTTGAGGGGTCTGGCGTGTGCCCGTGCGCCAAACCACAGATTATCACGGATTTCCTGATGGCATCGATCTTTTCCCGATTCTTCAAGTTTGGTTCGCAGAACATCGCGATCGACCTCGGCACTGCAAACACGCTGGTTTATGTGCAGGATCGCGGCATTGTGTTGAACGAACCCTCGGTCGTTGCCATCGAAACGATCAACGGCATCAAGCGCGTCAAGGCCGTGGGCGATGACGCCAAGATGATGATGGGCAAGACGCCGGACAACATCGAAGCCATTCGCCCGCTGCGTGATGGCGTGATTGCCGACATCGAAGTGGCCGAAGCCATGATCAAGCACTTCATCCAGAAGGTGAATGGCTCCAAGAGCCTGCTGCGCTATCCCGAAATCGTGATCTGCGTGCCATCGGGCTCCACATCGGTTGAACGCCGCGCCATCCGCGATGCCGCCAGCAATGCTGGCGCCAGCCAGGTGTTCCTGATCCTTGAGCCGATGGCCGCGGCAATCGGTGCTGACATGCCGGTGACAGAGCCTGTTGGTTCGATGGTGGTCGATATCGGCGGCGGCACCACAGAAGTTGCGGTGCTTTCGCTGCGCGGCCTTGCCTATACCACCAGCGTGCGCGTGGGTGGCGACAAGATGGACGAAGCCATCGTTTCCTATGTGCGCCGCCATCACAACCTGCTGATCGGCGAAGCCACGGCTGAGCGGATCAAGAAGGACTATGGCATCGCTACCGCCCCTGCTGATGGCATTGGCGAGACGATCCATATCAAGGGCCGCGATCTGGTGAACGGCGTGCCCAAGGAAATCACGATCACGCAGTCGAACATTGCCGAGGCGCTGTCTGAACCCATCGGGGCCATTGTGGAAGGCGTGCGCATCGCATTGGAGAACACCGCGCCCGAATTGGCCGCCGATATCGTGGATCAGGGCATCGTGCTGACCGGTGGCGGCGCGTTGATCCGCGGGTTGGATGAACATCTGCGTGAGGAAACCGGCCTGCCGGTGAGCGTGGCCGAAGACCCGCTTTCCTGCGTGGCGCTGGGCACCGGCCGGGCGATGGAAGATCCGATCTATCGCGGCGTGTTGATGACAGCGTAAATTCGCGGCGACAGGTTTTTCAGGTCATGGTTCACACGATCATGGCCTGTTCACGAGACAAAATGCATCGTGGTGCGTAATGGTCGTGCCGGATTGAAAGGGTGATCGGATGGCGCGGTCGCAGGACCGGCGCCCGGGCTATTCGCGCAGGGCGCAATACGGGATTTTCACCGGCTACGTGATCGCCATCCTGGGCGTCGTGGCAGGTGTTGTCGTGCTTGTCGTGTCGCTGATCAACCCTGATGCCTTTTCCTTTGCCCGCAGCGCCGCAGCTGAAGTGGCGCGCCCTGTGGGCAAGGCTGGTGCCGTAAGCCGCGCTGGGGGACAGGGCGTGTTTGCGGCGATTGGCGCCTATTTCAAGGCAGGGCAGCAGAACGCCGAATTGCGCCGGGAAGTGGAAGCTGCCCGGGCGCAAGCCATCTCTGCTCAGGCACTGGAAGACGAAAACCGCCGGTTGAAGGCACTGCTCGGCATCATCGAACCAGCGCGAAAGCCGGTGGCGACTGCGCACCTGATCGGTTCGACTGCCGAAAGCACGCGACGCTTTGCCGTGATTGATGCAGGTTCCGCCGATGGTGTGCGCACCGGCCAACCGGTGCGGGCTGCGTCAGGTCTGATCGGAAGAGTTATCGAAACGGGGCCACGCACGGCCAGGGTACTGCTGATCACCGATCCTGATAATGTTGTGCCGGTACGCCGGGCCAGCGACGGACTTTCTGCCTTTGTTCAGGGCGCATCGGATGGGCGCATCGAGATTCGGCTGATCAACATGGGCGTGAACCCGGTGAAACAGGGCGATGTTTTCGTCACATCGGGATCAGGAGGCCTTTATCCGCCAGGCATCCCCGTGGCTGTTGCCACGGCACCGCATCGCGACGGAGCAACCGGGCACCTTGCCGCTGATCCGGCTGATCACGTCTATGTTGTGGTGGAACAGGCCTTCAGCCCGCAGGCCAGAGCCGATCTTGAACGACTGATCGAGGACGGCGCGAAGACCGCTGCAGACGTTCCGTGATATTTGAGACGCTGGCCAAATCCCCCGAAGACCTTGTGCCCAAGCGCATCGACCGGGCGCCATGGCCGGCTTTTGCCAACGGCCTGCCATGGGTAACGATCATGCTGGCATCGATGGCCACCTTTTCACCCGTAGTGGCATCGGCACCGGTCGTGCCCCCGCTGGCCTATATGATGCTGCTGGCGTGGCGCATGATGCGGCCGGGCATGTTGCCAATCTGGGCCGGACTGCCGCTGGGCTTCTGGGATGATCTCTATTCCGGGCAACCTTTCGGTTCAGGCATCGTGCTGTGGTCTGTCAGCATGCTGGCGATGGAATTGATCGACGAGCGGTTTTTGTGGCGGGGTTTCGGGCAGGATTGGCTGGCCGCATCCGCGCTGATCACGGGTTACCTTGGCCTTTGCGCCACACTTGCCGCTATTGCCACCGGGTATCCTTTACCGTTGGTCATTGTGCCGCAACTGCTTGTTTCGCTCGCGCTCTATCCTGTGGTGACCCGGTTTGTGGCCTTGCTTGATCGCATTCGCCTGCTGCCGCTGAAGAGGCTCTGACAGCGATGGCAAAGCTGCCGATGACATCGGCTATTCTGGCTAACCGGTTCGAGCGGCGCACCTTTGTGCTTGGCGCGATGCAGGGGGGCGTGGGCTTGCTGCTGGCAACCCGGCTGGGTTACCTGGCCGTGGCACAGAACGAGAAGTATCAGGCCGCTTCGGAAAGCAATCGCGTAAACCTCACCTTGATTCCGCCGCGGCGTGGCTGGGTGCTTGATCGCTTTGGCAAGCCGCTGGCTTCAAACCGCGCGGACTTCCGCGTCGATCTTATTCCCGACCGGGTGGTCGATCCCGACATGACGCTCAAGACGCTGGCCGGGCTGCTTTCGCTGCCGCCCGACAAAGTGCGCGACATTCGCGACCGTTTGGACAAGGCGCGCGGATTTCAGCCGGTGGAAGTGGCCGCCAGTCTGGACTGGGAGAAATTCGCCTCGGTTTCTGTGCGCTTGCCCGAACTGCCCGGCGTGATCCCGCAGAAGGGTTATTCGCGCTATTATCCTTACGGCGCGGCAGTGGGCCATATGGTCGGCTATGTCGGCGCGGCATCGGCCGAGGATTACGAGAAGGAGCGCAATGCCCTGCTTGTCACGCCGGGCTTCAAGATTGGCAAGGACGGGTTGGAAAAGCACTTCGAGGCGCGGCTGCGCGGGGTGCCGGGGGCGCGGCGCGTGGAGGCGACCGCATCGGGGCGCATCGTGCGCGATCTGGGCACGCGTGAGGATGTGCCGGGCAAGCCAATCCAACTGACGATCAATGCGGGGCTGCAGGATTATGCCGCGCGCCGGATTGGCCTTGAATCCGGTTCGGTCGTGGTGATGGACTGCGAGACTGGCGATATTCTGGCGATGGCATCGATGCCGAGTTTCGACCCGAACAGCTTTTCCGACGGTATCGGCCGCATCGAATGGAAGATGCTGTCCGAGGACGACCACGTACCCTTGCGCAACAAGGTGCTGCGCGGGCTCTATCCGCCAGGATCGACGGTGAAGCCGATGGTGGCAATGGCGTTTCTGGAAGCCGGGCTCGATCCTTCGGCCAGTGTGGGTTGCGGCGGCGGCTTGCGCGTGGGCAACCGCGTGTTCCATTGCTGGAACCGGCGCGGGCATGGCTCGGTCGATATGGCCAAGGGCATCTATCAATCGTGCGACGTGTATTTCTATCACTTCGCCCAGAAGATAGGGATGGACAAGATCGCGGCCATGGCGCGACGGCTGGGATTGGGACAGGAATTCCCGATGCCCTACCCCGGGCAGTCCTATGGCACGGTGCCTGACCCTGCATGGAAGCTGAAGAAATACGGCAAGGAATGGGCGGTCTATGACACTGTGAACGCCACGATCGGTCAGGGCTATATGCTGGTCAATCCGCTGCAACAGGCGGTGATGTCGGCGCGCTTGGCATCGGGACGGAACGTGATGCCGCGGCTGCTGCTTGACAACAAGGCACCGCTGCCGCCGTCGATGGGGTTCCGGCAGGACCATCTCGACTATATCCATGCCGCGATGAGTGAAGTGGTGAACGGACGTGGCACCGCAGGCCGTGCCAAGCTGCCGGTGGACGTGTTGATGGCGGGGAAGACCGGGACAGCGCAGGTGGTGGGCCTGAACCTGTCGAACGGCAAAAGCGGGCTGTGGAAGTACCGCGATCACGGGCACTTCATCGCCTTTGCTCCGTTCGACAAGCCGAAATATGCTTGCGCAGTGGTGATCGAGCATGGTGGCGGATCGGGCGCTGCCTATCCGATTGCGCGCGATGTCATGACCTATATCTTCGATCAGGGCAAAGCGATGGCCGTGCTTGAAGAGTTCGAAAAGCAGTGGGGCGGCAATGTGCAGCAGCGCATGGCCGCGCGCTATGATCTGTTTGCGGCAAAATATGGTGCGACCGCGCCCAAGCCAGTGCCTGATGATGCCGACTTGACAGAGCGTGTTGACGCGGCGCGCAAGCCCGCCGGGGAACCGGCGATGGTGCAAACCGATGCGGCCTCGCCTGCGCCGGAACCGGAAGAACCTGCTGCAGCGCCCACGCCCGGCGCCAGCCCCTCACCCGCAGCCACATCTGCCACGGCAGGAGCGCAATAGTGCCGCGCGCCTATGTGCCCGCCACGATCGCTCGGCAGCCATGGGGCGTACTGCTGCCATTGATGGCGCTGGTGGGTTTTGGAGCAGCGGTGCTCGATTCTGCTGCGGGTGGACGCTTTGACGTTTGGGCCATCTCGCATCTGGTGCGCTTCACCGTGTTCATGGTGATGGCGATGATCATCGCGCGGCTGCCGCAGGAGTTGTTTCGCAAGATGGCCCTGCCCGCTTACGGCGTGCTTTGCGCGCTGCTGGTGTTGGTCGAACTTATCGGCGGCATCGGCGGTGGCAGCCAGCGCTGGCTGAACCTGGGCTTCATGACGCTGCAGCCTTCGGAATTGATGAAGCCGGGCATCGTGCTGGTGCTGGCGTGGTTCTATTCAGTGCTGCCGGTGGGCGAAACGCAAAGCTGGCGCGCTCTGGGTCCGGCTTCGGTGCTGCTGGGAATTCCGGCGGGGCTGGTAATGTTGCAGCCAGACCTTGGCACCGGGCTTGCCATTACGTTCGGGGCTGTGGTGGTGATGTTCATGGCCGGCCTGCCGCTGCGCTGGTTTCTGGGCGCAGGCGCGGCCGGCCTGGTGATCGCTCCCCTCGCCTTCTTCACGCTGCTGCGTGAGTATCAGCGCAACCGGGTGCTGACGTTTCTTGATCCCGAAAGCGATCCCCTCGGCACTGGCTATCACATCACGCAGTCGAAGATCGCCATCGGATCGGGCGGTTTCGTTGGCAAGGGGTTTGGCAACGGGTCGCAAAGTCACCTTAACTATCTTCCCGAAGCCCACACCGACTTTGTCTTTGCCACGATGGCCGAAGAGTGGGGCATGGCAGGCGGATTGTTCGTGCTGATCGTGTTCGGCCTGATCTTCCGCTGGGGCCTGAAGGTTGCACTGGCCGCGCCGGATCGCTTTTCGCGGCTACTGGCCTCGGGCATGACGATGACGATCTTCTTTTATATGTGCATCAACCTGATGATGGTGATGGGCCTCGCCCCCGTGGTGGGCATTCCGCTGCCTTGGATGAGCCACGGCGGATCATCAATGATGACCAACATGATCTGCGTCGGCACGATCATGGCCGTGGAACGCTGGAGCCGCAGTGCGCCCCGCGGCTTGTCATAAACCTTAAGCCGCCATCGCAATTCTTGCATTTTAGGCTTGGCAGGGCCGATAAAATCGTTAAGGGGACGGCTCCCTGACGGGAATGCCAGATGGCATGGACGCATAGCTCAGTTGGTAGAGCAGCTGACTCTTAATCAGCGGGTCCTAGGTTCGAGCCCTAGTGCGTCCACCACCATCTCATACCCGTTACGCCGCCAACCAAGCGGCTGCCTGATGGCACGGACGCATAGCTCAGTTGGTAGAGCAGCTGACTCTTAATCAGCGGGTCCTAGGTTCGAGCCCTAGTGCGTCCACCACATCCCTTCTTTACACGGTCGCATCCAAAAAAATACGCCGGAACCCGAAGGCTCCGGCGCGCAGTTTTTCGCGTCTGGTTGACGTCGAACTCCTTGCAGGAAAATCAGAACTTGAACCCGGCGGCCACGCCATAACGGCGCGGTTCAAGCGTGAAGATGTTGGTGAAATTGCCCGAAGACTGGTCGGTAATGTACAAGCCAGTAATCGGGTTGGAATTGCTTACGTTCTGGATGAAGCCGCGCACGAACCACTTGTTTTCCGGCCCATCGAGTTGAAGCTGCGCGTTCACTTGAGTGTAGCTGGGAATGCGGTTTATGTTGCCGTTAAAGATGCTGCCGGTCGACGTGCCGGTCAGGATCACGTCAGCGCGCGGGGTGAGTGTCAGATCACCGAACGGGATGGCATATTCTGCACCACCAGCAACCTTGTAGTTTGGAGCGCCGGGGAGTTCATTGCCCTTGATGTTGACGGGAATGCCCGACGTGAACACCTGCACCCCGCCGAACGGAGCACCGCCACCCGTGGCTGCTGCAACACCTTCGAGTGCCGCGCAGATGCTGTAGGCTCCGGTTGAGGCAATACCGCTGTTGGCCCCGAACGAAGTGGTCGGCTGCAACCCTGCACCAGCGGCAACACCCGGAATGGCACCAGCGTTAATCTGGGCGTTTACCGTGTTCACGAAGGCATTGACGCCCGCGACACTCCCCGAAGTCGATCCGACGGCGCAGTTTGCCGCGTTCGTGATGTCCTTGATGATCACGGCATCAGCGCGGCCAGCGCCGAAATCACGCGGATTGGCAAGGAACTTGTCCTGCGACACGCGCGAGTTCAGGTAGCTTGCCGAGACGTTGACCGTCATGCCGCGAACCGGCCGCATGATGGCTTCCAGTTCGAGGCCCCAGATGTTGGCGTTCACGTTATCATTGACCGAGGTGCGCGCGACGATACGCGAAAGCTGGAGGCCTTTGTACTTGTAGTAGAACCCGGTCAGGTTAAGCGTCAGCCCGCCGAACTGGTTCTTGGACCCGATTTCAAAGGCATCGATGAATTCGGGGTTGAAGGTTTCCGGCACCGTGAAGATCGCCGACAACGGCGGGTTGATACCACCAGACTTGTAGCCACGCGAATAGGACAGGTAGATCAGATTGTCTGGCGTGACCTGGAAATCGAGCACGGCGCGGCCGGTGATTTCCTGGAACTTGGCACTGCGGTTCTGGAACGGCTGATTTCCGGCAAGACTAGGATCTGCATCGAACGTGCCGAAGAACGGCGAATTATAAGCGTTGGTCGAACCGTGCGGAACAAGCCAGTTGGCGAAGGTCGTGCGGGCGCGGATCTGCTTGTCATCGTTGTTGTAACGCAGACCGAGCGTGAGTTTCACTCTGTCATCGAACTTGTAATAGGCTTCACCGAAAATGCCGTAGCTCTTGATGTTGAGCTGATCCGAATTGTTGCGGAAAAACGGCGTGGCCAGATAGGATGGAGGCGCACCTGCATTAAGTGCCGAAAATGCCCCCACGATGCCGTTGAAGTAGTCGAGCCCGAACGCATTGACGTAGTAGCTGTTTTCGCTCAGCGAGTAATCGCTGTAGATGCCGCCCAGCAGGAAGTTGAACTTTCCGTCCCAATCAGAGCTGAAGATGGCTTCAGCTGACCAACTGCGGTTCTTCTGGACCGACCGGTCAAAATCGAGCGGGGTCATACCGCAGACGCGATTACCACCGAACACGCCGGTGCCGGATTCTTCAGGAGCCGAGGTGCAGATCACTCCGCCGGGTCCATTGGGCATGAGCGCCGAAGCAACCGGGCTGAGATACTGCTGAACAGCGGCTCCAAGCAGGCCGGCCTGCGCAGCTGCAAGGGTGTTCAGCGATGGCTGGATCAACGCGCGGCTTTGAACCGAATTGTTGTAATCCTGGCTCGAATCGACGGTCACGTCCTGATAGTTGCCGGTCAGCTTCAGGTTGAGTCCACCACCCAGTTCCTGGTCCCATGAGCCGACAACGATCAGTTCTTCGGTGAAGTACGTGGGTTTCGTGTCCGTATTGACTACACGCGGATCAGCAGGGTTGACCACCCCCGAGTAGGTATCTGTGCCATAAACGCTGCCCGCAGCAAACGCCGTCGGCAGGCCGCGAATGGCAAAGAATTCGCGCGATCCCAGAACCGACGCAAGCGTCGAGTTGCCGTTGGTCGTACCATAAGGCAGACTGTTGTTCAGACAGCCGAGGATGCCCGTGGGATCGTTCTGGCAAACCTGCTTCTGGATGCGCATGCGGTTGTCGCGCTCACGGAAATACTGGCCCATGATATCGATCGTGGTGCCGGTGCCCGGCTCGAACCGCAACGAACCGCGAATGCTGTACATGTTGCGATCATCGATGCGCGAATTGTCGAACAAATTCTTCGTGTAGCCATCACGATTCAGGTAAAATCCGGCGAGGCGAACACCAAGGGTATCCGTCAACGGCAGGTTTACCATACCGCGCAGGCGCACCGAATTGTAGTTGCCATACTCCGCATCGCCCGAAGCACCGAAGGCACCAAGATCGGGCTTTGCCGTGATCAGATCGACCACGCCCGACGTTGCGTTGCGCCCGAACAGCGTTCCCTGCGGACCGCGCAGCACCTGAACCTGCGCCAGATCATAAAACATAGGGTAATCGCGGGGCGGTGATCACCGTTGCGGTTGCGATGCGTAGGCAGGGTGGTTGCCCCCCGATAGGTTGAAAAACGGGCTCACGATTGACACCGGGCCCAGCAACAAACGGGAGA
>JBEQBV010000138.1:0-9965 GCA_041639635.1 Novosphingobium sp.
GCGCCCCGATGGCGGACGGCAGGGCGGAAAATGATGCAAGCCCTGCAACGAAGGTGCGCCGGTCGGCCTTCATGCCGGCAATTCCAACCGGCGGATCGGGCCGACGATGGCGGTATAGGCGATGATGGTAAGGAGGCAGTGGAAAGCCACGAAGCTCAGGGCAAGATCGAACGACCCTGTGGTCGCCACGATATACCCCACGACAATGGGGGTTACGATCCCGGCGGTGTTGCCAAACATGTTGAACACCCCACTCGAAAGCCCGGCAAGCTGGCGCGGGGCAACATCGGCCATGACTGCCCAGCCGAGCGAAGCGACGCCCTTGCCAAAAAATGCGAGCGACATCAGCGCGATCACCACCCATTCCTGTTCTGCCCATACGCAGCCCAGGATCATCGTGGCGAGCAGCATCCCCGAAACCAGCGGAATCTTGCGCGCCCGATCAAGGTTGCCGGTGCTCGCAAGGATCCGGTCGGAAATCACACCACCGGCAAGCCCCCCGATAAAGCCGCAAATGGCCGGAACCGCAGCAGCAAACCCTGCCTGAAGGATGCTTAGGCCGCGTTCCTTGACCAAATAGATCGGGAACCACGTGACGAAGAAATACGTCAGCACATTGATGCAATATTGGCCAAGATAAATGCCCAGCATCATCCGGCTGGTTAGCAAACGGCGCATGTTTGCCCAATCGAAGACTCTGGTCGATCCTGCCACGCCTTCAAGATTGATTTGCCCACCGCCATCGCGGATCAATGCAATTTCTGCAGTGTTGATGGCCGGGTGCCGGTCGGGTTCGTGGATGAACAGCTGGAAGATCAGCGCGGCCAGCAGCCCCAGCGCGCCCATTACCCAGAATACCGCACGCCAGCTGAATTCATGAACCAGCCAGCCCATCAGCGGTGCAAAGGCAACCAGCGAAAAATACTGTGCGGAATTGAAAATTGCCGATGCCGTGCCGCGTTCCCGCGCCGGAAACCACGCGGCGACCAGTCGTGCGTTGCCGGGGAACGACGGCGCTTCGGCAAGCCCGACCAAAAATCGCATCATGAACAGCGTTGATACGGCCGCCAGCCCCGGCAGCCAACCGACAAAGCCCTGAACCGCAGTACAAGCAGACCAGATGGCAATGGCTGCCACATAGACGCGCTTCGTCCCAAAGCGATCGAGCAAGGCTCCGCCGGGAATTTGTGCCAGAACATAAGCCCAGGCGAATGCGGACAGGATGTACCCTGTTTCAACCGCATTCAGCCCCAGTTCGGCAGAGGCAGCCCCACCGGCAATCGAAAACGTGGCTCGATCGGCATAGTTCAAAGTCGTGATCGCAAAGATCAGGGCAATGATGCGGTAACGGATGCGGGTTGGCCGCGCGGTTTGGTCCGTTGGCATCATCTTCTCCGTTGCCTTATGTGCCGCCCTCGCGCTTCGGCGTGCGCTTTGCAATTGCGGGGCTTTCGACACAGGTAGCCAAGTCGGCAAATCCGGTCCAAGTCCAATTGCGCAGCGATCAAGCCAATCGCTGGCTAGATACTCACGCCAGCATCAGGCCGATGTGCCGCAGCGCGGTCGCGAAGGCATCAGTGCAAGACGCGCAATGATTCATGCTCGATTGAGGTTGGCGTATTGGCGCTAACGTTGGTTATCGAAAGCACGCACCGGCGAAACACGACCGGCAACGATCTGGCCCGCACATGGCCGGATATCAGGGGATGCGAAATGGCTTTATCCAATGGGCGCGCGGTCCGGGCCGCACTTGCTTGCAGTTCAGCACTTATGGCGATCGGCGCTTATCCGGCGTTGGCGCAAGATGCTGCCCAGCCAGTGGAAGCGCAGGCTGACGAATCGGCAAAGGGCGCGTCTGACGCCATCATCGTGACTGGCTTTCGTGAAAGTCTTTCGAGCGCGCTTTCGCTAAAGCGCAATGAGACCGCTGCTATTGATGCGATCAAGGCGGAAGACATCGCTGAATTTCCCGACCTCAACCTTGCAGAATCGCTACAGCGCATTCCTGGGGTGGCCATCAGCCGCGTCAACGGCGAAGGCCGCAATATCTCGGTACGTGGCCTTGGCCCTGAATATACCCGTGTCCGTATCAACGGCATGGAAGCCATCGGCACCACCGGCGGCACCGATAATTCCGGCGGCGTCAATCGCGGTCGCGGTTTTGATTTCAATATCTTCTCGTCCGATCTGTTTAACAGCCTTGCCGTGCGCAAGACGGCGTCTGCCGATGTCGAGGAAGGTTCTCTCGGCGCGACGGTCGATCTGAACATCGCCCGGCCATTCGATTTCCGCAAGCCAACCGTCAGCGTCTCGGTTCAGGGCAGCTACAACGACCTTTCGCGCAAGACCACGCCGCGCATTTCCACTCTGGCTACCACCAGCAACGATGCCGGAACGTTCGGCGTGTTGATGTCCGTCTCGTATGAAGAGCGCAAGATCAAGGAAGAAGGCGCCAACATCACGCGCTGGACCTATGGCGGGTTCAACGGTGGATTCAACGCGGCCTCCACGCTGAGCGGCAAGACCATCGCGCAAATCAACGATAACAATCCTGAAACCGGGCTATTCCATCCGCGCATTCCCGGTCTGGTTTCCTACGACATCGATCAGAAGCGCCTTGGCGCTGCGGTTTCGGTGCAGATGCGCCCCACCGAAAGCACATTGCTTTCCATCGACGGGCTTTACTCACGGCTCGATGGCACCCGCCGCGAAGCGCAGCTTCAGGCGCTCAGCTTCTCGCGCTCGGGATCGGGCAAACCGCAGACGATCATCCGGTCGGGCGTCGTCGATACCAACAACAACATCATCAGCGGCACATTCGACAATGTCGACTTGCGCACCCAATCGCGCTTTGACCGCCTCATTACAGACTTTTACGAAATCACCGGCAATCTTGAACAGGACCTTGGTGAATCCCTGAAGTTCACCGGCCTCGTCGGCTATTCAAGTTCGGCGTTTTCCAATCCCGTGCAAACTACGGTGACGATGGATGCGATCAACACGCAAAACTTCAAGTATGATTTCACTACCCGTTTTCCGGCGATCACGCCCGGCATAGACATTACCTCCCCTGCAGGATTTGCTCATGTAAACGGCACTTCCGAAGTCCGCATCCGCCCGCAAACGGTCGACAATACCTTTACCACCGCCAAAGGTGCGCTGGAATGGAAAGCGTCGGATGCGTTCACGGTCAAGGCCGGGGTCGATTGGCGCAAGTTCACCTACGATTCCACAGAACGCCGCCGCATCTTGGGTGAAACCCGCGTCAACACGCTGACCCCTGCCCGGCTGGCCGCAGCCACCACGCAGTTCACCGGCTTCGGGCGCGGGTTGGATCTGCCCGCAGGCACCGCAACCGGCTGGATCGTTCCCAACCTCGATTATTTCACGTCTAACCTGGGGATCTATACCGATCCGCTCTACGCCACGGGCGGCGTTGAAACGGCATCGGCGCGCGGATCGTTCATCACCGTTACCGAGGAAAACCTTGGCGTGTGGGGCATGGTGGCGTTCAACATGCAGGATTCAGGTTTGCCGCTGCGTGGCGATCTGGGCGTGCGCTATGTCAACACCAAGCAGAACTCGACAGGTTACGCCAGCCAAGGCGCCACGATCGATTTCGTGACCGCCAACCGCAGTTACAATCGCTGGTTGCCATCAGCCAACGTCGTGTTCGACATAACACCGGATCTGCTGGTGCGCTTTGCTGCGGCCAAAACATTGTCGCGCGCGGGCATTGCCTCGCTTTCTCCGGGTGGCAATCTCAACGTTGCGGGCGGCAATCGCAGCTTCAGTTCGGGCAACCCTGACCTTCGGCCCACTGAATCGACCAACCTCGATCTTGCCGTGGAGTGGTATCCGGCAAAGGGCGCGATCTATTCGGTGGCCCTGTTCCAGAAAGACATCGGCACCTTCATTCAGACCCTATCCGTCAACGTTCCATTCGCAGACCTTGGCCTGCCGGCATCGCTACTTGCGGGAACCACCGCCACAGCGACCGATGAATTCATCGTCAGCCGCCCGGTCAATTCCGACGGCGGAAAGCTGCAGGGCTTTGAAGTCAACGTGCAGCAGCCCTTTTCCTTCCTGCCCGGCATCCTTCAGAACTTCGGGATGCTGGCCAACTACACGTATGTCAAATCGGACATAGAATACCTCACATCCTCCAACGGCACCTCCACAGTCATCGCGCCCTTGCTCGGCCTGTCAAAGAATGCGGCAAACTTCACGCTGTATTACGAAGACAGCAAGTTCTCGGTCCGGGGCTCAGTTGCCTATCGTTCAAACTATCTCACAGCGGTGCCCGGAACCGAAGGCAATGCCTTCAACGGTACCAACAGCACCACCAACTTTGATGCCCAGATGTCATACGCCATCACCGAAAACATCAAGGTCAGCGTCGAGGCCATCAACTTGCTCGACACCAGGAACGACCAGTTTGTGGATGAAACCAATCGCCTCAACGTGCTGACTCACAGCGGCCGCCAATTCAACGTCGGAGCGAAATTCACGTTCTGACCACAGTCTGCTCCCTCGCCCGGTCCGTGTCGGTTGATGCGGACAGGTTCCATCATTGGCCAAGAAGCCAAATCCTTAGCCGATGATGGGACCGGGCACTTTTTGCCCGCAGGATGCAGGACGCGTTTCTGCGGCGTTCCACATTTCAAAGGTTTCGGAGTTCCTGGCCATGACCGCATTTCGCTCCGTAAACGCTGCGACCGGTGAGGCCTTTGGCGAAGAATTGCCAGTCCATGGGGCAGGCGATGTCGAACGCGCGTGCGCGCTGGCCGAAGCTGCTTTCGATATCTATCGCTCCGCCGACTACGAATCGCGGGCGCGTTTCCTTGAGGCAATTGCCGAACAGATTCTGGCCATCGGGGACCAGCTCATCGAAGTTGCAACGCGCGAAAGCGGATTACCGCGCGGTCGCATTGAGGGGGAGCGTGGGCGCACCGTCGCTCAACTCCGTCTGTTTGCAGATGTGGTACGTACCGGAAATTGGCTTCAAGTGCGGATTGACCCTGCCCTGTCAGACCGCGCCCCGCTACCTCGCCCTGACATCCGGTTGCGCATGATCCCCTTGGGTCCGGTGGCCGTGTTTGGTGCTTCGAACTTCCCGCTCGCATTTTCAACTGCTGGCGGTGATACCACTTCAGCGCTCGCGGCAGGTTGCCCCGTGGTGGTCAAAGGTCACCCGGCTCATCCCATCACCGGCATGCTGGTAGCCTCAGCCATCAGTCGCGCGGTCGCCGATTGCAGGTTGCCAGAAGGCGTGTTCCAGCACCTTGTCGGCCCGTCGCATGAGCTGGGTGTGGCACTCGTCCGCGATCCACGCATCACCGCAGTGGGGTTTACAGGATCACGCGCTGGTGGGTTGGCTCTGTTGAAGATTGCCCAGGCGCGGCCCGTACCGATCCCGCTCTATGCTGAAATGTCGAGCATTAACCCTGTGCTCCTGCTGCCAGAAGCATTGAAGGTGCGTGGAAGAGAACTCGGTAGTGAATTCGTGCACTCACTGACGATGGGCGCCGGACAATACTGCACGAACCCGGGCCTCGTCGTCGCAATGGCAGGCGATGGTCTCGATGCATTTACGCAGTCGGCAAGCGAAGCGGTAGCTTCAGCACCAGCACAAATCATGCTCACCCGAGATATTCGCAATGCATACGTGACGCAGACCGAAGTGCTGGCGGCTCACGACGCTTTGGAGACATTGGCTTGCAGCCGTGACGAAGGTGATACTGCACGCTCAGGCAGCTATCTGTTCCGCACGACTGCCCCGCAATTTTTGGCGGAACCAGATTTGGCCCGCGAAGTGTTTGGTGCGTCATCAATCCTGATTGTTTGCGCCAATGAAAGCGAACAAATGGCAGTGCTGAATGCTCTTGAAGGTCAGCTTACCGCTACCATGCACATGGATGGGGGCGATCATGACATGGCGCAGCGCCTGCTCCCGCTACTGGAGCGCAAAGCCGGACGTATCCTTGTGAACGGTTGGCCCACTGGCGTGGAAGTTTGCCATGCGATGGTCCACGGAGGTCCTTTTCCGGCAACTTCAGATGCAAGAACCACGTCGGTCGGCAGTCTTGCCATCGACCGCTTCTTGCGCCCGATCAGCTATCAAAACTTCCCCTCCAGATTGCTTCCGGCAGAACTGGTCGGCAGATAGGCGGGTCAGCGTAAATCGTGCATTATTGCGTGACTCCAAGAGCCCTCGTCAAATAGTTGACCATTCGCGCCCATAAATCTGGCCCGTGCGTGATAGTCTGCTTCGTCACCATGCCCATAATTCGGATTTGGCAGAATGTCTGATTGGTTTATGGCACCGTAAATCTCGGTGGAAAGACGTTCAGTGGCAGATGGCAGATCGGACAAGGCGCGAAGGCTCGAGTTGGGCAGGCAGCGTCGTGCCAAAACCCGGGCGAGGGTTATTGCGGCTGCCTTCGAACTTTTCGGCGAAGAGGATGGACTCTACGCCCGCATCGAGGACGTTTCACAACGCGCGGGCATTACGCGTGCGACATTCTACGATCACTTCTCGGGCATGGCCGAGCTGCGCGATGCCGTGACGTATGAGGTGACTCATGATTTCCTCACGGCCGTCACCCGTGCTGTTGACCAGCTGACAGACCCTTGCGAGCGCATCTCGGTTGCGATCCGCTTCTATTTGCACCGCGTACGCGAAGTGCCCGGTTGGGGGCGCTCGATGATCAATCTCAGCGCCAACGGCATCATCTTTGGTGCAGAAACCTTTCGACAGGCAGAACTCACGGTTGTCGATGCCATCGAAGCTGGACAACTCACGATCTTGGACAACGCGCTGGGTCGCGATGCGATTCTGGGCATAACCATCGCGGCAATCTCGACGATGCTGCGGGGAGAACGTGGCGCAGACTATCCCGAACAAGTGGTAGCATTGATATTGAAAGGGCTGGGCGTAAATCCCCTGAAGGCCGAAGAAATCTCACGGCGGCCCTTACCCGATCTGGTGCCGGTCGCATCCATATAATCAACTTGACGATCTGCAAGATTGCAAATATCAAATCCCAATCTGACATTGTGTCCGATTAAAATCGGCATGTTTTCCGGCCATAGAAGCCGCACGTTGGGAGAAGCGCAGAATGTCTGCTGTGGCTCGTTACCGGCCAGTTGCCGCGTACTTGATGGCGTTTGCCCTATCTGCTGCCCCTGGCCTTGCCGCTTCCGCAACCACAGCCCCTGCCCCGCGCCCACCCGAAGCGGTATACGCCAAGACCTGCGGGTACTGCCATGGCCAGCACGTTGCGCCGATCATCCGCGGGCGTGGTTTGCCGGTCGAGGTGATCGAACAATACGTCCGCAGTGGGCCGCGCGGCATGGTGGCGTTTCGCCCCACCGAAATCAGTGATGTTGAACTTAAGGTGCTCGCCAAGTGGCTCAACGCCTCGAAAGCCGATCCGAAGGAGAAGGGCGAATGACCGGCATCAGCCGCCGCGACGTGATCCGCACCTGTGCCGTGGGTGCCGCCATGGTGGGATCGGGCGCCTTTGCCTCACCGCTGGATGGCCCGCGCCAGTTGCCGGTGCATCTTGATAAGGGCGCCTTTGCTGCAGCGGTGAAGGAACTTCGCGCGGTGGTTGGGGCTGAATGGGTCTTCGCCGATCCTGAAAGCACACTTCCCTATGCCAAAAGCTTCACTCCCGATCCCCGGCATGAAAACGTGCCTTCGGGCGCGGTAGCACCGGCCTCGGTCGAAGAAATTCAGGCGATCCTCAAGATTGCCAACAAATACAAGTTGCCGCTCTGGACCGTCTCCACCGGCAAGAACATGGGCTATGGCTGCGCCACGCCCGCCAGCAGTGGCCAGATGATCCTCGACCTGAAGCGGATGAACCGCATCATCGAAATTGACGCCGAACTCGGCACCGCGCTGGTGGAACCGGGCGTCACATATCAGGATTTGCGCGATTATCTGGACGAGCATAACCTGCCATTCTGGCTTGATGTGCCCACCGTTGGCCCGATTGTCTCGCCACTCGGCAATACACTGGAACGCGGGGTAGGCTACACGCCTTATGGCGACCATTTCTTCATGCAATGCGGCATGGAAGTGGTGCTGGCCGATGGCACGGTGGTGCGCACCGGCATGGGGAGCGTCAAGAATTCCACCACATGGCAGGCGTTCAAATGGGGCTATGGCCCGTATATTGACGGTATCTTCACTCAGTCGAACTTCGGCGTGGTAACCAAGCTGGGCTTCTGGCTGATGCCAAAACCGCCCGCGTTCAAACCGTTCATGGTGCGTCACAACGCCATGGAAGACGTCTCGAAGATCGTCGATGCCATGCGCCCGTTCCGCATGAACAATCTGATACCCAACGTGGTGCTGATGATGGGCGCAGCCTATCAGATCGCCATGTTCCACCGCCGCGAGGAACTGTGGGACAAGCCGGAAAGCATCCCCGACGATGTCGTGCGCGATTTTGCGAAGAAGCACGGCCTTGGCATGTGGAACACCTACTTCGCGCTCTACGGCACGGATGAGATCATCGCCGCTGTGGAACCCATCGTGCGCGGAGCGTTCGAGGCATCAGGCGGCGAAGTGCTGACAGAGAAGGAAATGGGCGGCAACTTGTGGTTCGAACATCACAAGAACCTGATGTCCGGCCAACTCACGCTCGAGGAAAAGGGCATCATGCGCTGGCGCGGCGGGGGCATGTGCTGCTTCGCGCCGGTCGCGCCGGCCAAGGGCATCGAGACGCAACAGCAGACCGAATTGGCCAAGGAAATACTGGGCAAATACGGCTTTGATTACTCGGTCGCCTACGCCATCGGCGGGCGCGAACTGCACCATCTGATCTTCATCCAATACGACAAGGAAAACCCGGTCGAGGAGAAGAAGGCGGACGATTGCATTCGCGAGATGGTAACCCGCTTTGGCGAGCGTGGCTGGGCCAGCTATCGCACCGGGGTGAACACGATGGACTTGGTGGCGAAGCAATATGGGGAGGCCAATCGCACGCTTAACGCGCGGCTGAAGCAGGCGCTTGATCCGAACCACATCCTTTCGCCCGGAAAGCAAGGCATCGCGTGATCTGCCGCAACGAGCCGGCACCTTTCATCTAACCGCCTTAGGCAGCGTGGACAAATTTGAGCCGATATCTTGCGGTCGCGAGATGGGCCATACCGAGCAAGTTTTTGGCCATTTGGTCGTATCGGGTGGCAATAGCCCGGTTGATTTTGAGACGGCCGAACATGGGCTTAATCCGGTTGCGCTGTTTGTAGAGTGCTCGGTCGTGCTTGATCTGCACGCAGCGGTTTGAGCGACCGGGGGTGACAGCTTTGATCTGCCGTTCGGCAAGGTTCGCGCGGATGGCGTCAGCGTCATAGCCCTCATGATCTCGGCAAGCGTAACTGCGACTGTTTTCCAGACCCCAACTTCGCTCCACCGCCGGAACCGTCAATAGATCGTGTTTCAGCTTCCATATTTCGCTGGGACATCGCTCCACGGCGCACCGTAACGCAGCCGCCAAATTATGCCGTTGATGAAAGCAGGGTTTTGCTCCGGCCGCCTTAAATTGAATAGCCCCTAGATTTCTGGACGCCTTCGATCCTAGATTTGAGGACAGGAGGCGACGATGGGGAAGCCCAATTTCAGTGATGAGTTCAAGCGCGACGCGGTGGCCCACATCACCGAGCGCGGGTATCTCGTAGCGGAGGTTTAGCTTCGCTGGCCTTCGGCTCGCAGCGGCTCGGCGTCAGTCAGCACTCGCTGTATTCGTGGAAGCGGCAGTTGGCGAGGCCAGTGTCCGGTGATGCCGGCAAAGATGCGGAGATCCGCAAGCCGAAGCATCCAGTGTTGATCCATTCGGACCAGGGCTCGCAGTTCACCAGCATGGGCTGGGCTGCGTTCATCCGGGCTCACAATCTTGAGCACTCGATGAGCCGGCGCGGCAACTGCCACGACAATGCCGTCGCGGAGAGCT
>JBEQBV010000139.1:0-9914 GCA_041639635.1 Novosphingobium sp.
GCATTGCCGATGAAAGTTCGGTTTCCAGCCTGTTTGATTGAAGCGGGTTGCTCCAAAGATACTGCTTTCACCGAACCCGCTCATGCTGAGCTTGTCGAAGCATGTTTCGCTACGTTTTTGCGGACCCCCTTCGATAGGCTCAGGGTGAGTGGGTTTTGTGGGAAACCTGAAGCGTTAAGCTCAAGCCTTCGCCGCAAGCCGCAACCGTTCCAGCCATGCGCGGGCCTGTTTGGGTTCGCCCACGGCATGCGCCCCGGGCTTTCCGCGCGCTGCCATGAATTCATCGTGCAGAGTGAACGGTTCCATGAACAATTGTTCGCGCGCCTGCGATATTTCCTCGGCCAGCTCCGTCAGATTTTTGATTATCGGGGCAGTGGCGGCGCGCATGATCTTGTCGGCGTTATGATCGAACAGGCCCCACTTGCCTGAAGCTGTGACTTCCAGCGCTTCAATCAATGCAGCCAGATAGTCCGCTTCCAGTTCGGAGCGGCGCTTGTCGAGACGTTCGAGACGATCAGCCCTTGCCATAAATGCGGCCTAGTCCGCGCACTGGAACGTGGCAACTGTCATCACTCCCAAGGCTTGACCTCGCCCGGTTCCAGCCTGCGAATTGTCTCCAGCCTGCGCGCCTGGCGGGTTTCCAGACCCAGCGTCATCAACGGTTGCGCACGATCCACGAATTGGCGCGGGCTCATCCCGAATAGCTCGGTGAATTCGCGGATCAGGTGGCTTTGATCATAGTAGCGCAGCGCAATTGCCTCGGCCTCTGCGTGATCGGCCACGCCGCGCAGGTGGCTGGCCATGTCAAGCGCGCGGGCGCGGCGCAGGACCTGTTTAGGCGCCATGCCGAAATCGCGGCGAACGATGCGTTCAAGGCGGCGCTGCTCCACGCCGAACTCTTCAGCTAGACGGGCAATGCTGATGGTTGGATCGTTGAATGCAGCTGCCTCAAACCGCGCCGAGATGGGATCAGGCTCGCGCACCGAGCGCTCTGCAATCAGGCAGCGCATTTCATGTTCCATGGTCTGCACCCAGTCTTCGGGCGAACCATCGGGATCGAACATGGACAGCCAGCGATTGCCAGGCAGGCCGACATCGGAAAAGAGTTTGAGCCGGTCTACCAGATCGGTCAGCTTCGGGCCGTTCAAGGCATGGCATACGCCGGGACGCAGAAATGCGCCGACGCTGGTAAAACTTCCTTCCACGCTGATCGGCATGCGGTGCGAATGCGGACCAAACAGCATCGCGGCATTGTCAGCTGTCTTTATCCCTTCTGCGGTGGTCGCCTGCCAGTGGCCGCGCAGCTGAACACGGATGCATGCGAAGTCGCTCAACAGTCCGCAATCAAGCCGGTGGTCAGGCGGCGTATCGACGATCGTTACGTAAAACCGGCCGATCCAGCGTTCGAGATCGGATGCAGGAGCGCGGCTATAGGATATGGGTTGCCCATCGCGGGTTGCATTGGAAGATGCGATGGCGCGATCGATACCGGGCGATTTGTCCGCATTCCACCTGTTGCTTCGTGTCACTGCAATGGTGCCCCCACCGTGGTTCTTTATGACGCTCTAAGTGTCATACACAGCAACATCTGTGTGCGAGGTCACTGCAGTCCGAAATGGTCGGGGGGCTTTTTGTCCATGGTGCGAATTATCCACTTCGGGTTGACCTTGCCAAGGGTGGGCGGCACAGCCGTAATATGAAGCTGGATCAGGATATCGCCATCGCCATGCGGCTCGCCGATGCGGCTGCCGCGGCCATTCGCCCGCATTTTCGCACCGTTGCAGCAGAGCGTAAAGGGGACGCCACGCCCGTTACCCTAGCCGACCGCGATGCCGAAGAAGCGATGCGCCGTATTCTGACAGCCGAAGTGCCGCGTGATACCGTGATCGGCGAAGAGTTTGGATCGACCGCAGGCACATCCGGGCGCAGCTGGGTGTTGGACCCGATTGATGGCACGGCCGGATTCCTTGCCGGACGGCCGATTTTCGGCACGCTGATTGCGCTGGTGGTGGAGGGCTTTCCGGTGCTTGGTGTACTGGATCAGCCGATCACCGGCGAACGCTGGGTTGGGGCCATGGGCAAGCCGACAACGCTCAACGGCAATCCAGTACGCACGCGCATTTGCCGCGAACTGTCGGATGCCACGCTGGCCACCACCGGTCCGCATTATTTCGATGACCATGACGGGGCGCATTTCATGGGGCTTGCGGCCAAGACCGATCACAAGCGCATGGTCATGGGCGGGGATTGCTACAACTACGCCATGCTGGCCACAGGGCAGCTTGATGTGGTGTGCGAAGCAGGCCTGAAGTTGCATGACTGGGCTGCGCTTGTTCCCATCGTCGAAGGGGCGGGGGGCACGATGGCTGACTGGAACGGCGATCCGCTCCATGCAGGGTCAGATGGCCATGTGATTGCCGTTGGCGATCCGGCGCGGCTTGAAGATGTGGTCGAGGCGCTGGCCTGTCATCATTGATTTATCACCATGCACCGACCGTGGTTCTTCTTCTACGGCACTTTAAGCGAAGACCATGACAATGCGGTAACGCGCAAGTTGTTGCCGCTGTTGGCGGGCGGTCGGCAGGCTGATGTGCGCGGCGCATTGCGCGCGGTGCGATGCGCTGATGGCTGGTATCCGGTGTTGAGTGCCGGTACGGGCCGGGTGAAAGGGCGGATCTATCGCGCCAGGCGACACTTCGGCGCGAGGGAGCTGCGGTGGCTTGATAGGTATGAAGACTTTGACCGGCGCAAGCCCGCGCAGTCAGAATACGTGCGCCGCACCGTAAGGGTGCGGATCGTCGGTAAGGGTTGGGTCACGGCGCTGGTTTATGTCTATAACCGCCCCTGTCATCCGGGGCTGCGGGTCATTCCTGATGGGGACTTTACAGCATTTCAGCGCAGACGCCGCCTTCGCGTTTTTGATCCCGCCAGTAGAGCCTAAAGCCCCGCTTTCAGCATCCATTCGTGGAACAGCCGTACCGGGCGCGATTGCAGGGCACGGGGACGGCAGACGAACCAGTAGGAATAGGGACTATCGACATCGATGTCGTAGAGGCGCGCAAGCCGGGAATCGTGGCTGCGCGTGTAGTGATCATCGTGCATGATCGCGATGCCAAGGCCTTGCGCCGCTGCTTCAAGGATCAGCTGGCCCGAATCGAAATGATCGATGGCGGCAGGTTCCAGCTTCTCAAGGTGCAGAGCCTTCTTCCACGCCTCGAAGCTCATCGGCAGGTCGTTGTGCACGAGGAACGTCTGCTTCGAAAGCTTGGCAATATCGGGCCGATCGCCAAGTTCTTCTGCCAGCGCGACCGAGGTGATGGCGTGGACGCGGTTGTGATCGAGCCGCACCGAATGGAGCGAGGCGTCAGGCCCTTCGGAAAGGACGATGGCGGCATCGATGGTATCGCCCAGCTTGGTTTCAGCTGCGTGACCCGAATCGATGTCGATATGCAGTTGCGGGTGCAACTTGCGCAACTCGCCCAGCCGGGGGAACAGGCGCTGGCTGCCGAACAGCGGCAGCACGCCAAGGCGCAGGCGCATCACCTTGCCGGTGTCGATCAGGCGGTCTACCCGGTCGGCCATTTCATCGATCAGCGGGGCCACGGCATCATAAAGCTGCTGGCCTTCCTCGGTCAGCTTCAGCGCTTGATGCTTGCGTTCGAATAGCGGCTTGGCGACAAAATCTTCAAGTGCGCCAAGGCGGCGCGACAGAGCCGACGGGCTGAGCGCAAGTTCGGCAGCAGCCGTCTTGGCCGACCCTGCGCGCACGACGCGAATGAACGCCTCGAGCGAACGCAAAGGGGGAAGGCGGCGAATCATCTTGTCGTCCTATTCTTCAATCACCGTGCTGGCACGTGGAGCATGCAGCCGAAGGCGGGTGAGACGGCGTTCATCGCCCCCTGTCACCTCAAGTCGCCAACCGCTGGCATGTTCGAGTACGCGCCCGATTGGCGGCACTTCGCCGGCCAAAACCACTGCAAGGCCACCAAGCGTATCGACGTCTTCTTCTACTTCGGCAAGACGCGGGTCAATAGTTTGCGCAACATCGTCAAGTTCGACGCGAGCATCGGCGTCCCACGTTTCGGCATCGATCCGTTTCAGGAGTTCCTGTGGCGCGTCATCGTGCTCGTCCTCAATCTCGCCGATGATTTCCTCGACGAGGTCTTCGATGGTGATGATGCCATCCGTGCCGGAGTATTCGTCGATAACCACGGCAAGGTGGGTACGCTTGCTGCGCATGTCCGCCAATACGTCAAGCGCGCCCCGCGCCTGCGGCACGAACAAGGGCTGGCGCATCAAGGTGGTCCAGTCCTTGGGCGCGGGCTTGTTTGAAAGCAGCATGCCCGCCACGATCACGAACACGTCCTTCACGTGGATCATGCCGACAATTTCGTCGAGCGATTCGCCAAAAACGGGCAGGCGGCTGTGGCCGTTCTCGGCAAAGGCGGCGACGATTTCGTCGAAAGTTGCTGAAGCCGGCACCGCAATGATCTCGCCACGCGGAATCGCTACGTCATCCGCATCGTGTTCGCTGAAATGGAGCAGATTGCGCAGCATCTGGCGTTCTAGCGGAACCAGATCGCCATTGTTTGGGCCGGAATTGGGCTGTTCGCCCTCGTGCTCGTCAATCGCTTCTTCGATCTGCGCACGCAAAGACTGGTCGTGATCCGGTCCCTTGAAGAAAGCTCTGATCGCACGCCAAAGCGTGCGATTGCTACTGTCTGCGTCTCCCGAACGGCCCTCGCCATTGGAGTCATTGCCCTCGGGCACTACCGAATTCTCCTTGCGGTCAGTCTTCGACCGCATATGGGTCGGCAATGCCCATAAGTGCAAGGGTCTTCCGCTCCAAGTCTTCCATTTCCTCGGCCTCGGCATCGCCGAGTTCGTGGTCAAATCCGGCAAGGTGCAGCAGGCCGTGAACTATCAGGTGGGTGGCGTGGATCTGTGTGGAGACACCTTTCTCCGCCGCTTCCCGCGTGCAGACGCCGTGGGCCAGAATCATGTCCCCCAGCATCCCAGGTGAATCCTGATCGGCAGCAGCGTGCAGCACTTCTTCGCGTGAGAGCATTGGAAACGACAGGACATTAGTCGGCTTGTCCTTGGCGCGCCACTGCTTGTTCAGCGCATGAACTTCATCGTCATCGGCCAACACAAGACTGACGAGCAGGTTCTCATGCGCGAGTTCGGGCACAATCCTAGCCGCCGCCTCAGCTGCGTTGTTGGCCAGCGCTTCCCAATCGGTGTCATCGCCCCAGATGGGGTCGATATCGATCTCAAGTGTAGGTGCGATCACAACGCAGGCCTTGGCTTGGGTGCTTCGACAAGCTCAGCACGAGCGGGAAAAGAAAAACACATTAAAGTCGCTCATCCTGAGCCTGTCGAAGGATGCCCGTCCAACGCACGAGTTCAGGAATCCTTCCCTTCATAAGCCTCGACAATGCGGCCCACGATCGGGTGACGCACCACGTCAGCGGTGTTGAAGCGCACGGTGGCGATGCCTTCCACGCCTTCCAGCCGCTGGACTGCATCGTTCAGGCCGCTGGCGCTGACGCCACCGGGCAGATCGACCTGCTTGGGGTCGCCGCACACCACCATGCGGCTGTTCTGGCCAAAGCGGGTGAGGAACATCTTCATCTGGGCAGGCGTGGTGTTCTGCGCTTCGTCCAGAATCACGAAGGCATCTGCCAATGTCCGACCGCGCATAAAGGCAATCGGCGCGATCTCGATCTCTCCGCTAGCGATGCGGCGCTCTACCTGTTCGGGTGGCATGCAATCATACAGCGCATCATAAAGCGGGCGAAGATAGGGATCGACCTTTTCCTTCATATCGCCGGGCAGAAAGCCCAGCCGCTCCCCTGCTTCCACCGCCGGTCGTGAGAGGATCAGCCGTTGGACCGAGCCTGATATCAATTGCGCTACGGCCTGCGCGACGGCGACATACGTCTTGCCCGTGCCCGCTGGCCCCAGCGCAAAGATCACGTCGTGGCTGACCAGCGCCCGCATATATTCGATCTGCGTGGCAGAGCGCGGGACGATGGTTTTCTTGCGGGTGCGGATCATGATTGGCGGAGCGCCGCCCGGCGCACCGGTGATGATGCCTTCCAACGTCGGCTCCACGCTCATCGCGATCAGCGAATCAACGGCGCCCGAATCGACCTCAAACCCCGATAGCAGGCGCTGGTGCATACCTTTGAGCACTTCGCGCGCTCGGGCGACGGAATCGTCTGGCCCTTCGATCACGACACGGTTGCCGCGTGCCGAAATATAAACCCCCAGCCGGTTCTCGATATGGACAAGATTGGTGTCAAACTGGCCGAAAAGCGCGCCAAGCACGGTCTGTTCGTCAAATTCGACTTCCGCCCGGGCGCGTCCGCTGTTTCCAGAGCGTTGGCCAAGGGGCTGCTGGCCAACGCCATGTTGGTCAAACCGGTGATGCGCCTCATCGTGGACGCGGGGGACTTTTCGGGCCATGCGCTCCTTATGCGTTGGGCCTTGCGGATAAAGGCCTGAAACAGAGCATAAGAGCGGATGTTGCACAGACAAGACGCTGCGCGATTATTCCACAGCGGTATTAGATAAGACGGCCTGAAATTGAGTTAGGACCGGCATCAACCAGTTCGACGCGCACTAGCGATCCGATGTCTGCCTCGCCTGTGAAATGCACCGATTGCAGCCACGGCGATTTGCCGAGCCACTGGCCGGGGTGCTTGCCACGCCGCTCCACCAGAACCTCGCACGTTTTGCCCACGCTGGCCTTGTTGAAGGCCCATTGATCGCGGTTCAGGGCGACCTGAAGGCGCTGCAAGCGTTCGTCCATCACGGCTGTGGGCACATGATCAGCCATCGTTGCCGCAGGCGTGCCGGGGCGGGGTGAATACTTGAAGCTGAACGCCTGCGCATAGCCGACCGCATCGACCAGCTTAAGCGTGTCTTCAAATTCGGCGTCGGTTTCACCGGGGAAACCGACGATGAAATCGCCCGACAGCGCAATGTCGGGGCGCACCGCGCGGAACCGTTCGAGCAGGCGCAGATAGCTGTCCACTGTGTGGCTGCGGTTCATCGCCTTCAGGATGCGATCATTTCCTGCCTGCACCGGCAAGTGCAGGAATGGCATCAGCTTTTCCACCTCGCCATGCGCGGCAATCAGGCCATCGGTCATGTCGTTGGGGTGGCTCGTGGTATAACGGATTCGGGCAAGGTCAGGCTCTGCGGCCAGCGTGCGGGCAAGGCCGTCCAGCCCGACCGGGCGGCCACGATCATCCTCGCCGGACCAGGCATTCACGTTCTGGCCTAGCAGTGTGATCTCGCGCGCGCCGCCTGCGATCAGCAACTTGGCCTCTTCAACCAGATCCTTGAAGGGCCTGCTGATTTCTGCCCCTCGCGTATAGGGCACAACGCAATAGGTGCAGAACTTGTCGCACCCTTCCTGCACCGTCAGGAACGCGGTGGGGCCAGACTTTCGGCGCTTGGGCAGCGCGGCGAACTTGGCTTCGGCGGGCATGTCGGTTTCGGTCGAGCGTTTGCCCGATGCGGCCTGAGCCACCATTTCAGGCAGGCGATGATAGGATTGCGGGCCTACAACGACCTTTACCGCAGGCGCGCGGGCCATGATCTCCTCGCCCTCAGCCTGCGCGACGCAACCTGCCACGGCGATCAGCGGGCTTGTGCCATCATCGCGGCGCAGGCGGCCGATGTCGGAATAGACCTTCTCGGTTGCTTTCTCGCGGATGTGGCAGGTGTTCAGTACGATCAGATCGGCATCCTGCCCGTCAGCGGCTGCTGTCATTCCTTCGGCGCCCAGCAGTTCGGCCATGCGTTCGCCGTCATAGACGTTCATTTGGCAGCCGAAGCTTTTGACGCGGAAAGTTTTGGGAGCAGGGTTGGTGGCCATGAGCCGGGCCGATACTGGATTTGGCCCGCTTTGTCTAACGCGCCGGGCCTGGTTCGCTGGCCATAGCGCCAAGTATCCGTTCCCGCGCGGCGACCGCCATCGTTTTGCGGCTCGCTGTTTCATCGGAGCCAAGTGGCGGCAGGAAATGAACGGAGACAGCGATGGGTTTGCGGCGCGCGAGAATTTTCAGGAAATTGTCGAGCCCATGCTCGTCACCGACCCACGCAAGATCGGCCACGTTGGGCCCATAATCGATCCACAGCGGCTGGATTGCAATGCCTGACGGCGGAGGATCGAGTGCCGAGAGCAGCGAGGACTTGAAGGGCAGGAGGGCGCTGCCATCGCTGGTGGTGCCTTCGGGAAATACGGTCAATGCGCCCGTGTCCTTTAAGGCGGCCCTCACCATTTCCACTTGGGTGTGAACGCTGCGCCGGTCATGTCGAGCGACAAAGACCGTGTCATTCATTTCGCAAAGCCATTTCAGCAGGCCGATTTCAGCAAGGCCGGAATGGGCGATGAAGGCGCTGCCACTGGCATGGGCAATGACCGGAATGTCCAGCCAACTGACATGGTTTGATAGCAGGAACACGCCGCCGCGCACCTGTTCACCGTTGATGCGCACTTTTGCGCCCGCGATCCGCGCAATGCCGCCCAGGAACAGACGGGGCCACGGATTGGGCAACCGGCCCAGGCGCCACGCATAGTAAAGCGGAACGCACCCGATCAGCAGAAGCAGCATCCCTGCAAGCCGCAAGCCAATGCGCAAGCGCCCGCCAATCGATAGGTCGGGAGCGTTGCGTGCGTCAGTTGTCGCGTTCAAGCTTCACGCCGTAAAGCTCCATGCGGTGATCGACGAGCCGGTAGCCCAGTTTTTCGGCGATCTGGCGCTGGAGTTGTTCAAGTTCGGGATCAACGAATTCGATGACCTTGCCGGTTTCAACATCGATCAGATGATCGTGATGCGCCTCAGGCGTGGCTTCATACCGTGCGCGGCCATCGCCAAAATCGTGGCGGTCCAGAATGCCGGCTTCTTCGAACAGACGAACCGTGCGGTAAACCGTTGCTATCGAAATGCGCGAATCGATGGCGGAGGCACGCTCGTGCAGCTTTTCGACATCGGGGTGATCTTCGCTTTCCGACAGGACGCGCGCAATGGTGCGACGCTGGTCGGTTATGCGCAGGCCGCGCTCGGCGCAGAGTGCTTCAATGTCGATCACCTGGTGCACTGTGGACTCGTCAAAAAAAGGGGTGTGGTCGTCAAAAAAAGATCGGCCCGCCTGTCTATAGACGGGCGGGCCAAATCTTCAACTGCATGCAATCGTATTGCGGGCGGTTTGGGCCTGTCAGGCCGTGGCAGAAGCCTTGCGACCACGCTTTGGCGCGGGCTTGCGGCCAAGGCCGATCTTCTTGGCCAGTTCGCGGCGCTTTTCGGCATAAGCCGGGGCCACCATCGGATAATCCGCAGGCAGGTTCCAACGGGTGCGATACTGTTCCGGCGTCATGTTATAGCGCGTGGCGAGGTGACGCTTGAGCATCTTGAGTTTCTTGCCGTCTTCCAGGCAAACGATGTGATCGTTCTTGATCGACGAGCGGATCGAAACAGCAGGTTCTGGAGCGGGCTCTTCAACGGGAGCAGGCTGATCCAGCCCAGCCAGTGCCGAATAGACATTCGTGATCAATGTCCCCAGGTCGCTTACCGAAACGCTGTTGTTGCTGACATGCGCTGCGACGATGTCAGACGTGAGCGTGATCAGTGTCTCCCGCATATCGTTTTGAATTTCACTCATTGCGAACCGGCCTTCTTTGATTGTGATCTGCTGTGCATTGCGCGTTGATTTATCTTGGTGATCTAGCGCACATCACATAGTCGTCCTCACGAAAGATACAACCATTATCGTAACTACCCACGTCCCCATCTGAGTCGTCAGGCGGTGACAGCACCGAGGATGGTTTGAAAGGGATTTGCGCCTGACAGTCGGGCGGTATCGACGGTGGTGCGCATGGCAGCTTCAGCATCTGCGGC
>JBEQBV010000140.1:0-9788 GCA_041639635.1 Novosphingobium sp.
CGCCCGCAGGAGATATCGCTTTGCGCAAGATCGGCCTTATCGGCGGCATGAGCTGGTTTTCCACTCGGACCTATTATGAAGACATCAACCAGCTGGTGCAGGCCCGCACCTCCACGCTTTCGAGCGCGCCGCTCCTGATCGAGAGCCTTGATTTTGAACCACTGGCCCGCCTGTCAAGCGCCGACCAATGGGCGCGCGCCGCTGCGATCCTGTCGGAAAGCGCGCGCCGTCTTGAACAGGCCGGAGCAACCGCGCTGCTGATCGGTGCCAATTCGATGCACAAGGTTTATGATGATGTGGCCGGTGCCGTATCGATCCCGGTCATCCACATCGCCGATACGGTGGCTGCCAAGATGAAGGCGGATGGTATTGAGACCGCCGCCCTGCTGGGCACACGCTATGTCGTGATGGAAAGCTTCTACCGCAAACGCCTCGTCGCCCACGGTATCAGCCTGCTGCCTCCGGTGGTTGAGGAAGTCGAAGCGACCGATACGATCATCTACGACGAACTGATGCAGGGCAAGGCCACCCGCGCTGCCGAACGCACGTTCAAGACCATGCTGACCAACATGGAACAGCGTGGCGCACAGGCTGCTGTGCTGGCCTGCACCGAGTTGGACATGGTTATCGATGTCGATGCCAATGTCCTGCCAATCTATGATGGCACCCGCATCCATGCTCAGGCTGCTGTCGACTGGATTCTCGGCTGAGCGCACCATGATCGAGGGCCGCGCCCCCTATGCCAGCAACCCCGCCGCCACGCGCGGGCGCGAATTCGGCACCGACGAAAAAGCCTCTCGCGGCCCGCGCAGCGCGTTCCAGCGCGATCGTGACCGGATCATCCACTCCATCGCGTTCCGCCGCCTGCGTCACAAGACGCAGGTGTTCATCGCGCCCGATGGCGATCACTACCGCGTTCGCCTTACGCACAGCCTGGAAGTCGCCCAGATCGGCCGCGTCATCGCCCGCGCACTGGGGCTTGATGAAGATCTGACCGAGGCCCTGTGCCTCGCGCACGATATCGGCCACCCGCCGTTTGGCCATGCAGGGGAAGACGCGCTTGAAGCAGCGATGGCCAATGCAGGCGGCTTCGATCATAATGCCAACACCCTGCGTGTCCTCATGCGCCTCGAAAGCCCGTATTGCGGCCATGAAGGCCTGAACCTTACGTGGGAAACGCTCGAAGGCCTCGCTAAACACAACGGACCGATCCGCAAACCCACATGGGCGTTGCAGGAACTTGATGCTGCGTTCCCTCTGGAACTTACCACGTTTGCTTCGCTCGAAGCGCAAGTTGCCGCAATTTCTGATGATATTGCCTACGACAATCACGATATCGACGATGGTCTGCGCGCAGGGTTCCTGTGCCTCGATCAGTTGCTGGAACTGCCCTCTGTGGCAGACCAATGGCGCGCCATTGAACGCCGCTTTCCCGCCGCACCGCAAGACCGTCTGCTGCGTGAATTGGTGCGCGGTCAGATCGGGCGCATGGTCAACGATGTGATTGCCACGGCCCAGGTCAATATCGCGCAATCCGGCGTTACCAGCGTCGAGGATGTTCGCGCCGCCGCCCGTCCTCTTGCCACGTTCTCTGCCGCGATGGGCGAGGAAGAGCGCGCGCTCAAGCAGTTCATGTATCAGCGGCTTTACCTGCATCAGGAGCAGCGCCAAACCGCTGATCGCGCGCGCGAGGTCATCGCGGCGCTATTCACCGCCTTTGTTAATGACCCATCGCAACTGCCCGAAAGCTGGCGCACCACATTGCCGCAGAATGAGCCGGAACGAACCCGCCACATCGCCGATTTCATCTCCGGCATGACCGACCGCTACGCCATTGACAGCTACGCCAGATTGTTCGGCCGGACCCCTGAAGGGCTCAGCAATGTCTGATCCAACCCGCATTGTCCTGATTGGCGCGACCGGTTTGATTGGGCGTGCTGTCATGGAGCAGGCCGTAAACAGGCCCCACATTCATCTCGTCGCCGTCGCCCGCCGCGAAGTTCCCCTGCCCAAGGGCGCGCGCATGGAAATGCTGCTGTCCGATACCGGGCACTGGCCCGACGCCATTGCCGCTGCCAGGCCGGACACTGCTGTCATTGCGCTAGGCACGACGATCAAGACCGTGGGTGGAGACAAGGCCGCATTTCGCGCTGTCGATCACGATCTCGTGCTGGAATGCGCCGCCGCTGCCAAGGCCGCTGGCGCGCGCCAGCTTATTGTCGTCTCATCGGTCGGCGCGGCGCTTGGCTCGAAAAACTTCTACCTTTCGGTCAAGGGCGAGGTTGAGGACAAGTTGGCGAAGCTGCATTTCGACCGCTTCGACATTCTGCGCCCGGGCTTGCTGCGCGGTCACCGCGAAGGCCCAGCGCGCCCCGCCGAACGTATCGGCATGATGGTCAGTCCCCTTGCCGACCTGCTGATGCAGGGAGGGTTTCGCCAGTATCGTTCGGTCAAGGACGCCGATCTCGCTCGTGTCATCCTTGCGCTGGCAGGAGCAAAACCACGGAGCCGCTTTGTCCACCATCACGATGAATTCCGCCGCCTTCTGCAGCGTGGATAAGGTTGGCGGGCACAGGTTGACTTCACGCTGCAGTGCAGCGATGAACGCTCGTCGCTGATCGCGCGGGAGAGTTCTCTCGATTCGTTCAGAGTCGAGAGACGCCGAAGGAGCAACCGCCCCGGAATCTCTCAGGCAAAAGGACCGCGTGGGTCGACAGCGACACTCTGGAAAGAGTCATTTCCCGCAAAGGGAAGGGCCGCCGAAGGGGTAACCCCAACCAAACCCGTCAGGAGAGGCGGGCGGGGGAAAGCTCTCAGGTTTCCGTGACAGAGGGGGCGCCACTTGGCGCTGAACTGCACGGGAACGATATTTGTGAGCGACACATACGAAATTCACACATGTGAACAAACGGAATCAGCACCGATTGGTCCGCTGGTCTTGCCGCTTGATCAATGGCACCGCGGCCGCGGTGGCCGCATGGTCGACTTTGCTGGCTACTGGATGCCGGTCCAGTTTGAGGGGATAATTGCCGAGCACTTGTGGACCCGTGAGTCCGCCGGTTTCTTTGACGTGTCCCACATGGGCCAGCTTTACGTAACCGGCGAAGGCGCAGAAGCCGCGCTTGAAGCGGTCCTGCCCATCGATCTTTCAACCCTCCCCATCGGCGGCGTGCGTTATTCGCTCCTGTTGAACGACCAAGGCGGCATCCTTGATGACCTGATGGTCAGCCGTTGGGGGCAAGGCTTTTACCTCGTCGTCAATGGCGCGACCAAGTGGGACGATATCGCCACGCTGCGCGAGCTCCTGCCCGATGTCATCACGCTCAATCATCTTGAGGACAGCGCGCTTTTCGCTCTGCAGGGGCCAAAGGCCTATGAAGCGCTCGAACCGCTGGTCGCTGGCGAATACCCGCTTTCAGCCCTTACCTTCATGCGCGGGGGCCGTTTCAAGCTGGGCGGCGTGGAAGCCTGGATCAGCCGCTCGGGCTATACCGGCGAAGATGGATTTGAAATCTCCGTGCCTGCCGAAAACGCGGCGGAACTGGCCGATCTGATCTGCGCCCAACCGCAGGTAAAGCCCATCGGCCTTGGCGCGCGCGACAGCCTGCGGCTTGAAGCGGGCCTGCCGCTTTATGGCCACGACATGACCGACACCGTCGATCCGGTCAGCGCCGATCTGCTGTTCGGCATCAACAAGCGCCGTCGCAGCGAAGGCGGCTTTCCCGGTGCCGATGTGATCCTGCCGCTGATTGCCAATGGCACGTCCACCCGCCGCGTCGGCCTTGCCATCGAAGGCCGCATGGCCGCGCGCGAAGGGGCAAAGGTGCTGTCAGGCGAAACTGAAGTCGGCACCATCACCTCCGGCGGCTTCTCGCCCAGCCTCGAACGCCCCATCGCCATGGCCTACGTAGCCGCCGATTGCGCCACCGCCGGCACCCAACTCACCATCGACGTGCGCGGCCGCAAACTGGCTGCCACCGTCGTCCCCATGCCTTTCGTACCCCATCGCTATCACCGCAAAGGAGCCGCCTGATGACCCGCTATTTCACCAAGGACCACGAATGGATCGCGGTTGAAGGCGATGAAGCCACCGTTGGCATCACCGACTATGCCCAAAGCCAGCTGGGTGACATCACCTTCGTCGAAGTGCCCGGCGAAGGCAGCGAAGTGTCGATGGGCGATAGCGCCTCGGTGGTCGACAGCGTTAAGGCCGCTTCTGATGTTTACGCCCCCGTCTCGGGCAAAGTCACTGTCGCCAACGCCGCGCTCGAAGATCAGCCCGAACTCGTCAACACCGATCCCGAAGGCGATGGCTGGCTGTGGAAGATGACCCTGTCCGACCCTGCCGAACTCGATGGCCTGATGGACGAGGCTTCCTATCAGGCCTTCATTGCGGAGCTTTGATTCCATGCGCTATCTTCCCCTGACCGACGCCGACCGCAGCACCATGCTCTCGGTCATCGGCGCAGGCTCGATTGACGAGCTATTCGCCGACGTTCCCGCCGAAGCCCGCCTGTCTGCTCCCATCGCGGGCTTGCCCAACCACGCCAGCGAAATGGCGGTCGAACGCCATATGGCGCGGCTTTCTGCCAACAATGTCACCGCCGGATCGGTGCCGTTCTTCCTTGGTGCAGGCGCCTATCGCCACCACGTGCCCGCCACGGTCGATCACATGATCCAGCGCGGCGAATTCCTCACCGCCTACACCCCTTATCAGCCCGAAATCGCGCAGGGCACGTTGCAGGTTTTGTTCGAATTCCAGACCCAGGTCGCGCGCCTGTTCGGCACCGAAGTTGCCAACGCCTCTCTCTACGATGGATCTACCGCGTGCTGGGAAGCCATCGCGATGGCGGGCCGCATTACCAAGCGCGGCAAGGCCGTGCTCTCGGGCGGGGTCCATTCGCACTATGTCGAAACCGCGTGCACGATGGCCAAGTTTACCGGCGACGTGCTGGATACGGTTGCGCCAGAACTCACTGCCACGCCCGATGATGCTGCCCTGATCGCTCGCATCGACAGCGAAACATCCTCCGTTGTCGTCCAGTATCCCGATATCCTTGGTCGTATCCCCGATCTCGCCGCTATCGCCACGGCTGCGCAGGCCAAAGGCGCGCTGCTGATCGCGGTCGTCACCGAACCTGTGGCGCTGGGCGTATTGCAAAGCCCCGGCAGCCTTGGTGCAGACATCGTTGTAGGTGAGGGCCAATCCATTGGCGTCGGCCTCCAGTTCGGTGGGCCATACCTCGGCCTGTTCGGCTGCCGCGAAAAGTATCTGCGCCAGATCCCGGGTCGCCTGTGTGGTGAAACCGTGGATGCCGATGGCAAGCGCGGCTTCGTGCTCACGCTCTCCACGCGCGAACAGCACATTCGGCGTGAGAAGGCGACGAGCAACATCTGCACCAACTCGGGCCTCTGCGCGCTGGCGTTCTCGGTCCACATGACGCTGCTGGGTGGATCGGGCCTGTCCGATATGGCAAAGCTCAGCCACGCTGCCGCTCGCAAGACCGCCGCGGCTCTGGCGCAAGTCCCCGGCGTTACCGTGGTCAACACGCACTACTTCAACGAATTTGCGATCGCTTTGCCCAAGGACGCGCGGCAGGTGGTGCGCGATCTGGCGGACCGGCAAGTGCTTGGTGGCGTCTCGCTTGGCCGCCTCTACCCACATGAGGCGGCGCTGGCCAATGGCATGATCGTCGCCGCCACCGAATGCACGACGGATGAAGACATCGCAGCGCTCGCCGCTGCGCTCAAGGAGGTGCTGGCATGAACGCGATCAATCCCACCGGTTGGCGGCCTTCGATGGGCGAAAATGCGCCTGAAACGGGCATCCGCACTTTCACCGGCAACCGCGCGCTGCAACTGGAAGAAGCGCTGCTGTTCGAACTTGGCGCGGCGGACCGCTCCGGCGTCGATTTCCCCGAGACTGCGGACATTGACTTGTCCGCGCTTGGCCCCATGGCCCGCGCCGAACGGCCAAACCTGCCCGGCCTGTCAGAGCCTGAAACCGTTCGCCACTACACGCGCCTGTCGCGCCAGAACTATGCCATCGATCTTGGCCTGTTCCCGCTCGGCTCGTGCACGATGAAGCACAACCCGCGCCTTGATGAAAAGGTCGCGCGGATGCCCGGCTTTGCCGATGTCCACCCGCTGCAACCGGTCCACACGGTGCAGGGCGCACTGTCGGTGATGAATGAACTGGCGTTCTGGCTGATCGAACTCACCGGCATGCACGGCGTGGCGATGACGCCCAAGGCCGGTGCCCATGGCGAACTGTGCGGCCTGCTGTGCATCCGCGCCGCGCTGGAAGCCAAGGGCGATCCGCGCGATGTGATCCTCGTGCCCGAAAGCGCGCATGGCACCAATCCTGCCACGGCAGCTTTCGCTGGGTTCCGGGTGGAAAACATTCCGGCCACGCCCGAAGGCCGCGTCGATTCCGCTGCCCTGATTGCGCGTCTTGGCCCCGATGTGGCCGGCGTGATGATCACCAATCCCAACACGTGCGGCCTCTTCGAACGCGATCTGAAAATCATCGCCGATGCCGTCCACGCGGCGGGCGGCTATGTCTACTGCGATGGCGCAAACTTCAACGCCATCGTCGGGCGTGTGCGTCCGGGCGATCTTGGCGTCGATGCGATGCACATCAACCTGCACAAGACCTTCTCCACCCCGCACGGTGGCGGCGGCCCCGGTTCCGGCCCGGTCGTGCTGTCCGAAGCACTCGCTCCTTTTGGCCCGCTGCCGTTCACCGCGCGGCAGGCCGATGGTTCGGTCAAACTGATCGAGGAGGAGCAGGCGCACGAAGAACACCCGCAGGCCTTTGGCCGCATGTGCGCCTTCCACGGTCAGATGGGCATGTACACCCGCGCACTCGCTTATATCCTCAGCCACGGCGCGGATGGCTTGCGGCAGGTTTCGGGCGATGCCGTGCTCAACGCCAACTACATCCTTCGCAGTCTTGATGACGTGCTTGATGCGCCGTTCGGAGGATCAGGCCACTGCATGCACGAAGCGCTGTTTTCGGATGATGGCTTTGCCGAAGGATTCTCGACCAACGATCTGGCCAAGGGCCTTATCGACGAAGGCTATCACCCGATGACGGTCTATTTCCCGCTCGTCGTCCACGGCGCAATGCTGGTGGAGCCGACCGAAACCGAGAGCAAGGCCGGGATCGACCAGTTCGTCGGCGCCATGCGCTCGCTGGCCGAACGTGCGCGGGTAGGGGACCCCATGCTCAAATCCGCCCCCCACCTCGCGCCGCGCCGCCGGCTTGATGAAACGCTGGCCGCGCGCAAGCCCAAGCTGGTGTGGAAGGAAGACTGACGCAACAAGGGCCGCTCCGGCATACCGGAGCGGCCCTTGCACACATCTGAGGAATGGTCAGTTGTTGATGGCTTCTTCTGTGGACTGCGAAGCGGACTGAAGATCCTGACCTGCACCCTTCACGGTGTTGCAGGCGGTTGCACCCAGCAGAAGTCCACCCATCATGGTGGCAAATACGAACTTGCGGATCATCGCGTATACCTTTTCATCAGGGGGCGGGCGAAGAATGTCCGCCCCTTGCCCGATCTGAAAGTTCAAACGCGGCTGGTTCAGACCGGTTCCCTCAGACCGGTTCCGGCGCCGCTGCCGCCTTTTGCCGTTTGCCCAGTACATGCTCCCGCCAAACAATCAGCAGGCTCGCCCCGATGATCACCGGCGCGCCGATCCACGTGCTCATCGGCGGCATGTGGCTGAACACCAGCCAGCCCCAGAACGTCGCCCACGCCAACTGAATATAATCGACCACAATCACACTCGCTACGGTGCCATAACGCAGCGATGCGGTCATCGTGATCTGCGCAAATAGCCCGGTCACCCCGATCCCGGCCAGCATCAGCCACCCGGTCAGGTCATTGTCCATCCCGGTAGAGAACAGGAAAAGCCCCAGAAATGGCGCGCTGATGGCCGAGAAATAGAACACCACCGTCAGCGGCTCTTCGGTGCGTCCCAGATCACGCACTTGCACCGTCACCAGCGCTACCATGAACGCCGCCCCGATCCCCACCGCCACACCAAACAGCGGCAAGTTCCCGGTATCCGGCCCTGCTATGATCAGCACGCCAATCAGGCCAACGATCACCGCTGTCCAGCGCCATGGCCCCACATGCTCCTTCAGCATCAGCGCCGACAGGATCACCGCAAACATCGGTGTGGTAAAGCCCAGCACGGTCGCCTCGGCCAGTGGCAGGATACGCACCACGCCCAGCGTCAGGAACATCCCCGTGCCCCCGATCAGCGCTCGCCGCGCATGAACCCACGGACGCTTGGTTTTCAGCCGATAGATTTCACCCCGTGCCGCCAACCAGCCAAAGATCGCCAGCGCGGGCAGGGCCTGCCGCCAGAACAGCGTTTCGGGCAAGGCAATGCCCCGCTCTCCGGTCAGTTTGACCAGCAACAGCATGACCGAAAACAATATCGTCGCCAGCAGGCGTAACGCCAAAGCAAACATCGGTCGACTTTGGGGTCTACTTTGGGGCTGACTTTGGAGATGCTCAGGGTCTGGCATGCCAGCGCCTTAAGCCAATGCCCCTTGCGATCAACCCCCTCGTTGCCCATCTGGCGGCTGATGGAAGATTGGTTTCCCCACCTTTGGCAATTTCACCTTGCCGCAGGCGCTATGGCGCTGACAGTCGCGCTGACCTCGGTCTGGGCCGAGCGCCGCCGCTTGCGCCGCGTCAATCTCGATGCGGTCGGCTTCATGCCGTGGACGGTCCTCTATCTGGTCGCTTTCCTCGTCGCCGTAGTCTTCCTCGGCCTTGGTGTGCGGGAGTGGCTGGCTGCCTAAGGCACCCGCCGGATCGTCCACCCGCGCGCCATCATCAGCCGTTGTAAGCTGTCCGATCCTGCCAGATGCGCTGCGCCCACGGCCACAAACGGCTTGCCCCCGCCGTCCAGCATCGCATCAAGCTGATCGGCCCAGGCCCGGTTGCGGTTGGTTAGCAGCGCCATATGCAGCCCCGGATCGGCCAGAAAGCCCTCGTTGGCCTCGCGCGCAATGCCAAGATCATCCCCGCGCAGCCACATCGCGATCATCGCGGCTTCCTCGTCGTCCTCGCTTGCCGCCTCTACCGTCACCTCGCGCAACAGCACTTGCTGCTCGCGCGCGGGCAGTGCATCGAAAACGCCAAACTGGCTTTGGATGGTTTCGAACCCCGCCACCGGCTTTCCCGCCGCAAGTGTTCGCAAGACCGGTTCCGATCCGCTCTGCGGGTCAGCGCCTGCCCTCTCCCCGGCAATGGCGGCCAGTTGCAGCGCCACGGCCCAGCTTTCGGTATCGGCAAAGTCCGCATCGGTCAGCCCCAGCTTGCGATAGACCTTGGCCAGATCATCGCGCACTTTCGCCCCAACGCGCTGCGAAGGCGGGGGCAGGCCCGGCGTGCCTGCCAGCTCCGCCAAAGCCGCTCCGGCCACCGTCTGGTCAATCGGCTCGGCAATCTCCAGCACCAGCCGGTCTGATGCAGCCAGCGCCTGCGTGATCGCAGGACGCAGCCATTGCGTTTTGGGCGGTAGCGCGTGGACGGTGCCAAACAGATAGCCACGCACTGCGCCGGTGCTGTCAGCAATCTCCCACAAGGCGACGCGGGCTGAGCCTGCGTCGGCGACCACATCCTGACCAGGCTTGTCGCGGCCCAGCCAAACAAAGCCCATGCCCAGCAACAGCGCGGGAATCACCGCAAGCAGCAGGCGGCGCAAAAAGCTCATTGCACGCGCACCGTCTCCACGCCCTGCCGTTTCAGCGCATCCTGCAC
>JBEQBV010000141.1:0-9704 GCA_041639635.1 Novosphingobium sp.
TGGTGGCAGACCATCCGGTGACGGCGGGATTGCCCGAACGGTTCACGCTGACCGATGAGGTCTATCTGGCGCAAGTTCTGGAAGCAGGCGTCACCCCGCTGCTGCGATCATCCGCCACGTTTGACCGAGAGCATTTCTGGTCTGCCGATCTTGCGGTGAAAGGCCAGATGTTCAGCCGCGAAGGGTGGGACCATCCGCCGGGGCCCAACCTTGTCGGCTGGGCCAAGCAGGCGCTGAACAGCAAGCTGGTGTACTTGCAGCCGGGCGATGGGCCTTCGGCTTATGACAACCCGCATTATCGGCGGCTGGTGGAGAATGCGATCCGCTGGGTGGCTTGATTTAAGCCATCACAGCGCGGTCATCCCGCCATCGACCACCAGTTCAGTGCCCGTGACATAGCGGCTTTCATCAGACGCCAAGAACAGGTTCATGTTGGCAATGTCCATCGGGTCACCCATGTAACCCATCGGCACCAGCGCGAGCGTGGCGTCATAATTGGCGGCGTTGTCCTCCAGTGCCACGCCCTGAATGTTGGTCAGGATCATGCCGGGGTGGACCGAATTGACGCGGATGCCCTGTTTGGCCACTTCGACCGCGATGGTCTTGGAAAACAGGCGCACGCCGCCTTTGGATGCGGCATAGGCCCCGCAGGCAGGCACGCCGATCAGGCCCGCCACCGACGAAATGTTGATGATCGAGCCTTTGATGCCGGTCTTGCGCATCAGCGCCACCGCGCGCTTGGTGCCTTGGAACACGCTGTCAAGGTTGACCGAATTCTGCAGTGCCCAATCTGCGCTTGTCATATCCTCAATCGGGCGCAGTACTGCGATCCCGGCATTGTTGACGCAAACATCAAGCTTGCCGTCTTGCGCCTCAATCGCGGCGAAAACTTCGTCCCACTGCGCTTCGTTGGTTACATCGTGCAGCATGGCCACGGCCTGCCCGCCTGCGGCCCGGATGCCTTCGGCCACCTTTTCAGCGCCCGCCAGATCGCGGTCGGTCAGCCAGACTTTGCAACCTTCTTCGGCAAAGCGTTGCGCGGTGGCGCTGCCAAGGCCGGGGACGGACGCACCGCCAGTGATAAGGGCGATCTTGCCAGAAAGACGGGCCATGGGCGTTAACTCCTGAAAAAGACCGGGGGCGTAGGGCAGGGTGCGGTAACACCCCGCCCCCGCCCCCCGGCAAGGTGGATCAGTTTGGTATCAGCGTCAGAACTTGACACCGATCGTGGCACCATAAGTGCGCGGTTCAAGCGCCATGCCGAACGACCACAGGCCCGCAACGGTAAAGGCGTGGGTGGTGGTCTTTTCATTCAGCAGGTTGCGGCCAAACACGCGGGCATAGGCCTTTGTGCCGTTCAGATCGAAGTTGACGGTGAGCGAGGCATCAACCAGATCCTGCGTGGTGGTGCGCACGCGCGGATCGTTGCCGTTCACGGTGACCCGAGTTGCCTGTCCGGCCCCATTCAGCGTCGGCGTGAGCGAGGCTGCCGAAAGCTGTTGGTCATAAGGCGAGATATGGCGCCAACCGACGTTGGTGGACACATCGCCAAAGCTGGTGGGGTAGGTATATTCGGCACTGAGCGATGCGGTGAAATCAGGCGCATAGATCAGGCGGTTGGCCGAATAATCGAACGGCACCAGACCCGTACCGCAAGCATTGGTGGCAACCGGCCCGGCGGCATAGGCTCCGCAGGCCACGAAATCGCGGAACTTCGAATCCAGGAAGGCGAGCGAGCCGGTGAGCTTGAAGTTGTTGGTCACGCGCAAGGTGCCATCAAATTCGATACCCTTGATCAGCGCGCCACCCGGCACGTTGCCGGTGACCGTCTGGTTGCCGGTGGGGCCACCGGGCACAGTCAGGTTCTGCTGCATGTCCTTGTAATCGGACACAAAGCCCGCAAGGTTCAGGTCCAGCTTGCCGTCCAGCGTGGTAAGCTTCACGCCCACTTCATAGGAATCAACCGTTTCGGGCTGGAATGGCGTGCTGGCGGTTTGCGCAGTGGCCGCACGCGGGCTGAACCCGCCCGAACGATAGCCGCGCGACCATGAAGCATAGAGCATCGTATCGTTGTTTGGACGCCAATCGACGCCGATCTTGGGCGTGAACTTGTTGAAGCTGGCCTTGCCAGTGCCGACCGGCACGAACTGCGAGCGCTGGATATTGTTGGGATCGATCAGCTTGCCCCCGGCAAAGCCGTTGAACAGCTCCTTCTTGTCGTGGCTGTACCGACCGCCGAACGAGACGCGCACCGTGTCAGTCACCTTCCAGTTGAAGTCCCCAAACACGGCATAGCTTTCGGTCTTGCCGACAACGTGCTGCGAATTGAGATCGAAGGTTGTTGGCGGCACGGTGGGGGCAAAGCCGAACACGCGCGACCACTGCGTCAGATCATAATCGGACTTGAAGTAGAAACCGCCGACCACATAATCGAACCCGTCGAACATTTCGCCCGCGGCACGCAGTTCCTGGCTCCACTGTTCATAATTCTGGCGGCGATCGACGTAATAAAGGTCAACCGACGAACCATCGAAGTCCTGCGTCTGGGCCTCAGTGCTCTTGCGCCAACCCGTGATCGAGGTGAGGGTTACGCCGCCCGCGTCATAATTCAGTTCCAACGTGGCTTCGGGCGCCTTGTAATTGCTCGAAGCTGCGTCACCGAAAGTGGTGTAAAGATCGGTGGTGTTGTTGCGGTTGCATTCGCGGGCCGGCACGAATCCGCAGAACACTTCGGTGCTGTTGGTCAGGCTGCTGACCACAGGATCAAATACCTGTTCCACTTGCGCCACAGTCAACTGGGCAGAAAAGCCCGAGCCGGCGGGCTTGAACAGCAGGCTGGCGCCATAGTTTTCGGCGTTGCTCCACCCGGCGCTGACATTGCGGGTGACGTTGCGATAGAAGCCATCGGTTTCGTTGTGGAAGTACCACGCCTTCACGCCCCAGGTTTCGCCATCACCAACGTTGGCAATGGCCTTTGCCGAGAACGTGCCGAAGCGGGCATACGTGGCCTCGGCCTTCAGGCCCGTTTCCATCGTCGGCTTGGAACGCTGAATGCTGATCACGCCGCCGATGGTGTTTGCGCCAAACAGCGTGCCCTGCGGCCCGCGCAAAACTTCCAGCTGGGCAATATCGAAGGCATCCTGCAGCTGGCCCGTGTTGGTGCCGATCACCACACCATCAACCAGCACGCCCACGGTAGGCGTCTGCGACTTTTCGATATCGGCATACGTCAGGCCGCGGATCGAGATGTTGGCGGCTTGCGCGCCGGAATTCTGCTGTGTGATGAGCAGACCGGGAGCTGCACCCTGCAGATCGCCAATGTTCACGGCGGCCTTGCTTTCCAGCATGGCTGTGTTGACGGCGGTGATCGCCACCGGGGTGCTCTGCAGCGTTTCCGAACGGCGACGGGCGGTGACGATGATGGCGCCGGTGTCTTCGGCAGCTTCATCAGCCTGCGCGGATTGGGGTGCAGTCGATTGCGGCTCATCGGCCGCAAATGCCGGAAGCGAATAGCACAGCGCAGATGTAGCAAGTGCGGCAGCGATAATACGCTGCCCGGATGGCGTCTTCATGATATCCTCCCTCAAAACAAGGTCGCACGGCCTCGTTGGACCGCTGCTCCCCCCTTTCATCCACTGCACGGCGCAAGGAACCAACTGCGACTTGTTACAGGTGCCCAAGTTGCGCGATGTTGCATTGATGAAAACGACACCGGGAGAGACCGATATGACCGTTAACCGCCGATTCCTGCTGGCCCGCCGCCCTCACGGCACACCCGTGCCAGAGGATTTTTCCCTTGTTGAACAAGCAGTTCCAGAAGCGCCGGAGGGGGGCTTCGTGGTGCGAAACTGCTATGCCTCGCTTGATCCTGCGCAACGCGGATGGATGGACGATGCACCCAGCTACATGCCGCCCATCGCGCTGGGCGATCCGGTGCGGGCATCGACCATTGGGGTGGTAGCCGCATCAAAATCGCCTGATTTCAATGTTGGAGATTGGGTTCTGGGGCTAAATGCGCTGGAGGATTATTCGGTCAACGTCGCAGGTGGATTCACCATGAAGGTTGACGTTACCCAAGTGGATTCACCGTCACGGTTCCTGTCTGCCATGGGTGCAGTGGGCATGACTGCCTATTTCGGGCTGACCGATGTGGCCAAGCCCAAGGCTGGCGAAACGCTGCTGGTATCGGGCGCGGCGGGCGCGGTGGGCTCTGCCGTGGGGCAGATTGCGAAGATCATGGGGTGCCGCGTGATCGGCATAGCGGGCGGCGCTGCCAAATGCCGCCGCTTGATCGATGATTACGGATTCGACGTAGCCATCGACTATAAAAGCAAGACCGTGGATCAGCTTGCCGCCGAAATTCGCGCCGCTGCGCCCGGTGGCGTTGATGTGGTGTTCGAAAATGTCGGCGGCGATGTGATGGACGCAACGCTGCTGAATTTGGCCAAATATGCGCGAATCGTGCTGTGCGGGCTGATCAGTGAATACAACTCGCCCGAGAAGATCGGCGTGCGCAACTTGTGGCAAGTGCTGGCGCAGCAGGCGACGCTCTATGGCTATCTAGTCATGGATTACGCGCCGCGCTTTGCCGAAGGCGGCGCGGTTATGGCCGGATGGATGGCCGAAGGGCGGCTGCGGATTGACGAGGATGTGCAAGAGGGACTGGAGAACACCTATGACGTGTTCATGCGCCTGTTCACCGGGGCGAACACCGGCAAGCTGGTGCTGAAGATTGCCGATGGCCTCTGATCGCCTTTCGGGCCGCAAGGCGATTGTCACTGGCGCCGCCTCGGGCATCGGGGCGGCCACGGCGGCACGGTTGCGCGCAGATGGCGCGTTGGTCTTCACGGCCGATCTGCAGGGGCAGGTGGACTTCGTGGCAGACCTGACCGCGCCCGAGGCCAACGCCCGGCTGATCGCGGAGGCCGTGGTGGCAATGGACGGGCTGGATACGCTGGTGCCCTGCGCGGGAATCAGCGCATTTCATCCGCTGGAAGGGCATGACGATGCCTATTTCCTGCGTGTGCTGGACGTGAACCTGATTTCGGTGTTCCGCCTGATCCGCGGTGCGGTGCCGCATCTGAAAGCGGCGGGGAATGGACGCATCGTGACGATTGGTTCCACCACATCTAGCCACGGTGATGAGGGGCTGTGCGCCTATTCTGCCTCAAAACATGCGGTGCTGGGCCTGACCAAATCGGTGGCGGCAGAACTTGGGCCGTTCGGGGTCACGGTGAATTGCGTGCAACCCGGCGCGATTGCCACGCCCATGACTACGCCCGCATTTTCGGACATGCCCGAATTCCGCACCTTCTGGGAAAACAAGGCGCCGCTGCGACGCCTTGGTCAGCCAGAGGATATTGCCGATGTCATCGCCTTTCTGTGCAGCGATGATGCGCGGTTCATGTCTGGCCACGGTGTGTGGGTAGATGGCGGGGCGATGGTAAGGCATTAGGGGGCAGACAATAGGGGGCAGGCACTAAAACCGCCCCAACCCGCGCTCATACTGAGCTTGTCGAAGCATCCCGCGTGGTGCTGGCATCCTTCGACAGGCTCAGGATGAGCGGGGTGGGTGGTAGAACGCGTCCTCCGATGCCGTTCAATCCGGCAGGATCACACCCTCGCCCGCGCGCCACACCGGGCGGACTTGTGGATCATCATATATTTCCATTATTTCAAAGGCATTGCCGAAGAAATCGCGGGCATAAGTGGCCGCATAGCCGTGCTTGCGGCCATTGGCGTCAATCGTGATGCCATCCATCGCAGGCGGGGCGTGGACGCGGATTCCAGCGGCGAGCAGACGCTGATAGCAGGCCTGAATGTCTTCCACCTGCACGGCAAAATGGGTGTAGCCGTGGTGATTCACCGGACGATCACCGTCTTGCCGCAATGGTTCGGGCGCAGAATATTCGAACACTTCGATGTGAGTATTGCCAAGGCGGCACATGAACTGGCGCGCTGCACTGCCATTCAGCCCGACGATGGAATCGATGAACGGATTATCGCGCCATTCCAGTGGCGGCCCCACCTCGACCGCGCCCAGCAGATCGAGGTAGAACTCCCGTGCCTTTTCAAGATCGGGCACGGACACGCCGATGTGCTGGATAGCCCGTGCGCCGATGCTCATCAGAACTGCACGCGCTTGGTGAAGCCGCCATCGACCACCAGATTGGTGCCCGTGGTGTACGACGAGGCGGGGCTGGCGAGGAACACAACCGCCTTGGCCACTTCTTCCGGCCCGCCAAAGCGGCCCAGCGCAAAGCCTGCTTCAACCATTTTGTACAGATCGGGCGCGGCACCTTCGATCACGTCCCAGTTGCCGCCGGTAAACTTGATCGGCCCGGGCGAAACAGTGTTCACGCGGATGCGCTTGGCTCCCAGCGCCTGGCTGAGCTGGCCTGCATAGACGATCAGTGCACCCTTCAGCGCATTGTAGCCCTGCGGCACGATGAAGGTTTCAAGCCCGGCGGTGGACGCGGTGATCACGATGGAGCCGTCGTCCGACTTTTCGAGATAAGGCTCAAGCACTTCCACGCCGATAACAGAACCCATGATATCGTGATCAAGGCCCTTTTGCCAATCGCCGGTCTGGCCAGAGCCACTGGTGGAAATCATCGGGATGAAGATATCGCACCCGCCCAGATCGTCTGCCGCCTTGGCCAGCCACGCGCGGTAGGCATCGTGCCCTGCATCCATATCGAACGCCGAGCCGAACACTTTGCCGCCGTGCTTAGCAAGGCTGGCGGCGGTTTCAGCCACCTGATCTGCATTGCGCGAGCAGAACGCGATGTCTGCGCCTTCGGCGGCAAGGATTTCCACCGCAGCGCGCCCGATGCCGCGGCTGCCGCCGGTGAGGATCACCTTCTTGCCCTTGAGTCCAAGATCCATGTGTTTGTTCCTCTATCCCGTTCAGATTCCGTTGCAGCATCATTGGCGGGGGGCGGGATGGCAAGCCACTCCCCTTTTGAACAGGAAATGCAGGAGGCCGCATGGTGATAGCTTCGCCCAAACGCGATTGGGAGCAGGATATGAAGCGTCTGGAAGGCAAGACCGCCGTGGTGCTGGGTGCCAGCAGCGAAGGCAACATGGGCCAGGTGATTGCGCAGCGGCTGATGGATGAAGGCGCAAAGGTGTTGGTGGCCGGACGCAAGGAAGCGGTGCTGGCTGACTTTGCTGCGAAGACAGGCTGCCTGTGGACGCCATGCGACATTACCGACGAGGTCAGCGTCAATGCGCTGGCCGACACCGCCGTGGCGCAGATGGGCGGCATCGATATTGCCATCAATGCCACCGGCTGGGGCTTGCTGAAGCCGTTCCTCGATGTGACCCGCGAAGAGTTGGAGGCGATGACCGCGCTGCAACTGATCGGGCCGCACCAGTTCTTTCAGGCGATGGTGCGCAAGATGGCAACGTCTATGGGCGGGCGCGGCGGGTCACTCATCACGATAAGTTCAGCCACCGCCACGATCATGCTGAACGATCACGCGATCTACATGGGCACCAAGGCCGGCACCGATCACATCGTGCGCTGCATTGCGCATGAATTCGGCGGCGACGGCATCCGCGCCAATTCAATCTCGCCGGGTCTGACCGACACACCGATGAATGCCGAGGCCAAGCAAGTACCGGGCCTGTTCGAATCGTTCCGCAATTCCTACCCTCTGGGCCGCTGGGGCACTTCGGAGGATGTGGCCGCCGCCGTGGTGTTCCTTGCCAGCGACGAATGCTTCATGACCGGGGAAAACCTGCAAGTGAACGGCGGGTTGACCCTGCGCCGCAACCCGACGCGCGAGGAAATCAACGCCAGCGTGGCCAAGGCTATGGGGTAGACTTAGCCAGCCAGCTTCTCCCGCACCATCGCCCGCAACACATCCTTGCGCACTTTGCCGCTGGCGGTGCGGGGGAAGTCATCGACGAACACGAACCGTTCGGGAATCTTCTGCTTGGCCATGCCCGATGCAGCCACATGCGCAACCAGCGCAGCCGCATCGGCATCACCGCGCAGGATCACATAGGCGCACACCCCTTCGCCCAGCCGTTCATGCGGCATGGCGACGACCGCCGCTTCCTTCACCGCCGGATGCGTGTGCAGCACGTCCTCGATTTCCTTGGCGGAAATGTTTTCCCCGCCACGAATGATTAGGTCCTTCTTGCGCCCGGTGATGGTCAGGGCACCGTCAGCGGTCATCACACCAAGGTCCCCGGTGCGGAAGAATCCGTCCGGCGTAATCGCCTCGGCGGTTTGCGCAGCATCGGCATAGCCCAGCATCATCGCCGGGCCGCGCGCCAGAATTTCGCCCTCGTGCCCTGTGCCCAGCGGGCGGTCTTCGTGGTCAACAATGCGCACGTCGTAATCGACCACCTGCCCATCGGTGGTGGCGGCCAGCGTCTCGTCATGTGGCCAGCCAAAGGTTACCAGTGGCACTTCAGAAGCGCCGAACACGCGGAACGCTTTGCAATTATCGAACGCAGCATTGGCCGCCGGGATCAGATCGGCGGGCACAGCCGCGCCACCGCAGGCAAAGAAGCGGAGGCTGGGCAAACCGGTGCCCGCCGCCCGCGCGGCTGCGGCCAGTTCCACCAGAAATGGCGTGGCCGCCACGGTGCCAACGCAATTGTGCGCCTCAATCAAGGCCAGCGCATCAGCGGCATTCCACGCCTCCATCAGCACCGACCGGATGCCGCAGATGAACGGTGCCTCAAGCCCGTTGGCATAGCCCGATACATGCGTGACCGGCGATGGCATCAGCGTGGTGTCACCTTCGGTCAAGCCCCAGTGCCGCCCGCTTTCCGCCACGATCCGCGTCAAAGTGCAGTGGCTGTGCAGCACGCCCTTGGGCCGTCCTGTGGTGCCAGAGGTATAGAGCACCATCTTCACGCCCATCGGATCGACTGTGGGCGCGGCAAATGCGGCACCACGCCCTTGCGCAACAAGCGCAGCAAAATCATCAGGTCCTTCACCGCGCACCGTAAAGACGTGCGCCAGATCGGGCAAGGCATCGTGGCACCGCTGCGCCATCGCGGCATAATCCACTTTGCGCCACACTTGCGGCACGAAGATCGCCTTGGCCCGGCAATCGCCCAGCATCATCAGCATTTCGGCATCGCGGTAAATCGGCACGATGGGATTGACCACCAGCCCCGCGATGACCGCCGCCAGATTGATCACCGCCGCCTCTCGCCAGTTTGGCACCTGAAAGGCGATCACATCGCCTGCGCGCAATCCGCGCGCCTGCAACGCTGCGGCAAGCGCTTCAGCCTGCGCCAGCACTTGCGCAAACGTATAGTGTCCTTCGCCATCGATGAAGCACACGAAATCAGGCGCTTGCATTGCGCGATCGCGCGCCAGATCGGCCAGTGTTTGCATCGCCCACACATTGCTTGCTGCAAAATCGCGTTGATGCGGCGCGGGAATCGCCAGCCAATCCCAGGGCGTGTTTATGGTCTGATTCATGGCCACCGTTGTTCCCCGTGCCGCCCCTGCCCGGCAATTGGCGAAAAGGCGAGTAACCCAATCTTCCCCAAACCTAGCCCCTGTCACAGCTTTCCCCGCGCTGCCTTGCACGGCATGGTCTGCGGCAACATTCGGCCATAAGGCTATGGAGAGGCAACAGAAGCATGGATCGCATCGAGCGTATCGGACAAGTCGCGGAAATCATGCGCGATTATGTCGAGAACAAGCACACCTTCCTGACCGACAGCAC
>JBEQBV010000142.1:0-9689 GCA_041639635.1 Novosphingobium sp.
CCGAACATCGAGGTATAGGCGATCAGGCGTCCGTCCTTGAACACCGGCAGCAGCACCAGCCAATCGTTGGAATGGCTGACCGCGCCGCCGACCGAGTAGGGGTCGGACAGGAAGATCATGTCGCCGTCTTCGAGCGTTCCGGCGTAGTTATCGAGGAAGCCGCCGATGAAGCTGCCGAACTGGCCGACGATCATCTTGCCCGTGTGATCTGCGATCAGCGGGAAGGCATCGCCCTGTTCGCGGATGCCCGGAGACATCGCGGTGCGCACTAGCGTTGCGTCCATTTCGATGCGCGCATTGCGCAATGCGTTTTCGATGATGTCGAGCGTGACCGGATCGATGGGGACACGGTTGAACGGGGTTTGGTTGGTCTGGACGATGGTTGCAGGCATCTTTCGCTCCCTTAGGCCAGATTGATCAGAATGTTGCCGACATGGTCGACGGTGCCCACACAGCCGGATTCGATCAGCGTTGTGGAATCCATCTCGCAGACGATGGCGGGGCCGGTGATCACGTCTCCGGCCCGCAATTTGGCGCGGTCATAGATCACGGCGGGCTGTTCGCGCCCGTCCATCCACAAGCTGTGGTCGCGCATCTTGGCTGCAATCGGGTTGCCATCGCCCTTTTCCAGTTCGGCGGCGGGCAGATCGAGCGCGCGGCCCATGGCGACGGCACGCAAGTTCACGATCTCGTGCGGGGTGTCCATGTTGAAGGTGAACAGGCGTTTGTGTTCGGCATCGAAGCGGGCGAGGATTCCGGCGATGCCATCGCTGGTCAGAACATCGGCGGTGATCGTCAGCGGCACTTCGAAGGCCTGGCCGGCATAGCGCACATCGACTTCGAAGGCGGTGGTGATTTCGCCTTCGGGCACGCCGTCTGAGATCAATTCGGCGCGGGTTTGCGCGGCCATTTCATCGAGGATGGCGATCAGGTCTGCGGCCTCGGTCTGCGTGGCAAGGCGGCTGAACGAACGCGCGGTTTCGGTGCGCATGCGGGTGGTTGCATCGCCCAGCGCGCACAACACACCGGGGCTGACCGGCGAGATGGCGGGCCATGAGCCCATCAGGCGGGCAACGGCATTGACGTGGAGCGGACCTGCTCCGCCAAAGCCCATCAGCGCAAAATCGCGCGGGTCGTAGCCCTGCTGGACCGAAATCATGCGCAGCGCGCCGAACATGTTTTCGTTGACGATATCGATGATCCCGCGCGCAGCCGCCATCAGATCGATGCCAAGCGCATCGGCGATGGTCTGCACCGCATTCTTTGCGCCTTCACGATCAAGATTGAATGTGCCGCCCAGAAGATTCTCGGGAAGGTAGCCGAGCACCACATTGGCATCGGTTACGGTGGGCAGGGTGCCACCTTTTCCATAGGCGACCGGCCCCGGCACTGCTCCTGCGCTCTGCGGGCCTACACGAAGAGCTTTCGTCAGTTCAGGAACATAAGCGATTGATCCGCCGCCCGCGCCGACGGTTTTGACGTCGAGCGCAGAGGCGCGGACGGAAAGGTGGCCGACTTCGGTGGTGCGCTGGCGGCGCGCTTCGAGGTTTTCAATCAGGGCAACGTCGGTGCTGGTGCCGCCGACGTCCAGCGTGAGGATGTTCTTGATCCCGGCATTGCGGCCGACCCAGATTGCGCCGGTTACGCCGCCCGCAGGCCCGGACATCAGGATGTTGACGGGATGCTCTTCGGCCTTCTGCGCGCTCATCAAGCCGCCGTCAGAGCGCAGCAGCGACAGTTTGCCGTTCATCCCCGCATCGGCAAGGCGTGAACGCAGGTTCGAGACGTACTTGCTGACAATCGGCCGCACGGCGGCGTTCGCCACGGTGGTCAGCGTGCGTTCGTATTCCTGCATTTCGGGCAGAACTTCGTGGCTGAGCGAGACGGGGACGCCGGGCAGGATTTCGGCCGCGAGTTCGCCCACTCGTGCTTCGTGCGCGCCGTTGGTATAGGCGTTGATCAGGCTGACGGTGATGGCTTCGACGTTGTTGGCCTTCAGCAGGCCCAGCTGCGTGCGAATATCGGCATCGTCGATGGGGCGGATTTCGATGCCCTCTGCGCTCATCCGGCCCTTGATCGTGACGGTATCTTCAAGCGCGGCGAGCGGCTGCGGCTTTGGCCAAACGATCCATCCGGCAAGGCCACCCGGCACGAAACTGCGCGCGATCTGCATCACGTGGCGATAACCCTCGGTGGTGACGAGGCCCACGCGCGCACCTTTGCCTTCCAGCACGGCGTTGGTGGCCACGGTCGTGCCGTGGAGAAAGAACTCCACGTCTGACGGGGTTATTCCGGCCTTTTCGCAGATTCCGGTCACGCCATTGAGAATGCCCTCCGAACTGTCGTGCGGGGTCGATGGCGTCTTGTGGCGCCAGAAGGCGCTTGTAGATGTGTCGAACAGCAGCAGGTCGGTGAAAGTGCCGCCCACGTCTACGCCAAGGCGATAGCCCATGGTCTCAAATCTCCTGAACGGGTTTGGGGAATGGCGGCGCTTTGGCCACCATGGAAGGGAGTTCGCGGCCCATTACGCCGGCCAGCCAGCGGTTGGTTTCAATCAGTGCGGGAAGGTCCATGCCGGTTTCAACCCCGGCGCGGTGGAGCATGTAGACGACGTCCTCGCTCGACACATTGCCTGCGGCTCCCGGCGCGAAGGGGCAGCCGCCCAAGCCGCCCAGCGCAGCATCAACGACGGTTGCTCCAGCCTCGACTGCAGCCCAGACATTGGCGATGCCGGTGCCGCGCGTATTGTGGAAGTGGACGCGCACCGGGATCGGGCCGACAGCTTCGACCACGCGACGGACAAGGCGCGAGACATGGGCCGGGTCGGCCACGCCGATGGTGTCGGCCAGCGCCACTTCGATGGGGTTCGCCTCGGCCAATGACGTGGCCATCGCCACCACGCGGTCCTCGCTGACTTCACCTTCGAACGGACAGCCGAAAGCCGCGCCGATGGTAGCCTGCCCCTTGAGCCCCGCAGCCTGAGCCATTGCGACGATCGCTTTGGCGGAGGTGACTGATTCGTCGCTGGTCTGGCCCTGATTGGCAATGGCAAAGCCGTCAGTCGCAACGCAGACCGCGCCCAGTTCATGCAGGGTGCCGGTGGCAATCGCCCGCTCTGCGCCTTTGGCGTTGAGTACCAGCCCGATGTAGCTGACGCCGTCTGCCTGAGGCAGTTCTGCGCAAACCTCTGCCGCGTCGGCCATTTGCGGCACGCGCTTGGGATTGACGAAGCTGGTCACTTCGATCCGCCGTGCCCCTGCCGCGATGCTGCGCCGGATCAGTTCCAGCTTGTCCACCGTTGAGACCAAGGTCTTTTCGTTCTGAAGCCCGTCACGCGGGCCGACTTCGACGAGTGTGATAGCTTGCGCGGTCATGCCGTGGCTCCGTTCCGAAGGCGGGCAAGGGTGGGAATCGGTTCTCTCCGTATCATTTTCGTATGCAAACTCACTGTGAGGCCAATCCGAATCTGCCGAAAACCTGCCCTTAGGTGCAGGATTCTTAGGCGCTTGACCATTGCACTTTGTATACAATAAGCTGCCTTTGTCTCAAGTGTGCGTCAAGAGGGGGGTGAAAGCCCAGGCGCCGCCTGAAAGCAGATTATGCCAAAACCAAATCAGGTCGCGATTGAACCAGCGACGTCGAACCATCAGGGAGGTTTGAAAATGCGTGCCACCCGTTTTCTGTTGAATACCGCTGCCATCGGGCTGTTTGCAGCTGCCACGCCATCGCTCGCGCAAGAAGCGCCGCAGGATGCGACTGTTGCCGAAGAAGGCGCTAGTGGAGATGGCGGCATTATCGTGACTGCCCGCCGCCAGAATGAGCGGCTGCAGGATGTGCCTGCTTCGGTTTCAGTGCTGACAGCCAGCGCGCTGCAGAACACCGGCGCGGTGAAGGCCGAGGATTTTACCCAGCTGACCCCCGGCGTTACGATCGTCACCGGCACGGCTGAGGCGGGCGATACGCAGATCAACATTCGCGGGATCAACGGTGCGCGCGATGCCGAAAGCTCGGTCGCGCTGGTCGTGGACGGCATCTTGAAGACCAACACCGCGCAGCTGAACCAGCCGCAGGGCACGCTGACGCAGGTCGAAATTCTCAAAGGCCCGCAAGGCGCGCTCTATGGCCGCAACGCTGCGGCTGGTGCGATCGTGCTGCAGACCATGAAGCCGACCGATACGCTGACCGGGGGCCTGCGCGCCTCTTATGCCAATGAGGCGACTTATGAAGCCACCGGCCACATCGCCGGGCCACTGGGCGACAATGCCGGGTTCGTGCTTTCGGGCTATTACTTCACCACCGATGGCTGGTGGCGCAACACGTTCCTGAACAACTCCAAGACGGTGGACGACAAGGAAAACTGGGCGGTTGATGGCCGGTTCATGCTGGGCCAGGGCACGGCCACGCAGATCGACGTCAAGGCGCGCTATGCCGAGTTTTCGGGCGCATCGCTGCCGTTCAATGCGGCGTTCCATCTGCCGTTGTTCGGCGGCGCGTTCTATGAGGACGTGAACAAGCACCCGTTCAACTTTTACAACAACATCCGCGCCACCAACGATCAGAAGAGCATCGATGCTTCGATCAAGCTGGATCACGAATTTGGCAATGGCATGAAGATCGCCGCATGGGCGCTTTATTCCGATACCGATCAGGATCTGGTGGCCGATGGCACTTCGGCTGATTTTGCCCGCTTTATCAGCAATGCCGATCCAGCGGTGGCGAGTTCCGTGGCCAGCTGCTTTGACAGCACCGCAGCGCTGACGGGCTTCCCGGTCAACCCGCCCGGAGGGATCGGTGCAATCCCGGTGCCGTTCATCTTTGCCCCGACCAACGGCTCCACGTTCGGCCCCTATAGCCCGACGACATGCGATGGCACACAGTACCAGCTGCGCCAGCAGGAAGACATCAGCGCCGAAGTGCGCCTGCTGTCGAACACTGATGGACCGCTGACGTGGCAGCTTGGTGCCTATTACCTGCATATCAACCGCAAGACCGGCGTCAGCCTTGGCGCAGACACCGGGCAGGGCGTGATCAAGCAGCTCTATAACGCGCCCAACACAACCAATCCCACCTCGCTGCTGCTGGCCGACAAGTTCAGCACCAACGTTTATGCCGCGTTCGGTGCGGCGGAATGGAAGCCATCCGAGCAGTTCACAGCGGGGCTTGCGCTGCGGTATGATATCGAAGACCGCGCGGCCAATTCGCTTGTGCCCAACGTGAGCGACCCGTTCACCGGCGGGCCGATCAACCCCGGCTTGGCCTTCGGTCCGTTCGTGCCCAAGAACGCCACGTTCAAGCAGCTTCAGCCCAAGGTCACGCTCAGCTTCCGGCCCACGCCTGATCTGAACATCTATGCCAACTGGGGCATCGGCTTCAAATCGGGCGGGTTTAACAATCAGGGCTCGTCTGCCGTGGTCAATGCCAGCTTCAACGATGGGGTGACGCCGGGCACGATCGATGCCGATGTGACGATCAACGACCTGTACCGCAAGGAACGGTCGAGCGCGTTCGAAGCGGGCATCAAGGGCGAGTTGTGGGACGGGCGGATCACGTTTGATCTGGCCGGGTACTACACCCGCGTGACCGACCTGCAGTTCTTCGAATTCTTCGTCGGCAGCTTTGGCCTGCTGCGTGTGGTGTCGAACATCGATCAGGTCGACATCAAGGGTGCCGAAGTGAACGTGACCGGCAAGATCGTTGATGGGTGGAAGGTCTTCGGCTCGTTCAACGTGACCGACAGCGAGATCAAGAAGAACGCCTCGCGCCCCTACACCGTGGGCAACAAATCGCCCTATACCGCCGACTGGACCATCAACCTGGGGTCGGAAATCACCGCACCGCTGACCGACAGCGCCAAGCTGCTGTTCCGCGCAGACTATCGCATCACCGGGCCGACGTGGTTCCATTCGGTTCAGGATCAGGAACGGCCGACGATCTTCTCGGCTCTGCTGCCGATCTCGGCGCTTGGCGCTCCCGGCTTTGTCGGCAATGCCCGTTATGACGTGGCGCAGCGCGATGCCTTTGGTGTGCTGAACCTGCGGGCCGGGATCAATCTTGAGCGCTATCGCATTGCCGTGTTTGCGGAAAACCTGCTGGACCGGCGCTATATCTCCGAGGCGATTCCAGCCATTGAGTTTGGCGGATCGTTCATCACCCCGGGCGCGCGCCGTCTGATCGGGGTTGAAGTGGGCGCTACGTTCTGATGAGAGGGGGGGAGCGGGCAGCAGCCTGCTCGCCATTTGAGCCTGCTTTTTCAGGCGAGGAGTAATCGTGTCCAAAGCCTCGCAGGAAGCCTATCGCATGATCCGCGCGGGGATCCTTTCGGGTCATTTCCCGGCCGGGCAGTTCGTGCCGGAGGACGAGTTTGCTGCGTTCTGCGGCCTTTCACGCACGCCTGTGCGCGAGGCGATTGCCGAGCTTGTGGCGGAAATGCTGCTACAGCGTTCGGGCACCAACCGCGTGTTCGTGCCGGTCTGGTCCGACGAGGACGAGGAAGAACTGTTCACGCTGCGCGCGATTCTGGAAAGCCACTGCGCGGCGCGGGCAGCACGGTTGATCACGGACGATCAGATTGGCGAACTGCGCCGTCACTGCGATTTTATCGATAAGGCGATTGCGCAGGCAGATGTCCCTGATGTTTCAGGCTTTGTTGAAGGAAACCGCCATTTTCATGCAGTGGTCCTTGCCGCCGCACAATCGGAGCGGCTGGCGCAGCTGATGAAGTTTGTGGTCAGCCAGATCGTGGTGCACCGTACCGCTGAGCAATATACCCGCGAGGACATGGAACAGAGCCAGCGCGATCACCGCGATCTGGTGAGCGCATTCGAGATGCGCGACGAGGATTGGGCAAAGGCGCTGGCCAACACACACATCCGCCGCGCAGCGAGCGTGTATCGGGCAATGCGAGGTTAGGGTTCAGCCGGTAAGAGAGGGTGGCGCTTTGAGGCGGTAATCTTCTACCGGCACGCCGCCGATGATGTGTTCCTGCAAGATGCGCTCCAGCACGGGCGCCGTGCAGGAATGGTACCAGACATTGTCAGGGTAGACTACCGCGACCGGCCCGACGAGGCAGACGCGCAGGCAGCCCACCTTGTTGCGCAAGATCCCCTGCGCGCCACCCAGCTTCAATTCGCCCATGCGCTTTTTCAGGTAGTTCCACGCATGATCGCCCACTTCGCGCGGAGCGCACTTGTCCTTGTCAGGCCCTGCACAAAGCAGGATGTGGCGTTGGGGATTGAAGCCGCCCAGTTTTTCCAGCGCGATTTCGGCCTGAAGAACCTCTTCGGGCGATGGCTCAAGGGATGAAACGGTCAAAAACGATCCTGTATGCTTATGGTGGTGCCGCGTCTGGTCAGCCACGCTTTCCGGCGATGCGGGCGATCTCGGCGGCAACCATCTTTTCAACCATGGCGGGCAAGTTCTTGTCGAGCCATTCGGCCAGCATTGGCCGCAGCAATTCGCGCACCAGTCCTTCGAGCGAGGTTTCGCCCGAGCGCACGATTTGCGGGGCGGCACCGGGCTGGGCGAGCATCGACAGGGCTGCCAGCGATTCACGCATCGAGGCAGCAGCAGCATCGGCAATCAGCCCACCGCTTTCGGCCCCATCATCGTCCGCGCCATCATGTTCTGCGGGTTCGGTGAGTTCCAGCACTTCGCGGCGCGGGGCCGGCCTTGAATCGACGCGGGTTTCCGAACGCAGCCGGGCCTGAGCTTCAACCTTGCTGTCGCGCGCAATGACGCTCTTGATCGATTCGAGGATTTCCTCGACGGACGGTTCACCGGCCTGACGCATGACTTTAACCCCCATGTTCCGCAACCGTCTTTGGCACCTGCGCCGATTCTCTCAGGGACGCGGCGTTGCCGGAACTGTCGCATCCTGTGCAGGCGTGTCAACGGTCCGTGTCGATACTGGTGCCGGGTCGGGATCGCGGTCCCAATCCCAGAGACGGCGGCGAACCCGTTCGTAATTCACCTGTGGATCATAAAGCGCGCCGCCATCGAGCCCCAGATCGTCGGCATCGGCCTTACCCATCGCGGAAAGCAGATTGAAGCCCGCGACATAGGCATTGCGCCGCGCGGCCACGAGTTGGACCTGAGCGCGCAGCAGTTCCTGTTCGGCATCGAGGATGTTCAGGATGGTGCGGTTGCCCACGCTGTTTTCCGCGCGCACGCCTTCAAGGCTGAGCGCGGCGGCATCGACCGCAGTCTGGTTCATTGCGATGATCTCGTTCGCGGCGCGCCAAGAGGCAAACGAAGAGCGGACCGAGGCGATGACCTGTCGTTCGACCCCGATTTCCTGCTCAAGCGCTGCGGTTTCGCGGGCCTGAGCCTGACGCGTTTGCGCAGCCGGGCCACCACCCTGAAACAGCGGCACCGACAGGTTTACCCCGGCCTGCGCGGTGGTGTTGCCCTGCCGCAGCACGTCGTTGGAGCCAAGGAACCTGCCCTGAAAGGCCTGGTAGCTGCCATTGGTCGACAATGAGACGGTCGGCTTCTTGGCGGCATCGGCCACTTTCACGTCAAACGCCGCAGCTTTACTGCGTTCGCGCGCGGCGAGAAGATCGGGGTTGTGCTCGAGCGCAAATGCCACGGCATCATCGGGCGTTTCGGGCAATCCGGGCAGCGGCGGGGGCGGCGCGAGATCGACCGGGGGCTTGCCCACGACCTGAATGAAGCGTTCGCGGCTTGACAGCAGGCTGACTTCGGCAGTGCGCAGATCGCTGCGCGCCAGCGCGAGGCGCGAATTGGACTGCGCCACATCAGTGCGCGTCACGTCGCCGATATCGAACCGATCGCTGGTGGCGCTGAGATTGACCTGAAGGACTTCGACATTGTTGCGGTTGAGGCCGACGATCGCGGCATCGCGGATCACGTCCATGTAGGCCGCCACGGTTTCGCTGAACACGCCGGCTTCGGTGGCGCGCAGGTCTTCCTGCCCGGCCTCGACGCGGGTCTTGGCGGCGCGGATCGAATTCTTGATCGAGCCACCCGAATAGACCGGCAGGCCCAGATTGAGACTGGTGCTGGCCGACCAGTCCGAAATCAGGAACGAGTTCGGGTTGGGCCGCAGAACCTTGGTATAGTTGGCATCGCCCGACAGGCTGGGCAGCGCGCGCGCGCGGGCGATGGGCACGCCTTCATCGGTGGCGCGCTGTGTGGCGCGGGCAGCTTGAAGCGTGGGGTTGGTGTTGTAGGCGCTCATCAGCGCTTCGCGCAGGTCATCGGCCAGCGCAGGCGTGGACACGAACGGGATGGCGCTGGCTGCCAGCAGAAGGCGCAGCGCGCGGGGAGCTTTCATGTGGTTCAGAAGCTCCAAGTCTTCGGAGCGACGAACTCTTGCAGCACTGCGAAATCCGCCTCGCCCAGTGCCGTGGCGGCGATCTTGCCCATGACCTTGCGGGCTACGGCCAGCCGGGTCACGCCGCGGTCGGCCATTCCGGTGATTACGCGGCCTTCATCGGTGAGCAGGGCTACCAGCGAATCGGGCAGGACTTGTGCGGCGCCATCGATCAGGATCAGCGAGTAAGGGCCGCCTTGTGCCGCCGCCAGCGTATCAGCGCGCGTGACGCTGCCGGCCAGAAGCTCTGCCAGCGCGGCTAGATAGCCGTTGGGCGAGATCACCAGCACGGAATCGCTGGCGGTCGTTCCCGCCGCTTCGAGCATCTGGCCATAGGTCAGTGCAGGCGACAGGA
>JBEQBV010000143.1:0-9667 GCA_041639635.1 Novosphingobium sp.
CCCATCCCGCCCGCGCGCGAACCTAGCGATATGGCTAGCGATGTGTGCGCCGTGCCTGCGCTACAGGGAAAGAAACGAGAGGACACCGCCTGATGAGCACGAGCACGACCCGCCAGATCACTCTGGTCCGCCGCCCCACCGGCATTCCCGTGGCCGATGATTTCGCGCTGGTCGAAGTGCCGCGCCCCGTCCCCGGCCCGGGCGAGATTCTCGTGCGGATGCGCGTTGGATCGTGTGATCCGGCCATTCGCGGCTTTCTGGATGATCGGCCCAGCTACCTGCCGCCGGTGGCCATCGGCGCGCCGATTAATGGCATGTCGCTGGGCGAAGTGGTGGAATCGCACAACCCGGACTGGCCGGTCGGCACGCTGCTGCGCACCTTCGCAGTGTGGTCGGAATACTATGTCGTGGGCGCCAATGCGCTGGGCATCGAGAAAGTAGATCAGGCCCCCGGCGTGCCGCTGCAGCACTATATGGGCGCGCTAGGCCCGGTGGGCCTCACCGCATGGGTCGGCCTGTTCGAAATCGGCAAAGCCAAGGCGGGGGACACCGTGCTGGTCAGCGCGGCTGCGGGCGCCACCGGCAGCACCGTGGTGCAATTGGCCAAGGCCGCCGGATGCCGCGTGATCGGCCTAGCGGGCGGGCCTGCCAAGGCGCAGATGGTAAGCGATTTGGGCGCAGACGTGGCCATAGATTACAAGGCCGAGCCTGATCTTGACGCTGCCATCCGCAAGGCCGCGCCTGAGGGGATCGACGTCTATTTCGACAATGTCGGCGGCGAAACGCTCGACGCGGTGCTGCCGCTGATGCGCCTCCATGGCCGCATCGCGGTGTGCGGCATGATCGCGCAATACAACGATGCCGATAACCCGCACGGCAACCGCAACTTGTGGCAACTGGTGGTCAACCGCCTGACGATGCGCGGTTTCATCACTTATGATCACCCCGAAGTGCTGGGCGAGGCGCAGGCCATGCTCGACCGGCTGTTTGCGGAAGGAAAGCTCAAGCCGCTGGAAAACGTGCGGTCCGGCCTCGAAAAGCTGCCCGAAGCCTTCATCGAACTGATGAGCGGAAAAACGACTGGCAAGACGCTGGTGTTGATCTGATGGGTGTGCTCGAAGGAAAGCTGACTTTCGTCACCGGCGGCGCATCGGGCTTGGGCGAGGCCATCGCGCGCGCCTATGCCAACGAAGGGGCGGCAGTGGTGATTGCCGATATCGACGCGGCAGGCGGCGCGGCGTTGGCCGCTGAAATCGGCGCAGAATTTGTCCTGCTCGACGTGACGCAAGAAAGTTCTTGGGCGCAGGCAGTGGCCCCGTTTGCGCGGATCGATGTGCTGGTGAACAACGCCGGGATCACCACATTGGGCTCGGTCGAAGACCTGACCCTCGCGCAGTTCCGGCACGAGCTGGACATCGATGTGCTGGGCGTGTTCATGGGCATTCAGGCCGCGCTGCCCCGGATGAAGGCGCATGGCGGATCGATCATCAACATGTCCTCGCTTTCGGGCGTCAAAGCCTCGGCCAATCTGTGCGCCTATAATGCGGCCAAGGCGGCGGTGACGCTGATGACCAAATCGTGCGCGCTGCACTTTGCCGAAAAGGGCTATGGCATTCGCTGCAATTCGATCCACCCCGGCGCGATCCACACGCCCATCATCGACAAGGTATTGGCGCAAAGCGATAATCCCGATGCGCTTTACCGAAGCTTCGTGAATGTTCACCCGGTGGGGCGGCTGGGCAAGCCTGAGGAAATCGCGGCCATCGCAGTCTATCTTGCCAGCGATGCCAGCGCCTTTGCCACCGGCGCGGAATTCCGCGTCGATGGCGGCGCTTCGATCTGACCATTGGCACGCTCCACTTTGAAAGCACACACCTTGTGACTGAGACTTGGCATACCGTTGTTTCCGAAGCCGAATTTCCCGCAGAGGGCAAACTCGCCACCAAAATCGGCGGCTGGCACGTGCTGGTGGCAAAGACCGATGATGGCATCTTCGCGGTCAACGATCGCTGCACCCATCAGGCCGCGCTGCTTTCCACCGGGCGCGTGCGGCGCGGGGCGGTGATGTGTCCGCTGCATGGCGCGCGGTTTGAAATGAACGGCGGGAAGTGCATCGGCGGGGCTTACAAGGATCTGCGCAGCTTTCCGGTGCGGATCGAAGGCGGCATGATCGAAGTGTGCGTGCCCGATGCAGCCCCGGGAATGGACGAGCTTCCCGTAGTGCTCTGAAACTCGCTCAAAGCGCAGGTTCGCGGGTGCTTGAAGCAGGTTAGGTGTTCCTAGGTGCATCTAGGTGCACTTCAGAAAAACACGTTCGGGAGAGTCAAAAATGCCCTTCACCGGCCCCGCTGAAGACCGCCTCGCCATTCGCGAACTGCTTGAAACATATGCCGATGCTGTAACCCGCTGCGATGCAGACGCATGGGCGGCCACATGGGCGCAGGACGCCGAATGGTCGCTGCCGGACTATCCCGAACTTGGCACCACACGCGGCCGCGATGCGATCCGCGCGATGTGGGTAGAGGCGATGAAAAACTATCCCGGCATCATGTTCGAAGCCTGGCCCGGCTCCATCGAAGTGACCGGCGATAGCGCAACGATGCGCAGCTACACCGCTGAAGTCTATGACCAGAACGGTACGACAATGCGCGATCGCGGCGTTTATGAAGACACGTGCGTGAAAGTGGACGGCCAGTGGCTGTTCAAGACGCGCTCGTTCCGCAACATCCACCGCCAGCACGCACCCAAGGGCTGCTAACGAGGGAATGCGCAATTCTGCCTAGGGCAAACGCATAGACCTGTTTAGCATAACCCTGAGATCAAAGGCTTAAACGCAGCAATCGAACCACAAGCTGTCATCCGCGCTCTTGCGGCCGACATGGGGGAACGATTGCTGATGACCAAGGCTGCTTTGCTTGTTTTCGCCGCGCAGATTGCGCTTGTTTCACCTGCGCTTGCCGATGAAGCAGAGGATGCGGCAAAGGCTGCCAAAGCCGCCGAGGGCCAGTCGGCCGCCCCCGCAGCACCGCCAAAGGAGATTTTCTCCACCGGCGTTGCCAAGGGCCGCGACCGGCTGGACAGTGCGACATCGACCAGCGCACTGCGTGGGGACGAAATCCAGAAGTTCGGCCCGCGCACGCTGGGCGATGTGCTGCGCACGATGGCGGGCCTGCGCGTGGCCACAGGAATTGGTGAGGGCAACAACAACTATACCGTGCGCGGCCTTCCGCTGGCTGCGGGCGGATCGAAATACATGCAATTTCAGGAAGATGGCCTGCCCATCCTGGAATTTGGCGATCTGTTCAACGTTGGCACCGACGTTTATCTGCGCAACGATTTTACCATCAACCAGATCGAGACGATCCGAGGCGGATCGGCATCGACATTTGCCTCCAATTCACCGGGCGGCGTTATCAACATCATCTCGCGCACTGGCGATGTTGAGGGCGGCATGGTGCAGGCATCCACCGGGCTGGATTTTGACGAAAAGCGGCTGGATTTCAATTACGGCGCGCGGCTGGGCGAACACACCCGCTTCAACATCGGCGGCTTCTATCGTCACGGCGAAGGGCCGCGCAACATCGGTTTTGACGGTTGGCGCGGCGGACAGGTGAAGCTGAACGTGACGCGCGAATTTGCCGATGGTGGCTATGTGCGCGTTTACGCCAAATATCTTGATGACCGCTCGCCGACTTTCGCGCCCTATTTCGTTAATATCACCGGCACCAACGACAAGCCACAGTTCAGCAGTTTTCCCGGCTTTGATCTGCGGCACGATTCGGTCCTTTCACCCAATCTTGGCCCGGTCATCACGCTGGACCAGAACAACGCGCTGGCGCAGCTGCCGATGGACACCGGCCAGCACGCCATTTCAAAATCGCTGGGATTTGAAGCGCAGTTCGATCTGGGCGGCTGGACCATTACCGAAAGGGCGCGCTACGCCTCCAACAGGGGCGATTTCAGCCGCGCCTTTCCCAATACCGCCAACACCGTATCCGCCTTTGCCGAAGGGCAGGCTGGCGCAGGCGCAACTGCCAGCTATGCCAGCGGGCCTCTCGCCGGACAGGCCATCCCGGGTGGCAGCCTGATCAATGGGAATGGATTGCTGGCGCTGTATTTCGTGTCCTTTGTCCGCGCCCGCAGCCTTGATAACTTCACCAACGATCTGCGCGCATCCAAGGTGTGGGAACTGCCGGGCGGCAAGCTGACGACCACCGGTGGCCTTTATGTAGCAACGCAAAAGCTGCACACCACGTGGCTGCACACAGCGATGAACGTCGATGCCAATGGCGATGGCAACACTGCCATGGTCGATATTGCCAATGCTGCAGGCGTCAATCAGACGCTTGACGGATATTTTTCGTTCGGGCGGGCAAGCAGCCTGTTCCGCCGCGCTTTCGATGTCGATTACCGCGTGATCGCGCCTTATGGTTCGGTGAACTACCACTTTGGCAAGATCGCCATTGGCGGCAGCCTGCGTTATGACATTGGCCGGGTGCGCGGCCAATTGGTGGGCGCAGACCTTGGCGAAGGGCGCGTTGGGCTACGCTCGCAAGACATCAACGGCGATGGCGTGATTACCACGGCCGAGACGCGCGTGGCCTTTTTGCCATTCGACCGACCCGCGCCGGTCAATTACAACTACGGCTATCTCAGCTATTCTGCGGGCATAAACTATCGCGTGGCAGAGCCCTTTTCGCTTTTTGCGCGCTATAGCTTGGGCGCGCGCGCCAATGCCGACAAGATCCTGTTCACCCCGGTCATCAGCAACGCTACGGGCGAGCCCGCCACGAACCGGGACAAGGCCGACAAGGTCAAGCAGATCGAAGGCGGCTTCAAATTCCGCAAGGATGGCATGACGCTGAACGCTACGGTGTTCCATGTGGAGGCCGACGATCACAACGTGCTGAACGGATCAGCCAACCGCACCGACCGGACATACAAGGCCGATGGGGTGGAACTGGAAGGCACCGTGCAGCGCGGCGTGTTCAACCTGATGGTGGGCGCGACTTATACCAAGGCCAAGATCACGCTGGACCGGCTTGATCCGACGCTGACCGGAAAACAGCCCCGCCATCAGCCCGACTGGACACTGATTGCAGTGCCGCAGGTGGATTTCGGCAAAGTGGCAGCCGGGGCAAGCATTGTTACGATCACCGGCAGTTATGCGCAGGATTCCAACCTGTTGCGGATGCCGGGCTTCACCACCGTGGGCGCATTCCTGCAAGTGCGCCCTGCCGACAATCTGCGGTTCACGCTGAACGCGCAGAACCTGTTCGACACGCTGGGGATCTTTGAAGTGAACCAATCAAGCGTTCCGGCCAACGGCATCGGCTTTGCCCGCGCGGCCAATGGGCGCACGGTTTCAGGATCGCTGCGTTTCGATTTCTGATCGGGTGTTCAGGCCGCAAAAAGGGGGGCGGAGCCTCGCGGTTCCGCCCCCTTTTCAATCGGAAAATCAGGCAATCAGAAGCGTTTGATCACAGAGACTTGCACCGTGCGGGGCAGGTTGCCGAAGCCGAGCTGATCGGCGCGTACGCCCGCAGCCGTGCCCGTACCGCTGCCGGTGGACGGGCCATCAACCACGCCGCTGACGAAGAACCGGTTGGTCAGGTTCTTGCCGATCACCGCGATCTGCCAGTTGTCGTCTTCTGCGCCAAAGCGGATGCCCGCATCGAGAACCGCATACTTCCCCTGCCGCGAGAATGGGTTGCCAAAGCCCGAGGCGAGGTAGCTGGAAGAATAGCGGGTATCGACGTTGAAGCCGATCTTGAACCCTTCACCTACCGCCGTATCATAACCAACGCCGAAGGCTCCGGTCCATTCCGGTGCAACGGAAAGCGGCGCGCCATTGAGGTTCTGCCGCGCATCCAGCCCGCCGATCAGCGTGCAGCCCTGCGCCGGGGTCTGACCGGCATAGCACGGGGCCAGCGGAAAGCGGGTGTAGCGTGCCTTGGTATAGTTGAGCGAGCCGTGGATATTCAGGCCATCGATGGCGCGCGGGGCATATTCGAAATCAACCTCAACGCCCTTGGTGCGGGCATCGGCGGTCAGCGTCTGGAAGGCGAAGATCGGCGAGTTGAAGAAGTCCACCTGCAGATCATCGTAAGCATAAGTGAACGCGACAAGGTTTAGGCGCAGTTGGTTATCGATCAGCGTGGTCTTGATCCCCGCTTCGAAACCGCGTGCCTTTTCCGGGTTGAAAGTAAGGTCAGCCAGCGGATCGGCGGAGAACTTCGAGTTGATCCCGCCGTTGGAAAAGCCACCGGATTTATAGGCCGTCTTATAGGCACCATAGACGAGAATGCCGTCCTGCGGCTTCCAGGTGAGGGTGACTTCGGGCGACCAGTCATCGAACACCTGGGCGGCGGTCACTTCACCAAGGCCATCGGGATCGGCCCGATCGCGGAAGATGCTCTGCACGCCCAGATTGTTGTAGGGCTGGGTGAAGAAGCTGTCCTTGGTCTCATGCGTATAACGCACGCCACCCGCCAGTTCGAGCGTATCGGCCAAGGCCCAGCTGACCTGCCCGAACAGGGCCACGGTTTCCCCATCGGTGAAACTGGTCTTGGACGAGGCGACGAAGCGGTTGGCGGGCGAGGCCTGATCATCGCGCAGCCCTGCGAACATCACGTACTGTTCGAATTCACGCTTGGTCTTCTGGTACAGGCCGCCAACCATCAGGTTGATCGGGCCATCAAACGATGTCTGGGCGCGCAGTTCCTGGCTGAAGGCCTTCCACGTGGCATTTTCGGTGGCCCATGTGCCGGCATTGCTGCTCTGGAAATCGCAGGCGCAGGTCCACCGGTTGTTGTTGGTGTTGTAATTGGTGATCGAGCTGATCGTCAGATTATCGAGATCATAGGTCACCGCGCCATTGATCGCCCATGAGCGATAACGGTTATAAAGCGAACCGTCCTGCTTGGCGAAGGGGAAGTTGGCGGCAATATCGGCGGGCATGTTGTTCTGATGCGTGACGAATTCGTTGCCGCAACGGTACCCGGTCAACTGGCTGACGCCGCTGGCAAGGCCGCAGTTGTAGGCCACATAGTTCCACGAGGAATTGTTGACCTGATTGTAGTTGTAGGAGCCTTTCAGCGTCATCGTCAGACGATCATCGGGCGTGTATTTCAGCGTGACACGGCCAAGGAATTCATCCTCGCCGGGCTGAAGCGAAGGCGCAGGCTTGGCCACCGATCCAATTGGATTGCCGCTGCCCCCTGCCAGCACATCGCGGATATCGACCGTGGTATAGGTGCGGTCCACCGAGACATTGCGATAATAGCCGCCATCCATGATCGAACCACGCGCGGCGAAGCGCACGCCCAATGTTTCGGTCAGCGGGATCGAGGCGATCAGTTCGCCCTGATATTGGCGCGAGCGGAATTCATAAGCAGCGCGGGCGATGAATTCGCGATCCTGCCCCGGATCGTTGGTGGCAAGGCTGATGACGCCTGCGGTGGCGTTCTTGCCAAAGAACAGCGCCTGCGGCCCCTTAAGCACTTCGACTCGCTTGAGATCGAAGAAGCCTTCCTGAATGATGCGGCCCTGCCCGTAATAGGCACCATCGACGACGACAGCGACCGACTGTTCGATGCCGATCGAGGTGGATGAAGAGCCGATGCCGCGCATGGTGAGCTGCGCGCCCGAGCCATTGGATGCCCGGCCCACGTTCAGGTTCGGCGTGGCAGCGGCGATCTTTTCGATCGAGGTGATGTCGCGCTGCTGGATGGTCTTTTCCGAAATCGCCATTACGGCAACGGGGACCGATTGCACCGATTCTTCACGCTTGCGGGCGGTGACGATGATTTCTTCAAGGCCGCCGCTGCTGACGGCTTCTTGCGCCGCGTCTTGCGCAGCTTCTTGCGCATGAGCGGTGTGCGCGCTGCCCAAAATGCAGGACGCAAGCAGCCACGACTTTGCTGAAATCTTCAATGCACTTCTCCCATGACCTTTATGGAAACCGGCATATCTGCAGGTTTTGGTCCTCCCCACTGCGAATAAGGCCAGACTGTCCTTTTGGAGAGGTGAGGCGGCGCTGCCGTAGCGGCACCCCTTGGCATGAGAGGAAATGCCATGACCACCAACCGTTTCTGGCGACTGGACCGCCATCCACAAGGGTCCGACTTTGCCAATGCCCTGAGCTTGCAGACCGAAACCCTGCCTCCGCTGGCCCAAGGCGAGGTGCGCGTGAAAGTGGGCTGGCTTTCAATGGATGCAGGCACGCGCATGTGGATGAGCCCGCGCACCGATGGCTATCAGCCGCCGCTGCCGCTGGGATCGAAGATGGCTGGCCTTGTGCTGGGGCGGGTGAGTGAGAGCCTTGATCCTCTCTTTGCCGTGGGCACGCTGGTGCGCGGGTTCGGGCAATGGGCCGATTATGCCACGGTGGTGCCCGCGCTAGCCGGGCTTGAGGTGGTGGATGAGAGCCTTGGCGATGTGCGCCACCACTTTGGCGCGCTCGGGATGAACGCCTGGACCGCCTATGTCGGCGTGAAGGATGTGGCGGCGGTGCAGCCGGGCGAATGGCTGGTGGTTTCAGCCGCGGCAGGGGCGACCGGCAGCATGGCCTGCCAGGTAGGCCGCAATCTGGGCGCGCGGGTGATCGGCATTGCCGGGGGTCCGGACAAGTGCCGCTATCTGCGCGAAGTGCTGGGCGTGGACATGGCGATTGATTACAAGAATGAGGATGTGGCCACCCGCCTCGCCGCTGTTGAGGGCGGGGTCCATGCCTATTTCGACAATGTCGGCGGGCCTATGCTCGATGCAGTCCTGCCCAACATGGCGCATTATGGGCGCGTGGCGGTGTGCGGGATGGTGGCCGCCTATGATAACGACGCCCCCCTGCCCGGTCCGGCGCGGTTCGATCAGGTGCTGATGCGGCGCTTGCGGATCGAGGGGTTCTTCATCCCCGATTTCCTGCATCGCGGCGCAGAGTTTTTGCCGACCTTGCGCGCATGGGTGGATGCCGGGACCTTGACCGTCAATCTGGATGAGACGGTGGGGCTGGAGAACACACTGGTGGCCTATGACCGGATGCTGTCGGGCAAGGCGATGGGCAAAGTTATCGTGAAAGTTCAGGACTGATGCCGATCATCAAACACCGGGCACCGTTGCAATGCCTTGTTGCCGTGCGTGGCCATCCGTTTGACCGGACGGCCTTTGACGCGATGTTTCAGGCCATGGAGGGAATTTCGGCCACGATGGTCGATCAACCGGCTGCCGCGCGGCTGATGAACCCTGATGGGATGCGCGGGTTTGATGTGTTGGTGCTGTACGATATGCCGGGGCTGGACTTTGAATGCTCGGAAAATCCCCCGCTCTATCTGGAGCCTGAAGCTGAATTGCGGTCGGGTTTCAAGGCCTTGCTGGAGCAAGGCAAGGGCGTTGTGGCGCTGCATCATGCGGTGGCGGGATGGCCCACGTGGGCCGAGTATCACGAATGGCTGGGCGGGCAATTCTTCTATCATCCCGGCACGTGGGACGGGGAGGCTGTGGCCGACAGCGGCTATTGCCACGATGTGTGCCACGAGATTTCCGTGGTGGCAGACCATCCGGTGACGGCGGGATTGCCCGAACGGTTCACGCTGACCGATGAGGTCTATCTGGCGCAAGTTCTGGAAGCAGGCGTCACCCCGCTGCTGCGATCATCCGCCACGTTTGACCG
>JBEQBV010000144.1:0-9580 GCA_041639635.1 Novosphingobium sp.
CGCGGCACTTCCTGCAGCGACCAAAGGAAGAGGATCAGCGCTGGTGCCACGCCAAACGAAACGTTGTCAGCGAGACTGTCGAGTTCGGCTCCAAAGCGCGATTGCGCCTTCAGCAGCCGCGCAATGCGGCCGTCGATGCCATCCAGCAAACCGGCGATAATCACCGCCGCCACAGCTTTGCGCCAGTCTTCGGCTACCTGTGCCGGGTCCGTGCCTGATGCCGCAGTTACGGCGAAGCGAATGCCCGTAAGCCCGGAACACAGTGCAGCGGTTGTGATCGCATTGGGCGTCATGGCCCGCAGCGTGAGCCCGCCGGGCAGCCGACCACGGCGGAGCCCCGGCCTTGTGGCACCTTCGGTCACGCCGGAGCCGTCAAAGCCCTCGTCATCGATCACTGCGCGATGCCTTCGATCATCGGTGCATCGCCAATCTCGGCCAGCACCGTCTCACCAGCGATCGTGCGCTGGCCCATCAGCACCTTCGGTTCGGTTCCTGCAGGCAGATAGACGTCAACTCTGCTTCCAAAACGGATCAGCCCCACACGCTGACCTGCAGCAACGATATCCCCGCCTTTCACGAAAGGCACAATGCGCCGGGCAACCAACCCTGCGATCTGGGTAAATCCAATTTGCACGCCATCGCCGCGTTCCACCAGGAAATGTTGCCGTTCGTTTTCTTCACTGGCCTTGTCCAAATCAGCATTCAGGAACTTGCCTGGGATATAGACCACGCGGCGGATCGTCCCGGCGATCGGGGAGCGATTGATGTGCACGTCGAACACCGACATAAAGATCGACACCCGCGTTACAGGCTCGCCCGCCATGCCACGGACGCCTGAACCATCGTCGGCACACAGTTCGCGCGGGGGCGGGACCTTCTGGATCAGCGTGATCAACCCGTCAGCGGGTGCAACCACAAACCGGTCATCGCGCGGTGTCACGCGCACAGGATCGCGGAAGAATGCCAGCACGCCCAGCGTAAGGAACGCCAGCGGCCAAGCAATTGTCTCCCACGCCATGAATGCAGCACCAGCGCTCAAAGCCGCTGCAATCAGGCCGAACTTGCGCCCTTCGGGATGGATGGATGGCCATGACCAACCTGCGGAACCGCGACCACGGTTATCGAGTATTTCTCCGGACATGCGCCCCATCTACGCGCTGGCTCTCGTGGGGACAAGCAGACTTGCCCAAAACAATATCGCCTTGTCAGATCCAGTCAGCGCAAGCGCGCAAAACCATGGAGTAAACTCATGATAAGGAGGCGTCAGGGCTTGCACCGAATTACCTCATTAAGTCTCTGAATTTCTTGATAAATAATCGTATCTCAGATCAATCTCCCACATAATGGGTTCCTTTCGACTTGCAGTTGTTCGTCCTAGGAGTTTCATCCGACCTGAGAACTTGCACAATCTTGTCTTCGACATTGGTAAGGATGGCTGGGCGATCGAGAAAAACCGGCAACTGTGCTCTCAGATCCTTCAGCACTCGGCAGGAAGCCCAACTCATGCAGTCAGACAGGATCGGGCGGCAATTCTACGATACGAAAAACAGCCCCTGATCCAGCATCACGCACAAGATCCACGCGCGCGCGATCCCAGTGGTAGTCGAGATGCCGCCCTTGGAAGGGGTTTGACGCGCCGTCTGGGTAGAAGAGTGCGACGCATTCCCCACCGGGATGCCGGATGCTCGGGTAGACAATGCCGTCGGATTCCTCGCTCCTGAGAATTGCAGCGAGAGCTTGAGATGCCGCGTAGCTGTCAGGGTCCAGCATCGGGTTCGGTTGTGAATCGGCAACTCTAAGATCATGTAGGTCTGCATCGACCGCCATGACGATTTCCCGGAACTGCGAGGTCCAGCCAGGCGCTTCCTTTGTCCGTGCCATGAAGCGGGCATGGTGGTGGATCGTCTCGAACAGCGCGGTTTCAAACCGGTCCCCAACATAGAGCACGCCGTAGCTGCCATCGGTAAAGCGGCTTGGCCGGTCGGTGCTGACATGGGTGAACGGCGCCATGAGGTAGGAAGCGCCGCTGCCGCCGACGCGGCGGTCGATAGGGACCATATCCAGATTGCCAATCGTCGCCATGATGCGGGGATTGGTCTTCTGCTCTGCCGAGATCAGCAACGGCCAGTCGGCTGGATCGGCGATATCCTCGAACAGGTCGATCGGTGGAAAGGCGCTGCGAATAATCCGAACAGCGCCCCTCCACTCAACTCGAGAAACAGTAATATCCGCCGTTCCGCTCACCAGCCACCCCGCTCGGCGTCGAGGTAGCGACGCACCCGCATGATGTCGGTAAGTTCGCCCCCGAGCATCACGTCGAGCGCACTGGCTCCTCCGAACGCGTCGTTGGCTGCCCTGATCCAAGCATAGCCTCGCGAGCTTTCCGAAAAGATGATCCGGAGCGCCTTGTGAATGCCCATGAGGTTGGACAGCCGAGCACGACCATCGCGCGAGATTCGCCCGGGGCCTTCGGCCTTCCAGCGACGATAGGAGCGCACTGGCATGTCGAGCAGCATTGCCGCCTGTTCGTCGGTCAATTCCCATTTGCCGAACAGATTGAGGACTGCCCGAAACATGGCAGCTGCCTCGTCCTGAGTAATTGGATCGGGACGGAAAGCGGTAACGGCAGTATCAACGGGTTGCAGAGCCAGCATGGCATTTCTCCATATGGCAGCATATACGCATATATAATGCCATTTGGCAATTATCTATGAAGATGATGCCACTTTGGGGGGCGTCGCAGTATGGGAGTAAGCCGTTTTACGCTCACACCCCTCCCACACTAGCTTTCGGCTGCATGCAAACAGCAGCGGACAAATGCGTGCAATGACGGGCAGAATACCCTAGGAAATCCGGGATTTCCATGGGCATTGACGGATGTCAGTGAATAAGGGGGTGGTGGACAGGGCTGGATTCGAACCAGCGTACGCTCTCGCGGGCAGATTTACAGTCTGCTGCCATTAACCACTCGGCCACCTGTCCACACCAGTGCTGCCGGTGCCGGATTTCTTCGAAAAGAAAGCCGGAATTGCTGGTCTCCGAAGAGACCATCCGGCCGAGAGGCGGTCCCTTTGGCGAAGCGGGACTTGCCTGTCAATGGGCAGGCTGGCATGCGCGCCATGAAATTTCATCGAATTTGTGAAAAGGTGCCCCAATGCCGCGTCATGATGATCAACCCAAAGGCCGCGCGCTGCGTGGCCGTGCCGGACGCAACAAGGGCGGCCGGGGCTCCGGGCGCGGCAGTGCCGGTGCTATTCGCCTGTGGGGCCGCCATGCCGTGGAAGCCGCGCTGACCAATCCCAACCGTGATGCCAAAAAGCTCTGGGGCACGCGGGAGGCGATTCAGGCCATGCTTGATCATCACGATGCGGAACTGCCCTCCTCCCTGCCCGTGGAATATGCACAGGCGGCTGATTTGGGACGGCTTGTGGCCAAGGATGCGCCGCATCAGGGCCTCGTCCTTGATTGCGCACCGCTCGATGATGTCGCTCTGGATGACATTCTGGATGAATCCGAAGGCCGCACCATCGTTGTGCTCGATTCGGTGACCGATCCACACAATGTCGGCGCAATCCTGCGCTCGTGCGCAGCGTTCGATGTTGCGGCGCTTGTCACGCAAGACCGCAACTCGCCCCCCGAGTCCGGCACACTTGCGAAAGCCGCATCGGGCGCGCTCGAAGTGGTGCCTTGGGTGCGCGTGGTGAACCTGTCCCGCGCGCTCGAACGGATGAGCGAGGAAGGTTACTGGCGGATCGGCCTGGATGGCGATGGCAAGGCGGTGTTCCCATCTGCCGTACCCACAGGCCCGATCGTTCTGGTCCTTGGTGCCGAAGGTGAAGGCCTGCGCCACAATGTTGCGCAGCATTGCGATGCCATTGCACGGCTGCCCATTGCCTCTTCCATCGAAAGCCTTAACGTTTCCAATGCAGCCGCCATCGCGCTTTACGCCGTCGCAACGCGCGAAGAGTGATCGCGAACGAGGACTGACAAGCTGAGGGGGCCAGGTGATGCGCGCATTGAAATTCGGCTTGGCGGTCACCGCATTGCTATTGCTGGCTGGCTGCCTCTTGCTACCCGGAAAGTTCACGTCGGCAATCGACTTGCGCAAGGATGGCACCTTCAGCTTCAGCTACAAGGGCGATATCCACGTCCTCGCCCTGTCAAAGCTTGCCGCCAACGAACGGGCCAAAGGCGATGCCCAAGCAGAATTCAAACCAACTACCTGCTACAGCACAGAAAGCGGCGAGGAGCAGGAATGTTCGGCCGAGGAACTCGCCACACAGAAAAAGCAGTGGGAAGAAGACAGAGAAGCCAGCCGGATTGCTTCTGCACAAAAGAAGAAATCCGATGAGCAGATGATGAAGACGATGCTGGGCGGCATCGATCCATCCGATCCGCGCGCCGCGCAGGAATTTGCCGAACGCCTGCGCCGGCAAAAGGGTTGGAAATCCGTGGTCGACAAGGGTGACGGACGATTCGAAGTTGATTACGCCATCACCGGAAATCTCACCCACGATTTCAGCTTTCCCATGGTGGAAAAGCTGCCAATGGTCACGCCGTTCGTCACCATGATGCGGCGGGCGGATGGTGGCGTACGGATCGATGCGCCAGCTTTTGCATCTGCTTCAGCAGGGGCCCCATTCATGGGCATGGCGGCCGCTATGGCAGATAGCAAAAATCAGAAGTCCGGGGACGACGGCATGCCTGTGCTTGATGGCGTGCTAACGCTCACCACCGATGGTGAAGTTCTGGCCAACAATACCGATGATGGTCCCATTGCCGGAACAACGGGCAAGATATTGACATGGCAGGTCAACGCGCGCGCCAAGGACGCTCCCACTGCGCTGGTCCGCATCACGCCCTGATCAGGGCCGACAACAAGCGCTTTCCAAGAAAAAACCGCACCTGTCGCAATAACTGGCGCGGCTTTCCGATAATCAAATCAACCGGCGAAACCGCCGAAACTGCGCAGATTAGTTGACCGCGTCCTTCAGCCCTTTGCCCGCCTTGAACTTGGGCTGGGCCGATGCCTTGATCGCCATTGGCTCACCCGTGCGCGGATTGCGACCGGTGGACGCCTTGCGCTTGGCCACAGAAAAAGTCCCAAAGCCAACGAGGCGCACTTCGTCGCCCTTGGCCAGCGAGCCGGAAATCGATTCAAACACGGCCTCGACAGCCTTGGTAGCATCACTTTTCGAAAGGCCGCTGATATCGGCAACCGCGCCGATCAAATCGTTCTTGTTCATTGCGGAACTCCCTAGTCTTTTATCCGGGGATTGATGACATGAATCGCCCTGTTGGATGGCGCAAAAGAAGCCCAGAAACCGCCAACTGTCAAAGACTAAAGCAAAAGGTTAAGGCAAACCGACCGGTTCCCCGGAAGGTTTGCCCGCAACCATAGACCCATCCCGCAAGGTTATCAGTGTGCCGTTGGCACAGTAGCCGGACCCGCTGGCAATGCCGAGGGCTGCGATGCCAGATCATCGGCCTCGGTCCACTCAATGGCTTGCGGTACACTCGTGAGCGCCCGTGCCAGCACTTCGTCGACGTGCGAAATCGGAATGATTTCCAGCCCTTCCTTGATGTTGGCCGGAATCTCGGCAAGATCCTTGCGATTCTCCTCGGGGATCAACACCGTCTTGATGCCGCCACGCAGCGCCGCCAGCAGCTTTTCCTTCAGCCCGCCGATGGCCAGCACCCGGCCACGCAGCGTAACTTCGCCGGTCATCGCCACGTCAGCCCGCACCGGTATACCGGTGAGCGTGGAAACCATCGCGGTCACCATGCCGATGCCCGCACTCGGCCCATCTTTGGGCACCGCGCCTTCGGGCAAGTGGATGTGCAGGTCCTTGCGATTGAAGATTGAAGGCCGGATGCCATAGGCAGGGCTGCGCGCCTTCACAAAGCTGAACGCCATTTGCACGCTTTCGCTCATGACTTCGCCAAGCTTGCCGGTGGTCTTGACCGCTCCCTTACCGGGCACGGTCACGCTTTCGATCGTCAGCAGCTCGCCGCCCACCTCGGTCCATGCCAGACCCGTGACCGCGCCAACCTGATTTTCCTCGTCCGAAACGCCATGGCGGAACTTGCGCACACCTGCGAAGTCAGCCAAATTTTCGGGCGTGATCGTCACGCTCTTGGCTTTGCCCTCAAGGATTTGGCGCAGCGATTTGCGCGCCAGACGCGCCACTTCACGCTCCAGCGTACGCACGCCAGCTTCGCGCGTATAATACCGGATCAGGTCGCGCAGCGCCTCTGTCTCCAGAGTGAACTCGCCTTTCTTCAGACCGTGCGCCTCCACCTGCTTGGCAATCAGGTGCCGTTCGGCAATCTCGACCTTCTCATCTTCGGTATAGCCTTCCAGCCGGATGATCTCCATGCGATCAAGCAAGGGCTGCGGCAGGTTCAGGCTGTTGGCCGTGCAGACGAACATCACGTCTGACAGGTCAAGGTCCAGTTCCAAATAATGGTCCTGGAACTTGGCGTTCTGCTCCGGGTCCAGCACTTCGAGCAGCGCCGATGCCGGATCGCCACGGAAGTCCTGCCCCAGCTTGTCAATTTCATCGAGGAGGAACAGCGGGTTCGAAGTGCCAGCCTTCTTCAGGTTCGTCACGATCTTACCCGGCAGCGAGCCGATGTACGTCCGGCGATGACCACGGATTTCGGCCTCGTCCCGCACCCCGCCCAGCGACTGACGCACGAACTGCCGCCCGGTTGCCTTGGCAATCGACTTGCCCAGCGAGGTCTTGCCTACGCCCGGAGGGCCGACGAGGCACAGGATCGGCCCCTTCAGCTTGTTCGTGCGCGCCTGTACCGCCAGATACTCGATGATCCGGTCCTTGACCTTGTCGAGCGCATAGTGATCGGCATCCAGCACCGCCTGCGCTGCCGGAATGTCGCGCTTCAGCTTGCTGCGCTTGCCCCATGGCAGGCCCAGCAACACGTCGAGGTAGTTGCGGATGACGGTCGCCTCGGCGCTCATCGGCTGCATGGTCTTGAGCTTCTTCAGCTCGGTCTGCGCCTTGGCCTTGGCCTCCTTCGAAAGCTTGAGCTTCTCGATCTTCTCCTGAAGCTCGGCAATCTCATTGGCTTCCTCGCCATCGCCACCACCCAGTTCAGACTGGATCGCTTTCAACTGCTCGTTCAGGTAATATTCGCGCTGCGTCTTTTCCATCTGGCGCTTCACACGGCCACGGATTTTGCGCTCAACCTGCAGAACGCCAAGCTCGCCCTCCATGAAGGACAGCACCATTTCCAGCCGCTTCATCGGATCGGCTTCAGACAGCACGGCCTGCTTGTCAGCCACCTTGGCTGCCAGGTTTGCGGCCACTGCATCGGCCAGCTTTCCGGCGTCTTCGATATCGCCCAATTGGCCGCCTGCATCCTGCGGCAACTTCTTGGAAAGTTTGGCGTATTCGGCAAACTGATCGACGACAGAACGCATCATCGCCGAAATTTCAGTGCCTTCAGCCACCACCGGATCGTGCGGTTCAACTTGCGCAACCAGCATCTGACCATGCGACGTCGTCTCTTCGCGCAGGCTCTTCAACGACGCGCGCTCACGCCCTTCGACCAGCACGCGCACCGTGCCATCGGGCAGTTTGAGCAGCTGCAGTACGCTGGCGATCACGCCGGTATCGTAAAGGTCATCACGATCAGGATCGTCACAGCCGGGATCAAGCTGCGCGAGCAGGAAGATGTCCTTCGAACCGGTCATCGCCGCTTCAAGCGCGGACACGGATTTTTCGCGTCCAACAAACAGCGGCACAACCATGCCGGGAAACACCACAATGTCGCGCAAGGGAAGCAGGGGATAGAGATTCATGGGCACTTTGTTTCCGTCCTGCCGGGCACGCCGCCCGACGCTTTCCGGGGATATGGGGTTCCCATCCCCGCGCCGCAATGCCTTTGCCAAGATCGGTTGTGGATCATGCCCCAAAAAGCGGGGCTCTTTCCCGTCAGTTTGCTTTCGTGAACCCGATCTTAGGTATGTTTCCGCAATGGTGCGTCCACAAACCCGGGACCTCTGCCACACATGCTCAAAACACGGACAACGCTGATCGTCGGCGCGGGTGCGAGCATGGAGCTGCAATTCCCGTCAAACGCCGAACTGCTCGCCCGCGTAATTCAGGGCGATGATTTCAAGCGTACGGGTTCCGAAACGTCCACCCGTGATGGGCAGCCCCGGCAACGCGACGACCATCGCCCTGATGATGCGGCGTCTGGCCGGGCTGGAAAGCTAAATCTCGCAGGATGTGAAACTACGGCTTCCCCGCGAAGGCGGAGATCTCGGGCCTTTTAAGATGCGCGAGAAAGCCTGAGGTCCCCGCCTTCGCGGCGACGCGCCATGAACAACTTTTCAACGTCCTACTGGCAATGGCTGCACAACAGGTTCGGAAATGAACGTGATCGACGGAGGCCCTTCAGGCACCACTGGCTCCACCGCAGCCGAAGGCGCTGGCATCACCGGTGGCGCTGTCCGCGTCAGTTCAGGCAGAACGATGGTGCCTTCCTGCTGATAGGGGGCCTTCCCTTTCAGCGCGTCGATCTCGGCCCGCCGCGTCTTCAGATAAAGTTCGCGATAGCTGGCGTAAGGATTTGATTCCTCGCGAATACGCTTGAACAGCTCGTCATTTTCCACCCGTTCATCCAACGAGCGGATCACGAAACTGCTGGTGACAAATGCGGGGCTTTGCAAAGGTCCGCCAACCGCGAACGGCATCAGGAAACGGTCAATCGTTAGCCCGATCACATCACGCAAAGTGGTCGGCCCCACCAGCGGCAGGAACATGTAAGGCCCCGGGCCAATGCCATGATACCCGAACGTCCAGGCAAACCCGTTGCGCCGATAGGGCAGGTTGAACGGCTTGGCCTTGGCCACATCGATCAGCCCCGCCGCCCCTATCGTGGAATTGAGCGCAAAGCGGCCCAGCGTCTCGAACGCCTTGCCCGGCTTCAGTTGCAGCAGGAAATTGAGCGCCACTACGGGCTCGGTCAGGTTGCGCAGCACGTTACGAAGGCCCGTCCGCACAGGCTTTGGCAGCACATCTTGGTAAACCATCGCAACGGGCGCGATCACCGCATCATCGACCGCTTGTACCGCGTCATATGATACCTGGTTGATCGCCTGCATCGGGTCCTGCTTCGGCGTACGCTCGCCCGACACGACGATAGCCGTTTCTTCCTGCTCGATCTGATCGAGCGAGGGCGCTGGTGGCGCAGTTTCACCGAATTGCGGTGTGGGTAGCGTTACAGGAATTGTGCCAGCCAAATCAGGCACCTGTCCGGGCACGGCTTCAGTGATCGCTTGCCCGGCGCTCTGACGCGATGCTTCGTCCGAAGAGCCAGCAACACTGGTCGCGTCCTGCCAATAAGCTGCAGTGGCCTCATTGAGCAGATCCGCTGACACGCCAACGGGCGCAGCAAGCAGCGCGGTGCTGGCAAGCAAGGTTACGCTCAAGAACAAACTCCAATCAGGTGCATCAATGTGTTTTGCTCGTCAATGCTCCTCAATCCCGATGATCGCAAGCCGTTCCCCAACCAACTCGGATAAGCCAAATGCTGCCGATCAGAATGGCAG
>JBEQBV010000145.1:0-9578 GCA_041639635.1 Novosphingobium sp.
ATCCTTCGGTACTGAAGGACGGCGACGATTACTACATGACCCATTCGTCGTTCGATGCGGCACCGGGTATGCTGATCTGGCATTCGCGCGATCTGGTGAACTGGCGGCCCATCGGCCCGTCGCTGAATAAGCCGCTGGGCACCGGCTTTGCAGTGGACATCGCCAAACATGGCGGGCGCTATTTCATCTATATTCCGTTCATGAAGGCGCCGTGGTCCAAGGGGCTGAACGACTTTGCCAACATTTTTGTGATTCATGCCGATAGCATGGCGGGGCCGTGGAGCGATCCGGTGGACCTTGGCATCGGCGGGCTGATCGATCCGGGTCACATGGTGGGTGAGGACGGGCATCGCTACTTGTTCTTCAACCAAGGAAAGCGGGTGCGGCTGACCGAGGATGGCCTTGCGACAGCAGGGCCGGTCGAGACGGTCTATGAAGGCTGGCGCTATCCGGACGATTGGATCACCGAAAACTATGCGCTGGAAGGGCCAAAGCTGTTCAGGCGCGGCGGCTGGTTCTATCTGGTTAGCGCAGTGGGCGGCACCGGCGGGCCTGCGACGGGGCACATGGTGGTGACGTCGCGCTCACGCTCGATCAACGGACCGTGGGAGCATTGCCCGCACAACCCGATCCAACGCACGCAAGATGTGTCGGAGAAGTGGTGGTCGCGCGGGCATGCGACCTGTGTCGAGGGGCCGGGCGGGCAGTGGTACATGATCTACCACGGCTACGAGAACAGTTACCGCACGCTGGGGCGGCAGACCTTGCTTGAGCCAATCGAGTGGACTGCAGACGGGTGGTTCCGAGCCAAGGGCGGCGATCTTTCAAAGCCGCTGCCCATGCCGGGGGGCGCAGCTGTGCCGCACGGGTTTGCGCGGTCCGACGACTTCTCCGGGCCGAGCCTTGGTACGCGCTGGTCGCTCTATGCCAGCGCGCCCGAGGAGGCGGGGCGGGTGCGTTATGAGGATGGGGCGCTGGTGCTGGCGGGCAAGGGGTCGGGGCCGCAGAACTGCTCTGTGCTGACGCAGAATGTGGGCGACTTGTCCTATGAATTCAGCGTGGAGGTGGAACTTGTGGGCGATACGGCGGCGGGGCTGCTGCTGTTCTTTAACGACCGTCTGTTCCTTGGCATGGGCATAGATGGCAACCGGATGACAAGCTATCGCGGCGGCAAGGCGAGCTATTGGCCTGAGCCTGCCCCACAGGTGCGGCGGATGCACATGCGCATTGTCAACGAGGCGCAGATCGTGACGTTTTACTACAGCCTAGATGGCAAGAACTGGACACGCCACGGCGTGCGCAGCGAGGTTTCGGGCTATAACGCCAATACGGTGGATGACCTGCTGAGTTTGCGGCCCGGGCTGTTCTGTGCTGGTACGGGCAGCGCGCGGTTCCGCAACTTCCGCTATCGCGCGCTGCGGTGAGGGCGACGGGCTCCGGCCTCACCCCATCGTTTCGCCATTATCGATCACGATGTTGGTGCCGGTGATGTGCCTGCCATCGTCGTTGGCCAGATAGAGCACCATGTTGGCGATATCGCTGGGCTGGCCCATGCCGTGGTTCTGCACCTGATCCAGCCCGGCGTTGTCAGATGGAAGTTCGGCCAGGGCCTGCGCCGTCATCGGGGTGACGATGCCGCCGGGAGAGATCGAATTGCAGCGGATGCGATAGCCCTGTTCGCGGCAATGGACCGCGATGGAGCGGGTCATGCCGATGATCCCGGCCTTGGCCGCGGCATAGGCGGGGATGGCGCTGATGCCCTTGATCCCGCCGACCGAGGCCATGTTGATGATGGAGCCGGAACCATCGCGGCTCATGTGCGGCAGCGCAGCCTTGCAGCCCAGGAACGTGCCGCCCGCCATCACGTCGGTCTGCAGCTTGTAATCCTCCCACGATAGCGCCTCGACCGTGCCAAAGCGCACGAGGCCGGCATTGTTGACCAGCGTATCGAGCCTGCCGAAGCGGTTCAGCGTTTCGGCCACCACTTCTGCCCAGCGCGCTTCATCGCGCACATCGTGGTGCAGGAACAGGCAGTTCGGGATTTCGGCGGCGACGGCCTGCCCCAGCTCCTCCTGCATATCGGTAATGACCACGCTGGCCCCTTCGCGCGCCAGCACGCGCGCGTCCTCTGCGCCAAGGCCCGATGCGCCGCCGGTAATCAGCGCGACTTTGCCGTCCATCTTGCCCATGTCTTTTGCTCCTTATGCGGCCCAGTGGGCGTAAACGGGATCGGAAGGGCCGAAGCAGCCCCGGTTGGTCAGGGCCTCGTAAAAGCCATCGCGTTCCATGGTGGAGGGGTGCGAATGGTTCCAGTCGGCTACGAATGTGCGTGACTGGATCAGCCAGCGGCCATTGCGGCGGACATAGCGGTCGATATAGCGGCCCCCGGTCAGCACTTCGGTGCCTGCCTGCACCATTTGCGCGATTACATAATGCTCGCCCACTGCCTCATCGCCGCGCACATCAATCCATTCGTTGGCGACCGAGTGGAAGCACATGTCCAGATTGGTGCGGACAAAGGCGGTGATGTCGCGCGCAAAGGCTGCGCCTGGTCCGTTGACCACGCCCGAGATGACTGTGGAATCGTCGGTAAAGATTGAGGCGAGCAGCGCTTCATCGGCGCGGTCCACTCCGCGGGCATAGGCCATCAGGAGGTCGTGGATTTCGGCGCGGGCGAGGGCGGCTTCGAGTGCGGCTTCGCGGTTGGGCGTGGCGGTCATGGTGATGGCTCCGGCAGAGGCGGAATGAAAGGCGAGCAGCGCGCGGCCGGGATCGGCAGCGCCTTTGCCGCCTGCGGGCACGAAGTGTTCAAAGCCGGTGGGCGGATCGGCCCGCACCGCGCTGTTCGGGCGGTTCACGTTGCCATCGAGCACGTACGTTCGGTGGGTCAGCCGCCAATTGCCATCGCGGCATTCCAGCGCGTCAAGATAGCGACCCATGACCCAGCGTTGCAGGTCCGGCTCTTCGACATAGGCGATGACATAGGATTCCGCCGTTGCGCGCTGGCCTTGCGTTTTGATCCAGCAGTTGGACGTGCGGTGCAGCGTGGGCAGTGCCGCTTTTTGCGCGCCTGCCAGAATATCGACCAGCGTTGCCGCCGGGCCGAAAAAGAACCCGTAATCGACCGTGGCATCGGCGTGATAGGTGCTGCCCAGAAGGTTGGCATCTGCCCGGTCAACCCCTCTGCTATGGTTGGCAAGAGTGTTGAGAATGCCGTGGCGGGCAATGAGATCGTCTGGACTGATCATGTGTCCTCGCATTTAAAACGGCGATTGCACGATTGCTGACATGCCAATTTTCGAACTCACTTTTTCGTCATGCTGAACTTGTTTCAGCATCCATTTTACCAATCAGACCAAGGCTCTAGGTCGAGAAATGGACCCCGCATCAAGTCCGGGGTGACGAAAATTCGAAAGCGTTCTGTGAACGCGATACACGCCAAGCAAGTTCAGGATGACAATTAGAGGCGAACGGAACGTCAGCAGCACAACGAGGTCCTGACTCGACACAATCGCACCAAAAAAATGCCCCGGTTGCTGATGAAGACAACCGGGGCCAGGGAGGATCGTGCGAACCTTAGAAGTTGTAACCCACGGTCACGCCAAACTGGCGCGGCGGGGCATAGCCGACGAGGCCCATGTAGCCGGGGCTGTCGTAAACGGTTGAGATATAGCGCTTGTCGAGGAGGTTCTTGCCCCACAGGCCAATCGAGTAGCGCCGGTCTGGTCCGTAATACGTCAGCAGCGCATCGACATAATAGGTCGGCTGGATCGATGAGCGCGGGGAGTTGACCACGGCAGTGTAGAACTTCTGGCCGGTGTACATCCAGCTGACATCGGCCACCACGCTGGCACCGCTGGCAAATTCGGTGGTGTAATTCACCCCCAGCGTCGATGCCCAGCGCGGGGCGTTTTGCAGGGCAAAGCCTTCAAGGCTGATCGTGGTGCCGCCCACTGGATCAAAGTAGAGGAACTCCTTGTACTTGGTATAGAGGAAAGCGAGCGAGCCGCGCAGGGTCAGCCCATCGGTGGGCACGGCCTGCAGTTCCAGTTCGAAGCCCTTGATCTCGGACTCAGCGGCGTTGAGGATGCGGTTGCCCTGCACGTTGGTGGCCGGATCAAAGTAGATCTGCGCCACCTGCATATCGCGATAGCTGGTATAGAACGCGGCAATATTGGCGCGCAGGCGGCGGTCGAGGAAATCGGCCTTCAGGCCCACTTCGAACGTATCGACCTTTTCGGGGTTATAGGGCGTATCGCCATCTGCGGCCACGCCGATGCGGCCGGTAAAGCCGCCCGATTTGAAGCCGCGCGCCCAGTTGGCATAGACCAGCTGGTTCTGGCCCATTTCGTAATCGAGGCCGATTTTCCAACCTACGTTGCTCCAGCTTTTCTTGCCGCCCACATCAAGGCTGCCGGGGAACACCACATCGAACCGGTCCCAGTTGGGCGAAGTCAGCGCTTCACTGCCAAGACCGGTGTCGAGCGTGGCGCGCGCATCGATGCTGTCATGTGTGTAGCGCAGGCCCGCCGAAAGTTTCAGCCGGTCGGTGATTTCGGTATAGGTTTGCACGAAGGCCGAGAAGCTCTCGGTGCTCTGATCCTGCACGTTGTACTGGATCAGGCCGGGCATTGCGAAGTCCAGATGATACATCTGGTAGTGGTTGTAATCGGTCTTCAGGTAAAACAGGCCCGCCACGGCATTGAAGCTGTCGCCCATGCTGAAGGCGGTGCGCAATTCCTGGCTGAACTGCCAACCGCGCGTGCGGCGGCGGGTTGCGTTGTTGGTCTTGGCGGTGCCATCCTGATCGGTGTATTCGAACAGGGTGAAGTTCTTGTACCCGGTGATCGCGGTGATATCGCCCAGCGGGGTGTTGTCATACTGGATCGTGCCGATGAAGAACTTCGTCGTCATGTCCGATTGATCGGGCACTTCGTTGTTGCCCGAAAAGTATTCGTCCGGCGCAGTGCAGGGCTGGTTTGGCACGGCGCAGGGGCTGCGGTACATGGGCAGGACCGCGTTGTTCCAGAACGTGCCTTCGGGCACGTAATTGGCCTCACCCGGAAGGCCGCCGTTGACCACGATGGGCGCTCCATTGCGGGCCTCCACATATTCTCCCTGCAGCGTCACGGTAAGGTCGGAATTGGGCGTGATGCGCAATTGGCCGCGCACCGCGTCCACATTCTTGCGGCCCATATCCTCGCCGTTCCATACGTTCGTCACCCAGCCATCGCGCTGGGTGTGAATGCCCGAAACCTTCACGCTGACCACATCCTTGACCAGCGGCGCTTCGATCGAGGCGTTCACATCGAACCGGTTCCAGTTGCCATAAGTGCCGCGCACATAGCCGCCAAATTCGCCGGTGGGCTGGTTGGTGACGACGTTGACCACGCCGCCTGTGGTGTTTGCGCCAAACAGCGTGCCTTGCGGGCCGCGCAGGATTTCCACGCGGTTGGTGTCATAGGTATCGAGCAGCGCGCCCATCGAGAAGAACTGCGGCACGCCATCGACCACGATCGACACGGTGTTGCCGGCATAGGGATCTGGTTCGATCACGCCGATGCCGCGGATCGTGAACACCGCGTTGTTGGGCGTGTTGGCAAAGTTATCGATCTGCACGTTGGGCACGGCACCTTGCAGCGCCTGCAGCGTCGTCACGTTCATCGCAGACAGCGTATCGCCACCCACCGCCGCAATCGAGATTGGCACCGACTGGATGCTTTCCGAACGCTTTTGCGCAGTGACGATGATTTCGGTGAGACCGCCTGATGTGTTGGCATCATCGGCCTGTGCCTCTTGTGCCAAGGCCGTAGCTGGCAGCGTGGCCATGGCCAGCAGCGAAAGGCTGCTGAGCAGGCGTGATGGTGTTGCACTTATCATGACATCTTCCCTCCCGATTGTGCCGACGGTTTGCCCGGTCACATGCATTTTCCGGTCTGTGTCAGAAAACCGGCGGTATTGCCTGTTTTATGCGCTGGGCTTCCAAAAGGGGAAACTGGCGGTTTTGTCAGGAGGCCTTGATGGCGACGAAAAGGCATGACAGGACCATGACGATGACCGGAACCACGATGCAAAAGCGGATGCTTGCCGCGATGCGACCCCAAGGTATGGGGGCTGAACCCGCGCGCTGGCAGCAGCGCAAATCGGCGCAGACCCGGCTCAAGATGCTGGAGGCGGCGGTCGATTGCCTAGTGGAAAGTGGCTATCAGGGGCTGACAACGGCCAGCGTCGCCGAACGGGCTGCGGTTTCACGCGGGGCGATGCACCATCACTTTGCCACGCGGATCGATCTGGTGGCAGCGGTTGTGGAGCATGTCTTCTTTCAGCGCATGCGTTTGTTTCTGGAAGATTATCTGGCCAGCATGGCGCAAAACCGCGATGCCTTGCTGATTGATCTGGCCACCGAAGCGCACTGGCGCAGCGTGCTGACGCGCGAATATGCCGCCTATCTGGAACTGGCCGTGGCCGCGCGCACCGATGCCGAATTGAACACCACGTTCGAACCTGCAGCGCGCCGTTATGACGAAGTGTGGACCGCCGAGATGATCGAATCCTTCCCGCAATGGCGGGACCAGTGGGAAGCGATGAAGCTGGGCAGTGATTTTGCCATCGCCGTGCATTCCGGCCTGTTGCTCCACCGCCCGGTGTTCGGGCCGCAGCGGGTGAAGCAGGTGATCCAAGTTTCGATGGAAGCGATTCGCGGACTTTATCGGACTGAGGACTGATCTGAAAAACCAGCAGCGATGCCGGATTTCTCGCCTAAGTGCCAGTTCCGCAAAACTGCATGGCTGGCAAAGTTGTTTTTCGCAAAGAACAGGACCGCACGCACGGTCGGCAATGGGAGAGTGTTATGGCGACAGTGGCAATTACCGGCGCAGGGCGCGGGATCGGCCTTGAAATCGCACGACAACATCTGGCCGCCGGGGACCGCGTGATCGCGCTGGTGCGCAATCCTGCCGGTGCAACGGAGTTGGCCGAACTTGCGGCGGCGTCGCAGGGTTTGATGACGGTGCATGCCATGGATGTGGGCGATGATGCGTCGGTCAAATCGGGTGCGGCCGAGACGGCGGATGAGGCGGTCGATGTGCTCTATAACGTGGCCGGGATCAGCGGGCCGGTGCCCGCCGAACTGGAAAGCGCCGATTGGGACGAATGGAACGATGTGTTCCGCATCATGGTGCAAGGCCCGCTGCGCGTGCTGCAGGCATTTCTGCCGCGCATGGGCGAAGGCGCGAAAGTCATCAACTTTTCCAGCCAGTTGGCGGCATCGACCTGGCCCTATGGCGGTTATTATGCCTATAGCGCGGCCAAGGCGGCGTTGAACCGGCTGATGCGCTCTGTCGCCATTGATCTGAAGGATCGCGGCGTGATCGTGGGGCTGGTCCATCCGGGCTGGGTGCAGACAGAGATGGGCGGCGCGGGCGCCGACATTACGCCTGAGGAAAGCGCCGCAGGCATCCGCAAAGTGGCTGCTGACTGGACGCTCGACCGATCCGGTGATTTCCTGAAGTGGAACGGCGAAACCCACCCCTGGTAAGGAGACGCAGGCCATGCCTTTTACCGGACCCATCGAAGACCGCATCGCCATCCGCGAACTGATGGACACCCACGCCCACGGCGTAATGATGAAAGACGCCGAAATCTGGGGCTCGATCTGGGCCGAAGATGCCTATTGGGAACTGCCCGACTACCCCGATCTTGGCGGCTTTACCGGCAAGCAGGTGATCGTGGATGGTTGGGTGGAATCGATGAAGGCCTATGGCCTCGACAATTGCACCAAGCCGATGATCTATTTCATGCAGCCCGGATCAATCGAGGTCGACGGCGATCACGCCACGGCGGTCGCCTATACCATCGAAATCTATGACGACCCCACCACCGGCAAACGCATCCACACCACCGGCCGCTATAACGACGAGCTACGGCGCATCGACGGGGCCTGGAAGTTTACGCGGCGGGCGTACCGGACGGTGTTTGAGGAGTGAGTTGGTTTTGATCCGCCGCTCGGCTGCAATTTACATTTTCTGATAAATATGTATAGCCTGCCGCCATATGTATGATGATGGCGGAATCGACATGAACGTGCAACGCGGCAAGTTGGTGAGTGGCGGGCGGCTGCAGGTTCCTGCCGATATTCGCCGTGAGCTCGGATTGGCGGATGGTGATCCGGTGATGCTGCGCGTAGTCGACGGGGAATTGCACGTGCGGCCCGTGCACAATGCGTTGAGCCGTGTGCAGTCGCGCTTGCGCGCCCATGTCGGTTTGCAAGGCAGTCTTTCCGAGGAACTGATTGCAGACCGCAGGCGCGCAGCCCGCGATGAGTGACGCGCGTTATGTGCTCGACGCTTCCGCGCTTCTTGCAGCGATGTTGGGGGAGCGCGGGGCTGATGTCGTTGCCGAATGTTTTGCCGAGGCAGTCATTAGCGCGGTAAATCTGTCGGAGGTCGTGGCCAAGCTTTCAGAACGCGGTGTGCCGGATGACGCCATCCGCGAAAGCCTTTTCGATCTTGATCTTGATGTCCGAGATTTTGATCCGGCACAGGCCATACGTGCCGGAATCTTGCGCAATGTGACCAAGGCAAAAGGGTTGTCGCTGGGGGATAGAGCCTGTCTTGCGCTGGCTGCCGAACTTGGGGCCACAGCATTGACGACCGATGCGGCATGGCAGGACATCGATCACGGCGTTCACCTACTGTTGGCAAGATAATCGCACGCGCATTTACCCTATATCCGAAGCGCGTTCCTCCACCCGGTATGTCCGCATCCGCGCGCGGTCGAACAGGCGTTCTTCGTCTTCCACGATCTCGCCCATGATTGCAGGATCGGCCATTGCGGCGAAGCAGGCGTCGCAGGTTTGCTGGTCGGGAAAGTCAATTTCCAACACCACGTCAAAGTCGTGGTCCATATCCACGCCGTCCTGCGGGTGCAGGTGGCGGCGGACATAGCGGGTGGTCCAGCCGGATAGGACTTTTTCGCCAATCAGGCGGTGGTGCGTTTCGTAATAGGCGATGAAATCGGCTTTGCTCATGCCTTCGCGGCGTTTGAGCAGGGTAAGGACCGTCACGGTCATGCCAGCGCCTCCAGCCAGCGCCGGGTGGCATTGGCCACGGCGGCGGCGCGCAGGGCGGGGTGCGGGAAAGCGTTGCGCAGCACTTCGGACCGCAATTCGATGGCCAGCGGAATGTTGGCGGGCAGCGCCTGATGCAGCGCGGCCAGCGGCAGGGCCCCTTCGCCGCACTGTTCGCGCAAATTGATCGCATCGTGGATCACCGCATCGAAATCGGCAGGATCAGGACGCAGGGCGGGGGCATCGCAGAACTGCGCATAAGGCAGGAGCGCAGGATCGACTTTGGCAATATCGGCAATAGTCGTGCCCGACCGGTCCACGTGGATCGGATCGATCAGCAAGGCGCGCAACGGATGCGCCACCTGATCCAGCACGGCCATCGCGGCGCGCAAGTCCTTCACTTCAGTGAATATCCCGAATTCCAACGACACGCGCATTCCGCTGCCTTCGGCATGGACACACAACTCCGCCAGACGCGCAGCGGTGCGGGCGTGATCGGGATCTGACGAGA
>JBEQBV010000146.1:0-9549 GCA_041639635.1 Novosphingobium sp.
GCCTGAACTGGTTCGGCAGAAGATTGCGCAGGTGGAACAAAGGCTGCTGCGGCAGCTTTGAACATTTCCATGTTGCGCTGGGCAATCTGGGCGAGCGGGTTTGCACCGAGGCTTTCTTCGATAGCCTTGCGCATCTTGGCCTGATTATCGCGGAAATGATCCATCGAGGCTTCGAGATAGCTGGGCAAAAAGGCCTGCATCGAATTGCCGTACATGGAAATTAACTGGCGCAGGAAATTCGTCGGAAGCATTTGCTCACCGGCGGATTCTTCTTCCATGATGATCTGCGTCAGGATCGCGTGCGTGAGATCGGCACCGGTCTTGGCATCCATCACTTTGAAGTCGACATTTTCCTTCACCATCTGAGCGAGATGGTCGAGCGTGATATAGCTCGATGTGCTGGTGTTATAGAGGCGCCGGTTAGCGTATTTTTTGATTATAACCGTGCCGCCATTCTTGGATTCACTGGCCATGGTCTGGCTTCCTACTGCGACGAAGCTATGTATTAGCACGTGCAGTATGTGCGGCGCAACATATCTTAACAAGTACCGTTAAGCGCCGAATTGACGGGAAAATCTTTGACCCATCAATGTGAGCAATTCATATTGTGAAAGCCCGGATTGCTGCGCCGCGAGTGGCAGGTCGTAGTCTGCCGCCAACCAATCGCCTTCTGCGCAATCGGGGCAATCGGTCAGGTCTACGATCGTGAGGTCCATCGAGACGCGGCCAAGCACGGGAATGCTGTGCCCTTGCCATGAAAAATGGCCCTTGCCGGTCCAACAGCGCAGATAACCATCGGCATAACCAAGCGAAAGCACACCCGCCCGCATCGGCGCAGGCGCGGTGAACAAGGCGTTGTATCCCACTTTGTCACCGGGTTGCAGCTGGCGGATCTGCAGGACCACGGCTTCGGGATTTGCCACGGGCAGGATATGTTCCGCAAGTTCGGGGCGCGCTATGCCGCCATAGAGCGCAATCCCGGGACGGGTGAGATCGGCATGCCACGCAGCGCCAAGCGCAATCCCGGCGCTATTGGCGAGGCTGTAGCGCCGCGCGGAAATGGCACCACGCACATCGGCAAAGCGGAGTCGCTGCACTTCGTTCTGCGGAACATCCTCGTCAGCGCTGGCAAGGTGGCTCATGCAGATGTCGATATCGAGTGCTGAAATCGCCGGATTTGCCAATTGGGACAATTCAAGTCCGAGGCGGTTCATACCGGTATCGACCATCAGATGACAGGGGCCACCGCCGGATTCCGTCCAGAGACTCACTTGCGACAGGCTGTTGAGCACGGGCCGCGCGCCGGTGCTGCGCGCAAAATCCGCTTCGTCATGGTTAACAGGGCCATGCAGCACGGCAATGCGCTCTGCCGGGACATGCGGCAAAAGAGCTGGAACTTCAGACCAATGGGCCACGAAAAAATCGCGACACCCGGCAGCGACAAGCAGCGGCACAACGCGCGCGGCGCCAAGGCCATAGGCATTGGCCTTTACCGCCGCACCTGCGGTCGCCATGCCTGAAAGCGCATCGAGTGCACGCCAGTTTGCCGCAAGTGCAGCGGCATCGAGCGACAGGCGCAAGGTGGCTGGCGGCGGCGTGGTAGGTGGTGCGATGATGTCAGTCGTCTGCAAAATCGGTCGCCAGTCCTGGCTTCAGGCCCCAGATGGCCACGAGGAATGCCACAAGGACGACGACCCACGTGTACCAGAGCCCAGCATAGGGATCGCCCGTCCGGGCCACGATGTAACTGGAAATCAGCGGCAGAAAACCCCCGAAGTAGCCAGTGCCGAGATGATAGGGGATCGACATCGAACTGTAGCGGATGCGCGGGGGAAACATTTCAGACAGCAGCGCAGCAACCGGACCGTATGTTGCGCCGGACATGGCCATCAGCATCGCAAGTGCGACGAGGATCAGCGCCAGCCTTGCCGTCGAAGGCTTCACTTTGGCGAAATCATAACCGTAGGCTGAAAGATCGGCCTGCAACGCCTTGATGCGAACTGCAGCTTTTTCCGTCCACGGATATGTTGCAATCGCCATTGGTGCACCGCCGACTGTGGCGGTGAAGCTGGGCGCAGTTTCAAGCTGGTAGCTGATGCCAGAGGCGGAAAGATCGGACAGGAGGCGCGCGCAATTGCTTTTCTGTTCGGAAGCAAACGGGCTGTAATCGCAATCGGGCCCGGCCACGATCACGGGATTGCGCTGTGCTGCTGCGGCAAGTTCAGGATTGGCGGCAGAGCCGAGAAGCCAGAACGTTGGGAACAGAAGCAGCAGCGTGAGCGCATAACCGATGACGATCGGCTTCTTGCGCCCGACCCGGTCTGACCATGCACCTGCGATCAGGTAGAAGCCCATGCCGATGGCCCCGCCAATGCCGACGATCACTTCAGCCATCGTATCATCCATCCGCGCCGCCGATTTCAGGAAACCGAGGCTGGTGAACATGGCGGTGTACCAGATCACGGTAAGCCCGGCTGCAATCCCGAACAGCGCGATGAAGATCCGGCGCTTGTTGCCGGGGTAGGTAAAGCTTTCGACAAAGGGGTTTCCGGCAAGTTCGCCGCTTTCCTTCATCGCCTTGAACACCGGGCTTTCGGACAATTTCAGCCGCATCCACAACGAGATGGCTAGCAGCACGATGCTCAGCAGGAACGGCACGCGCCAGCCCCAGCTTTGCCAGACCGCATCGCTCATCAAGCCCTTGCTGCCGAGCACGACGATCAGGCTGAGCACGAAACCACCGACGACGCTGGCCTGGATATAGCTGGTGTAATAGCCGCGTCTGCCACCAGGCGCGTGTTCGGCGACATAGATCGCCGCGCCGCCATATTCGCCGCCCAGCGCCAGACCCTGCAGCACGCGCAGCAACAGGACGATGGCAGGGGCAAACAGGCCGATGCTTTCTGCCGAAGGGATCAGCCCAACCCCTGCGGTGGCAATGCCCATCAAGGTGACGGTGACGAGGAAGGTATACTTCCGCCCCAGCTTATCGCCTAGATAGCCGAAGAGAACAGCACCAAGCGGGCGAAAGCCGAAGCCGACCGCAAAGCCTGCCCAGACCAGCAGAACCTGCAGGGTGGCATTGTCTGACGGGAAAAAGGTTTTTCCGATGATGGCGGCAAGTGTGCCGTAGATGAAGAAATCGTACCATTCGAACACGGTGCCTGCAGAACTGGCCGCGATAACCAGCCTGATATCCGACGCGCTCGGCTCAACCCTGTGCTCGCTGGATACTGTTGCTGTCACGCCTTAATTCCCCCGGAACACGCTTTATTGCCGGGTGCTGTAGCCAACCCACCGGGCGGACGGCAAGCCCCGCCTTTGTTCAGTTTGTTGGCTCTATGTTTTGATCAGGCAGTGCATCAAGCGCAGCGTCCCATGCCAGCAGGATGGCACCGTGACGGGCCGGATAAGCGCGAGCCGAATCAAGCAAGCCGAGGCCAGGCCAATCGGGTTGATCCCCTTCACCCGCAAGCCAGAGCGCGAGGCTTTTGCGAGCATCGGCTATTGAAGCACGTGTCTGGCCTGTGGCTCCGCGCACGAACTGCGCGGCTGCGGCCTGACCGATGGCGCAGGCATGGGGGCGAACTGCCAGTGCCGTGATCGCGCCCGAAGCATTTGTAGCAAGAGCCAGATCAATAGTGCTGCCGCAACTGCGTGATCGGGCCGTGCCGATGTATGGCATATCTTCGCGCCAGGGATAGGCGGCAAGCTCCATGGCAGCGGTCAGGACTTCGGGCGTGTACAGCCCCCTGCCCCGACTGGAGACACCGGCGTTCATCTCAATCGCCCAGAATTTGCTGGCGGGCCTTGCGCTTGGCATCAACGCGCGCCTGTTCTGCGGCCTGTTCGCGCCGTTCGGAAATCAGCGTGAGCAACTCTTCGCTTGCCGCGTTGAGCAATGGATAAGTGCGCGCTTCGGTGATCCATTGCGGGCGGCCATCTGCGCCCCAAGCAAGATCATAGCCGAAAACCATGATCGAATAGCCAAGTACGACGATGATGAAGCCCTTCAGCGCGCCAAAGCCAAAACCCAGCAGGCGATCAATCGGACCAACCACCGAATCGCGACTGGCGCTGCCGATACGTCGCGCGATAAAGCGGGTGGCGATGTAGGGGCCAAGCAGCAGAAGCGCGAAGGCCAGCACGCCTGCCCCGGTTTCCGTTGGCAAATGGCTGGCGAGCCATCCGGTCAAGTCTGCGTGAAGGTAATGCACGGCCAGCAGGGCGATGCACCATGCGGCAAGCGACAGCACTTCTTCGACGAAACCCCGCAAGAAGCCGCCGACGGCGCCAATGCCGACAAGGATCAGGATTACGTAATCGAAACCGGTCATGTCTCGGCAGGTCCTATGACCCGCCCATTATGCGGTCAATCAGATTTGGAAGCAGGCGGAGCGGCGAATAACGCAAGCCTTCGACTTTCTCGGCCCCGGCTTCGGGACCGCAGCCAAGCTTGAAGCCGAGTTTGGCAGCTTCGCGAAGACGGACGGGGGTGTGCGCGACGGGGCGGACTTCTCCAGCCAGCGAGATTTCACCGAACCAGATCGAGGCAGGTGGCAGGGGCCGGTCAGACAGGGCCGAGACCAGGGCTGCAGCGACGGCAAGATCGGCGGCGGGATCAGTGAGGCGATAGCCGCCAGCGACGTTCAGATAGACTTCTGCGGTGGAAAAGTTGAGCCCGCAGCGCGCTTCGAGCACCGCGAGCAACATGGCAAGGCGGCCGGAATCCCAGCCAACGACTGCACGGCGCGGGGTTGCGCCGCTGGCGAGGCGGACGGTGAGTGCCTGAATTTCAACCAATACGGGCCGTGTGCCTTCGAGGGCTGGAAACACTGCGCTGCCCAGAACCTGATCTTCCCGGCCCGAAAGAAACAGGAGCGAAGGGTTGCCCACTTCCTCAAGCCCGGCCCCGGCCATGGCGAAGACGCCGATTTCATCCACTGCCCCGAAGCGGTTCTTGATTGCGCGCAGGATGCGGTACTGGTGGCTGCGTTCGCCTTCGAAGCTCATCACCACATCGACCATGTGTTCGAGCACGCGCGGGCCTGCGATTGAGCCGTCCTTGGTCACGTGGCCCACCAGGACCAGCGAAACGCCGGTTTCTTTGGCATAGCGGATCAGTTCGAATGCGCAGCCACGAACCTGGCTCACCGTGCCGGGGGCGCCTTCGATCTGATCGGAGTGCATCGTCTGGATCGAATCGATCACCAGCAGATCAGGCGTGGGCATCGTGCCCAGCGTGGTCAGGATATCGCGCACTGACGTGGCAGCAGCGAGCTGAATCGGGGCCTGCCCCAAGCCCAACCGGTCCGCGCGGAGGCGGATCTGGTCGGACGCTTCCTCTCCGCTGATATAGACGGCAGACCCGCCCGACATGGCGACTTTGGCCGATGCCTGCAGTAGCAACGTGGACTTGCCGATGCCGGGATCGCCGCCCATCAGGATTGCGCAGCCGGGCACAAGACCGCCGCCAAGCGCACGGTCGAACTCCGCAATGCCAGTGGTGCGGCGTTGCGGCAGGGTAACAGGTTCATTCAGGCTGACGAAGGCAACGCGGCGGCCCCCACTCGACAAATCATGCTTTGCCGAGAAGATCGTTTCGGGCGCTTCTTCGACCAGCGTGTTCCACTCGCTGCAATCGGCGCACTGGCCCTGCCAGCGGTTCGAGACGCTGCCACAGGCCTGGCAGACAAAGCGGCGTTTGGGTTTGGCCATGCTTTTCGATTATCAGAACATAGGTGGAACGCAAGAGTGGTCTGACCGAACTGGCAGCAATTCCTTAACCATGAAGGCTGGCAGCATCCTTAACATGCGTTGACTATGCAGGCCTCTCATGGCCCGCAGATCACCCCACCTTCTTGGCATCGAGCCAAAAATGTACCGGCATTTCGCAGCAATCACGCTGGCGGTTTCCGGCCTGATTGCGCTGTTTGCCGATGGCGAGGCGCAGGAGGCGGTTGCCAGAAGCCAGCAGAACGCCGAATTGAAGCGTGCCGAGAGAGCCAAGCAGGGCGCTCCCAAGCTGGTCGACAAGCGCAGCGAAAAGTCCAAAGGGTTCGCACGGAGCGGGTTTCACGACCAGTTTGATGCGCCAATGGACGAGAGCGGCTCCGGCGATAGTGGATTTATTCCGGCGGGCATGACGGTTAGCCAGTCTCCGGTCATTGTCGAAGTTGATCAGGCAGCACTGGCCCGGATGTCGCCCGCCCAACGCGCGGCCTATCTGAAAATGCTCGAAGAAGAAAAGCGCAAGCGCATGGCGCAAGGTCCGGTGCGCCCGACGGCAGCGCAGATTGAAGCGCTGGCCGCACAATCAGCGGCGCGGTCCGGTTCGGAAAAGCCGGAATAGGAAATGGTGCCCCTGGCCCGACTCGAACGGGCACGTATTGCTACAAACGATTTTGAGTCGTTCGCGTCTACCATTCCGCCACAGGGGCATGCGATGGCACGGCCCTTAGCCAGTGCCATCGCAATCGGTCAAGCGTTACGAAGCGCGCCGACCAGCAACTTGTGCAGCTTTGAATGCAGCGCATCGTTCCCGGCAAGGACGGTTTCGTCGCAGATCGGCTGCGAGCGGCCCTTGTAATCCGAGACGAACCCGCCTGCTTCGCGCACCAGCAGGCAACCAGCAGCCGTATCCCATGGATAGAGGCCGCTTTCCCAGAACCCATCGAAACGACCGGCGGCGACCCATGCGAGATCGAGCGAGGCCACACCAAAGCGGCGGATACCGGCGATGCGCGGGCCGAGTTCAGCGTAGATGCGTGCCCATTCGTTGATATCGCCGCGGCCCGCAAAGGGAATGCCGGTGGCGATCAGTGCTTCGTCCATGTGGCGGCGCGCCGAAACGCGCAGGCGGCGATCCTGGAGCCATGCGCCTTGCGCCTTTTCGGCCCAGAAGCTTTCGTCTGTGATGGGCTGATAGACCAGCGCGGCGGTGACATCGCCCCAGCCCGAACCATCAAGCTTCGGTTCCTGAACCGCAATCGAAATGGCGAAGTGCGGAATGCCGTGGAGGAAATTGGTGGTGCCATCCAGCGGATCGATGATGAAGCGGGGCTTGCCCTCTTCACCGGCAATCTCGCCGCCTTCTTCCATCAGAAAGCCCCAGCCCGGACGGGCGGCGCGCAATTCGTCCCACAGCGTGCGTTCGGAGTGCTGATCGGCCTTCGAGACGAAGTCTGCCGGGCCTTTCTTGCTAACCTGCAGATGCTCGATTTCGCCGAAATCGCGGCGCAGGCGGCCGCCCGCCTTGCGCGCCGCGCGCTCCATCACGCGCATCAGGCCGGAAATGGCTGCCATCTAATCAGCCCACCTTGCCGACATAGGTGCGCTCGTAAACATCAACGATGATGCGCGTACCGCTGCCGATGTGCGGCGGGACCATAACACGCACGCCATTGTCAAGGATTGCAGGCTTGTAGCTTGACGAGGCGGTTTGGCCCTTAACCACGGCGTCGGCTTCGACGATCGTGGCTTCGACCTGATCGGGCAGCTGGACCGAAATCGGACGCTCGTCATACATTTCGAGCAGTACGGTCATGCCATCCTGCAGGAACGCAGCGGCATCACCCAGGAGGTCGGACGGCAGCGTGATCTGATCGTAGGTTTCAACGTCCATGAACACCAGATCATCGCCCTCGGCATAGAGGAACTGAAAGTCCTTGGTGTCGAGGCGCACGCGCTCAACCGTGTCGGCGCTGCGGAAGCGGACGTTGGTCTTGCGGCCGTCGATGAGATTCTTCATTTCGACCTGCATGAAGGCACCGCCCTTGCCAGGCTGGGTATGCTGGGTCTTGGCGACCTTCCAGATGCCCTTTTCGTATTCCAGGATATTGCCCGGACGGATGTCCACGCCGCTGATCTTCATGATGGAAAGAGCCTTACCGTGAGTAGGGAAGCGCGGCCCTTAGCCGAGCAATGCGGCTGCTTCAAGCGCGATTGCCTAAAACGGGGCTGGCATGCTAGCGCACAGAGTATGAGAACACGGACACTTACCGCTATCGCAACCCTGTTCATCGCCAGCACCGCTCAAGCCGTGCCGGGCGGAAAGCTGATGACGGTGCAGAAGGGCGCGTGGACCTGCGAAGTGCCTGGCGATGCCAATACGCTGGCCGTGGAGAAGCCCGAACTGGGGTTCGAGGCTATTGCGGATTCAAGCTATGTTGCCCCTGACGGGACGACCGGATCGTATCTGCGGTTGGCGGACCGTTTGACGCTGACCAGCGGGGTATTTGCCGGTCGGCGTTTTGTGATGGATGGCGAGGAAATCCTGCGCGAAGTGGCGGCTGACGATACGCCGCTGGGCCTGCGCTGCGCGCATGCAGGGCCGATCAGGATCGCTACACCGGGTTAAGAGCCTAGGGAGTTGATGGGCGCACTATCGCGCCGCATCCGCCAGTAGGCATAGCCGATGATCCCGGCGAACATAGCCACGCCAAACGGCAGGCTGGCCGGGAAGTCTTCGACCATGGCCAGCGCTTCGGGGTTGTCCGTTCCGGCAACGATGGCTGCAAACGCTATGTTGAAGAGACTGTCGCCCACGATCAGCCCGGTTGCGGTCAGCACGCCCATGCGTTCGGCAAATTCAGGCGCGGATTGGCGAGAGGCCCAGCGGTTGTAAAGGTGCCCAAGCACGGTGCCGAGGATGACCATCATCGTCACCTGCGTTGGCAGATACATGCCCATGCCGACCGCAAGCGGGGGGAGCGAGCCCTTGCCCAAACGCTTGAGCAATTCATCTACGGCGATCACGCCGGTTCCGATAGCGGCGCCCAGACCGACCAGTCCCCAATCGAGACTGCCGCCCAAAACGCCTTGCGCGATGGCTGAGATCAGCGAGGCCTGCGGGGCAGAAAGCGCATTCTCCCCTGCCCCCGGTGCACCCTGGAATCCGAACGTGGAATTGAGCAGATCGAGGATGGGCGGAATGACCAGCGCGCCGAACAGGACGCCAAGGATTAGCGCCACCTGTTGACGCCATGGCGTCGCCCCGACCAACTGGCCGGTCTTCAGGTCTTGCAGGTTGTCGTTCGAAATCGTGGCCACGCCAAAGACGATGGCGGTGACGAACAGGGCAAAGGCGACGAGGGCCTTGGTATCTGCCTCGCTGCCGCCTTGCCCGAACAGGCCGAGCAGGAGCAACGAAATGCCGAGCGCGGCGAGGATGCCGACGCCGGAAATCGGGCTGTTCGATGCACCGATCAGGCCCGCCATGTAGCCGCAGACCGATGCGATCACGACGCCAGCAATCAAAACATAGACGACTGATGCCAGCAACGTCAGGCCCAGCGCCCCTGCTACCGGACCACCGACAGCGAAATCAGCGAGCAGCAAAGCGATGGGGATCATCGACGCCAGAATCGTGCCGCCGACGATGCTGATGGGAATGTCACGCTCGGTAATGTCGAGGCTTTCGTTGCCGCCGCTCTTGCGCGATGCGTTGGCGGCGATGGCCGCAGTCACACCGCGCACGATGGGGCCGATCACGCGCAGCAGCGTCCAGATCGCGGCAATGCCGATGGTGCCTGCGCCGATAAAGCGGAT
>JBEQBV010000147.1:0-9375 GCA_041639635.1 Novosphingobium sp.
CGGCTGGCGCAGGGTCGGTAAGGTCGTCGGCGGGAACGTAGATCGCCTGCACCGAGGTGATCGAACCCTTGGTGGTGGAGGTGATGCGCTCCTGCAGCTGGCCCATGTCGGTGGCGAGCGTCGGCTGATAACCCACGGCCGAAGGAATACGGCCGAGTAGAGCCGACACTTCCGAACCTGCCTGGGTAAAGCGGAAGATGTTGTCGACGAAGAACAGCACGTCCTGGCCTTCTTCGTCGCGGAAGTATTCTGCCATCGTCAAACCCGACAGAGCGACACGCGCGCGGGCGCCCGGAGGCTCGTTCATCTGGCCGAACACGAGCGCAACCTTCGAACCGTCTGGCGTCGGGTTGCCATCGGCGTCCTTGGCAATAACGCCGGCATCGAGGAATTCGTGGTACAGATCGTTGCCTTCGCGGGTGCGTTCACCCACGCCTGCAAAGACCGACACGCCGCCGTGGCCCTTGGCGATGTTGTTGATCAGTTCCTGAATGAGAACCGTCTTGCCCACGCCTGCGCCGCCGAACAGGCCGATCTTGCCGCCGCGCGCATAAGGCGCGAGAAGGTCGATGACCTTGATCCCGGTTACAAGGATCGCGGCTTCAGTCGACTGGTCGATGAATTCCGGGGCCTTGGCATGGATCGGGGCGGTCTTGGCCGCGCCAACCGGGCCACGTTCGTCGATCGGCTCACCGATCACGTTCATGATGCGGCCCAGCGTCTTCGGGCCGACTGGCACCGAGATCTGCGCGCCAGTGTTCGACACGGGCTGGCCACGGGTCAGACCGTCGGTGGAATCCATCGCGATGGTGCGGACGGTGTTCTCGCCGAGGTGTTGCGCGACTTCGAGAACGAGGCGGTTGCCGTTGTTATCGGTTTCGAGCGCCGAGAGAATGGCGGGAAGTTCGCCGTCAAAGGTCACGTCGACGACGGCGCCGATGACCTGGCTGATCTTGCCGGTAGAGGTGAGCACGGTGGCCATGTTGTTTCCTTGCCTTCTAAGCCGTCGTCAGAGCGCTTCTGCGCCCGCGATGATTTCGATGAGTTCGGTGGTGATCGCGGCCTGGCGGCTGCGGTTGTACTGGATGGTCAGCTTGTTGATAAGATCGCCTGCGTTGCGCGTGGCGTTGTCCATCGCGGTCATCGAAGCGCCTTGTTCGGAAGCTTCGCGTTCCAGCAGCGCACCGAAAACCTGCGTCGTGACATAGCGCGGCAGCAGCTCTTCGAGGATTTCTTCCTCGCTCGGCTCATACTCTACCACCGATCCGCCTTCGCTTTTTACAGCGGGGGCGGGGACCGGGATCAGCTGCGTAGTGACCGGCAACTGAGTCAGCGCGTTCTTGAACACCGGCGCGATCAGATGCGCGACGTCGAACTTGCCGGCTTCGAACATGGCGATCAGTTCGTGGGCAATCGTACTGGCTTCATCGAAGCCGGGCGTGCGCACAAGGCTGGTGTCGTATCCTGCAGCAATACCGTTCGGATAGTCACGGCGGATCGGCGCGCGGCCCTTCTTGCCCACGAGGTAGAAGGTCACGGTCTTGCCAGCCGCTTCAAGCGCACGGGCCTGAAGCTTGGCTTCCTTGACGATGTTCGAGTTCAGACCGCCGCACAGGCCCTTGTCGGTGTTGACCACGACGAGGAGGTGGCGCTTGTCCGATCCGGTTCCGCGCATCAGCAGCGGGCCGTTGTCCTGCCCTGCAACCTTGGTGGCAAGGCTGCCCATCACTTCGGCCAGTCGGCTGGCATAAGGACGCGCGGCTTCAGCAGCCGCTTGCGCCTTGCGCAGCTTCGCCGCTGCGACCATCTGCTTGGCCTTGGTGATCTTCTGGGTCGATTTGACCGAGTTGATCCGACCTTTGAGTTCCTTCAGGCTGGCCATAAGGCTAGACCCATCCTTTGTTCGTCATGCTGAACTTGTTTCAGCATCCATTGTGCCCCACCCGCTGCTCCATCCTGAGAGATGGACCCTGAAACAAGTTCAGGGTGACGAGTGGGGAACGAAACGATTGTCTCAGGCGAACTGCTTGCCGAATGCCGTCAGCGCGGCGACCAGCTTGCCCTTGGCTTCATCGCCAAGATCCTTGGTATCGCGGATCAGCGTCAGCAGATCAGCATGCTGCGAGCGCAGGAAGCTGAGCAGTTCGGCTTCGTATTCGGTCACGCGGGTCACCGGAACGTTGTCCAGATAGCCCTGCGTACCTGCAAAGATCACGCAGGTCTGCTCTTCAAAGCCGAGCGGCGAGAACTGCGGCTGCTTGAGCAGCTCGGTCAGGCGCGCACCGCGGTTCAGCAGCTTCTGCGTGGAAGCATCGAGGTCAGAACCGAACTGGGCGAAGGCCGCCATTTCGCGGTACTGCGCCAGCTCCAGCTTGATCGAGCCAGCAACCTTCTTCATCGCCTTGGTCTGTGCCGACGAACCCACGCGCGACACCGAAAGGCCGACGTTGATGGCAGGACGGATGCCCTGATAGAACAGGCCGGTTTCAAGGAAGATCTGGCCATCGGTGATCGAGATCACGTTGGTCGGAATGTAGGCCGAAACGTCACCCGCCTGGGTTTCGATGATCGGAAGTGCGGTGAGCGAGCCGTTGCCGTTTTCGTCGTTCATCTTCGCAGCGCGCTCGAGCAGGCGGCTGTGGAGATAGAACACGTCACCCGGATAAGCTTCGCGGCCCGGAGGACGACGCAGCAGCAGCGACATCTGGCGATAGGCCACAGCCTGCTTGGAAAGGTCGTCATACACGATCACGGCGTGCATGCCGTTATCGCGGAAGAATTCGCCCATCGTCGCGCCGGTGTAGGGAGCGAGGTATTGAAGCGGAGCAGGCTCCGAAGCGGTTGCAGCCACGACGATGGAATATTCCATCGCGCCGTTTTCTTCGAGCTGGCGGACGATCTGCGCCACGGTCGAGCGCTTCTGGCCGACGGCGACGTAGATGCAGTACAGCTTCTTGCCTTCGTCGGTACCCGCGTTCGGGCCCTTCTGGTTGATGAAGGTGTCGATGGCGACGGCGGTCTTGCCGGTCTGGCGGTCACCGATGATCAGCTCGCGCTGGCCGCGGCCGACGGGAACGAGCGCGTCAATCGCCTTGAGGCCGGTCTGCACGGGTTCGTGCACCGACTTGCGCGGGATGATGCCCGGAGCCTTGACTTCAACGCGCTGGCGCACGGCATCAACGATCGGGCCTTTGCCATCGATCGGGTTGCCCAGAGCATCGACCACGCGGCCCAGCAGACCCTTGCCGACGGGAACGTCAACGATGGTGCCGGTGCGCTTAACGACATCGCCTTCCTTGATCTCGGAGTCCGAGCCGAAGATCACGACGCCGACGTTATCGGCTTCGAGGTTCAGGGCCATGCCCTTAACGCCGTTCGAGAACTGGACCATTTCGCCGGCCTGAACATTGTCCAAGCCGTGGATGCGGGCAATACCGTCACCCACCGAGAGCACGGAACCGACTTCCGAGACCTGGGCTTCGGTGCCGAAGCTGGCGATCTGGTCCTTGATGACCTTCGAGATTTCAGCGGCGCGGATTTCCATTTTCAGCCTTTCACAGAGCCTTGAGGCTTCAAGCCTTCATCGCCGTAGCGAGGGAATTGAGACGGGTGCGGATCGAACTGTCGATCATCTGGCTGCCGATTTTCACGACAAGGCCACCGAGGATTTCGGGATCGACATTGGTCTTGAGCTTGATCGACTTGCCGGTGCGTGCCTTCAGCTTTTCAGTGAGGGCGGCGATCTGGGCATCGTCGAGAGCGTGGGCGCTGGTTACTTCGGCGCTCACTTCGCCGCGGCTGGCAGCAGCGATCTGTGCAAAGGCGCGGATCATGCCGGGAAGATCGGCAAGGCGGCGGTTGGCGGCCAGCACGCCGATAAACTTCTTGGTCAGGTCAGACAGGCCGATCACGCCGGCCACGGCATCAATCGCGCGGCCTGCTTCTTCGCGGCCCAGTTGCGGGCTGGAAATCAGGCTCTTCAGATCAGCCGATTCGCGCAGTGCAGCATCGAGTGTCTCAAGATCGCGTTCAACGGACGCAACCTGGCCCTGTTCATTTGCCAGTTCGAACAACGCCGAAGCGTAACGCCCTGACAAGCTGGCCGTAATGCCGCCGGAAATCTCCACGCGCCGAGGTTCCTTCATCCAAGGATAAGCTTATGCGGACCAATGCCCGATGAGAAACACCGAGTGGCCTGCAGACGGGGCGCGCCTAGCAACGTCACGCGCTTATGACAAGACGTGTCTTGCCTTCTCATGCATAGGTATGATCGGGATTTTGCAGAGCCCGTGCTGAATTACCCTGCGATCTGGCAATTATAACGCATCCGCTCGTTCGGTTCGGGCGGCAACAGGGCCTTGATCGCCTGCTGGTTTTGGCCGAATTGCCGCGCTGCATCATCGCCTGCGCCGCAGGCAGGTGCGTTCAGTTTTGCCCGTTCGGCACGGGCTGCAGTCATGGTTTCAAGGTCAACCAGGAACCGCTCCACAGTGTAAGTGCGCGTTGCCGGATCATACGAATTCACCGAAACCGCCTCTTCCCCATTGGGCACGAGGATGCGGCTCCAGCCATCCTGCGCAATGCCATATTGAGTCTTGCCGTTCATGCAGCCGCTCTCGGCCCATTCGATCGGCACGTCGGTTATGTCGGAAACGGTCACGCGGCTGCGCTGCGGGTCCAGCACGCAGATCAGCTTGCCGGTGCCGGAATTGGCCTGCGTCATTGCTGTATTACCGGGCCTTTCAAGCGCGGCACCGCTGGCACCTTCAGTCGGTTGTTCCATCAGTTCGCGCGCACGGCTTTCGATGGATGTCAGCGGTGGGCGCAAGAACCAGACGATTATTGCGGAGACCAGCAAGGCACTCGCGCCAACCACATGTTTGCGCTGGAACCGTCCGCGCCGCTTGGACGCTTGCACCATGCCCCAGCCGCCTGCGCCCAATGCACCCACCAGCAATAGTGCGGCAAGAGCAAGGCCGTTGTCACGTTCGGAAAGCACAGCGATTTCAGCCTCGCGCCGGGCAGCATCCAGCGCGTGCTCTGCTGCTTCGGCGCGGGCGGCGTTTTCGGCGGCAAGCCTTGCGCCTTCACCAGCTGCGAGTTCTGCTTCTGCGCGATTGAGATCGGCAATCGAGCGGCAGGGCAAGCCGCTGGTGCGCACATCGACATTGGCCTTGCGCAGAAATGCCGCCAGCTCTCGCATAGAAATGGCGAAGAAGAACGACGAATCGGTGCCATTGTCGCTGATCGTGCCAAACGAGTTGACCCCGATCACGCGCCCGCAGGAATCGAGCAGCGGTCCGCCCGAGTTGCCAGACCCCAATGGCGCGGTGTGCAGCAGCGTATCGAACGAGCGCGATGACCGCCCGCCCGACAAATAGCCGCGTGTCTTCACCGCTTCCTGCGGCGTGACGAGATCGGCCATCGACAGTCCCTGCGCCAGATCGACATTCCCGGGATAGCCAACGGCATAGACCTCTGCTCCATCGGCGGGAGCGGCTGGAAACAGCGTGATCGGCGTGATCGATCCGCCGCCCTCGATTCTCAGCAGTGCCAGATCGTTGCCGGGGGAATAGGCCACCAGCTTTGCCGGATAGCCATTGCGCCCTTCGGCCGGAACGACCCCGGCGATCAGCGAATCATCGCCGCGCAATTGATCCACCACGTGGGCGTTCGTCACGATCAGATTCGGCGTTACGGCAAAGCCGGTGCCATGGGTGATCAGCCGTGCCCGGTCACCATCGCTTTCGATGATCACCACGCGCACGACCGATCGGCTGGCGGCGGCGATATCTGCCGGATCAGCAAAGGCGACGGGACCGGCCAAGGCGGCAATCAGGATGGCTATAAAGGCGGTTATATGTCTGGCGACGCGCATGCGTGCGCTTCTTGCGCCATTCTGCTTTGACCGCAAGGTGCGGGAAGCGCCTTCCAGCGTGCTTGGGCACAGGGCATCCACATTCACGGAGGTTCCAAGTGCACACAACAGACCATGCTTGCCCTGCGCGCACCGTGCCTTATTCCGAAGGGGTGAGCGATGTGCCGACGATTCCATATGATGAGGCATGGGCCGCCGTGCTCGCGCGTAATCGTGCGTTTGACGGGCGCTTCGTTACCGGCGTGCTCAGCACGGGTATCTATTGCCGTCCATCATGCGCTGCCCGCCATCCCCGGCGGGAAAATGTGCGCTTTTTTGCCGACGGCGTAGCCGCTCGTGCAGCAGGCTTGCGGCCCTGCCTGCGCTGTTCGCCCGATGATGTCTCACGCGATGAACGTGCTGTGCTGAGTGCAATCGAAGCGATCAAGGCGGCAGGGCAAGGCCTTGCGCTCAGCGATCTTGCTGCGCAGTGCGGATATTCACCGGCGCATTTCCAGCGCGTGTTTGCCCGCCAAACGGGCCTATCCCCCGCTGCCTATGCACGCGCCCTGCAAAAGGAGCGCATGGCCCAGACCCTGACCGGAGCCGCACGAGTGACCGATGCCATCTATGATGCCGAGTTCTCTGGCCCCTCGCGGTTCTATTCGGCCGCCGAAGACCGGCTCGGCATGACGCCATCGGCCTGGGTCAACGGCGGGCGAGGGGTGACGATCCGCTGGGCTGTGGTCCAGACCACGCTGGGTGCGATGCTGGTTGCCGCAACTGACAAAGGCGTATGCCGCCTGTCGTTCAACGAGGATGAAAGCGCCCTGCGGGTGCGTTTTCCCCATGCCCAAATTGAACAGGGTGATGACGCTTTTGCCGCCTTGCTGTCCGATGTGATCGCAGCGGTGGAGGCTCCCGGCGATTTTTCGCACATTCCGCTCGATGTGAAGGGGACCGCGTTTCAGGAGGCTGTGTGGCAGGCGTTGCGGCGCATCCCACCGGGCGAAACACGTTCCTACGCCCAAATCGCGGCGGAAGTGGGCAAACCCGGTGCCGTGCGGGCGGCAGGTTCGGCCAACGGGGCAAACAACGTGGCCGTGCTGATCCCGTGCCACCGCGTGATCCGGTCAGACGGATCGCTGGGTGGCTATGCCTATGGCCTTGAGATCAAGCAGCGATTGCTCGACAAGGAACGCGCGGGCAGTTGGGAATGACGGGGGCAAGGAACGTACTGTGGGTCCTACTTTGCCCATCCCTTGTCCGCAGCCTCAAGCGTTTTCAGAAAAGCCTCCGCACTGGCCATATACTCCGCCCGCTTGTCTTCGCTCATCCGCCGCCAGGTGGCATAAGGCTGTGCAAGCCTGTGATAGCCCGTCAGCTTCTGCTCGTTCCGCGCCAGAAAGTGCCAATACAGCGCATTGAAGGGGCAGGCGCCGTCTCCGGTCTTCTTCTTCACGTCGAACGCGCACTTGCCGCAATAATCGCTCATGCGGTCGATGTAGGCTCCGCTGGCAGCATAAGGCTTTGACGCCAACCTGCCTTTGTCGGCATGCAGCACCATGCCCGCGACGTTGGGCAGTTCGACCCATTCATAGGCATCGGCATAAACCGCCAGATACCAGTCGGCGACCTCCTGCGGATTCAGCCCCGCCAGCAGCGCGAAGTTGCCCAGCACCATCAAGCGTTGGATGTGATGGGCATAGGCATTGTCGCGCGTAGTGCGCACGCAATCGGCAAGGCAGCGCATCGGCGTTTCGCCGGTCCAGTAGAAGTCGGGCAGGGGGTACGTGGCGTCCAGCCCGTTGGCGTCGGCAAGACCCGGCATTTCCAGCCAGTACATGCCCCGGATATATTCGCGCCAGCCTATGATCTGGCGGATAAAACCTTCCACCGCTTCCAACGGCGCGCGCCCATCGCGCCATTCCGCTTCGGCGCGGCGGCACAGGTCCAGCGGATCGAGCAATCCGCAGTTGATGGCGGGGTAGAGCACGGCGTGAAACAGGAAATCTTCGCCCGCTACCATCGCATCCTGATACTTGCCGAACAGCGGCAGCCGGTCTTTCAGAAAAGCATCGCGCGCCACTTCGGCATCGGCGCGGGTCACCGGCCAGCCGAAATTCTTCAGCGATCCGAAATGGTTGCCGAACCTGCTTGCCACCAATTCGAGCACTTCGCAGGTGATGTCATCATGCTCGAACGCCGGAATCACGGGCGGTTTCAGCCCGGATTCTGGCCCGCCGCGATTTTCTGCATCGAAGTTCCATCGCCCGCCAACCGGCTTGTCGCCATCCATCAGCAACCCGGTCTTGCGGCGCATTTCGCGGTAGAACCACTCCATGCGCAACTCCTTGCGGCCCGCCGACCATTCGAAGAAATCGGGCAACGGGCAGACGAAGCGCGTGTCGGGCACGATCCGCACCCGCACTCCCAGATCGGTGCGCCATTGCTCCATCGCCTGCCGCACGCGCCATTCGCCCGGCTCTGTTACCTGCACCCCGCGCGCACCGTGCCGCTCCACCGCACGGGCCACTTCGCCGCTGAAACTGCCGGTGTTTTCGGGGTCGTCCAGCTTGATGTAGTCTACCGTCCAGCCCGCCGCGCGCAGCTCTTCGGCGAAGTGCCGCATGGCCGAAAGGATAAGTGCGATCTTGGACTGGTGATGGCGAACGTACGTCGTCTCTTCGGCCACCTCCATCATTAGCACCACCGTATCCTGCGGCGTACGGTCGGCAAGGCTGGAGATGGCGGGCGAAAGCTGATCGCCAAGGATCGGAACGAGGACGGGGCCGTTTTCAGTCATCCTTGCGGAATGGCCGAGACGCCGATTGGTTCAACCTGCCCGTTCGGGCCAGAAACGGAAGCTATACGAAGCTGTAAGGATCAATATCCACCGCCACGCGCACCCCGGGCGGGAAGCGCAGGGGATCGAGCCATTCGCGGATCACCCGCTGAATTTCGCTCGACCGCCGCGCATTGATCAGCAGTCGATAGCGATAGCGCCCGCGCAGCAACGACAGCGGCGCAGGCGCGGGGCCAAGGATCAGCACATCGTCCAGACGGGGCGCAGTGCCGCCAATTCCGCGTGCTGCATCACGCGCTTCGGCTTCGTCCTCGCTCGATACGATGATCGCGGCCCAGCGCCCGAACGGTGGCGCTCCGGCATCGCGGCGGGCTTCGGCCTCGGCGGCGTAGAAGGCATCGCGGTCACCGCTGGCCAGCGCTTCGATCACGGCGGCTTCTGGGTGGCGCGTCTGGATCATCACCACGCCCGGCTTGGCACCGCGCCCAGCCCGCCCGGCAACTTGCGCGACCTGCTGATAAGTCCGCTCCGCCGCGCGCAGATCGCCGCCTTCCAGCCCCATGTCGGCATCGATCACGCCCACCAGCGTGAGTTCGGGGAAGTGGTAGCCTTTGGTGACAAGCTGCGTGCCCACAATCACGTCAATCGCCCCAGCGCTGGCCATTTCGACGAATTCGGCTGCCTTGGCCGGACTTGTCAAAGTGTCTGAAGT
>JBEQBV010000148.1:0-9332 GCA_041639635.1 Novosphingobium sp.
GCTTCGAGTGCCAGCCGCCCCATTGTTTCTTTGGAGCGCAGATCAGCCATGAATGCGGTAAGGTCACGGTAAGGCATAGACGCATGGTGCTTCACCTTGTCGCGCTGTTTGGGAAGGGCCTTGTCGATCACCGGCCAAGGCAGGGACGCATCACGATAGCCCTTTGCCACTGCCCAATCGATCACGGTGCGAATCCGTTGACGCAACCGCCGTGCCGTTTCGCCCTTTGTCAGCCAGATTGCCGCCAAGGCATCGCGCACCGCGCCCGAATCGATCACTGCAACCGATACATCGCCAAAGGCAGGGAACGCATAGGCTTCCAGCGTGGCAAGCCACTGGTCACGGTGCTTGCCGTTTTTCCAGCCCTTCAGGTGCTCGGCATGAACGATTGCCGCCGCCTCTCGGAATGTGGGAATGCCAGCCGCCTTGCGTCGTTGAATTATTGGATCGATCCCGACTTCCACTTGCGACCGCACCGCCGCCGCTCTTTCCCTTGCCAGCTTCAGGGGGACTTTTGCGGCGCTGCCTAAACCAATGTCGCGGCGCTTTTTGTCTTTCTGGATTCGGACAACCCAACTCTTTGCCCCGGTGCGCCCGACCACAAGGCAAAGGCCATCACCATCAACGTATCTGCCCGCCGTGGTTATCGCCTTCACAAAGGTTGCAGTCAGCTTGCCCATTTTTGCTTTCCCACACTATTTCCCACACCATAGCGCGGCTGGCGGGGAACGGCAAGGGACGGGCAGGCACAAGAAACTCCCGAATTGCTTGGCTTTTGAGAGTGTCATGGGATGGTGGGGAATGCCCAAAAACAGGCAATTGGCGGACAGGGTGGGATTCGAACCCACGGTGAGCTTGCACCCACGGCGGTTTTCAAGACCGCTGCCTTAAACCACTCGGCCACCTGTCCGCGCTTTTGCCTGCCTGATGCCGCTGGGCGGATCAGGAGAACGCTTGGCCGTTAGCGCGTTTGTGTTTCGGACGCAAAGGGGATTCCCATCGTTGTTGAACCGTGCGAGACCGGAAATATGGAAATATTGGGAAAACGACGGTGGCTGAAGTTCGCCGGTGTGTTGGCGATGGCCTTGTTTGCTGGCGGACCGGCAGTGGGCAAGGTGGATGCTGAAGAGCTTGGATTTCAAGGGTATCTGCAGCTTCTGGCGGCGCGGGGACGGGCCGAAGGTGTGAGGGAATCGACGATTGCGGCGATGACGCAAGGGTTGACGCTCAATCAGCGGGTGATCCAGCTTGACCGTGCACAGCCAGGGTCTTCTACGGGTTCGATCCCCGCGTTTGAGCCATATCGGCGCAAACATGTGGACGCATCGCGCATTGCGCGGGGCAAACGGCAGTTCGCTGCGGCTGCGGGCCAGATTGGCGCAATGGAGCGGCGTTTTGGCGTGCCGGGACCGATCATGCTGGCGATCTGGGGGCATGAGACGGATTATGGCGGGTATACCGGCGATTTCGATCTGGCACGTTCGCTGGCCACGCTGGCTTATGAAGGGCGGCGGCGCGAGTTGTTTGCTGACGAGTTCGTGGCGGCGATGAAGATGGTCGACCGGGGCGTACCCCGATCACGGCTGGTGGGCAGTTGGGCGGGCGCATTCGGGAATCCGCAGTTCCTGCCATCGGTCTATCTGCGCGTGGCGGCTGATGGTGATGGCGATGGCTTTGCCGATATCTGGACCAACCGCACCGACACGCTGGCATCGATCGCCAACTATTTCCGCGATGCCGGATGGCGCACGGGTCAGCCTTGGGGTGTGGCGGTGAACGTGCCCGATGGGCTGGACCGGGGGAGCCTGGGCACAACGATGGTCAGCCCGCGGTGCCCGCGTGTGTTTGATCGGCACAGCGGATGGAAGACCATGGCCGAATGGCGAGCGCTGGGAATTGTGCCGAAATCCGGCGTCTGGCCTGCCGACAATGTCATGGCCAGCCTGCTGGAACCGGACGGGCGCGGGAAGACGGCCTATCTGCTAACCGGAAATTATAGGGTTATCCTCGATTACAACTGCTCGAACTTTTACGCTCTGTCCGTGGGACTTCTTGCAGATGAGATCAGCCGCTAACCTTTCCGCGATTGCAGCGACATTCCTTCTTGCCGCTTGTGGCGGTGCGGATGCCCGTGTTTCCGGGCCTTCCGAAGCACAATTGCGTGGACCCGCCGGGGATTATCCGATGGTTCTGGGCGCGCCATTCGTGATTGATGGGGTGACCTACACGCCTGCTGACACGATGAACTATGATTCGGTGGGCTATGCGCAGATGGGTGATGGAGCGGGCGTGAGCGGTGCGCACCGGACCTTGCCGCTGCCAAGCTATGTCGAAGTGACCTCTTTGGAGAGCGGCCGGACAATTCTGGTGCGGTTGACCGAACGGGGGCCAATGCAGGGGAGCGATCTGATTGCGCTTTCGCCCGGAGCGTGGGCTCAACTGGGATTGCCCGCTGGATCACATGCGCCCGTGCGGGTGCGCCGTACCAATCCTCCAGAAACCGAGCGCACGCAATTGCGCGCTGGGAATCAGGTGCCCGCGCGCATGGACACACCGCCGGGGCTGCTTAGCGCATTGAAGCGCAAGCTGAGCCTTGCGGTGACGCCGCCTGCGGCGGTGGCTCCTGTGGTGAAACCTGCACCAGCGGTTCAGCCAACAGCGAAGCTGGCTGAAAAGCCTGCGCCAAAACCGGCACCGACACCTGTAGCTGCACCCAAGCCGAAAGCGACAGCAACTCCGGCAGTTTCGCCCGCACCCTCGCCGTCACCAGCGGCCAAACCTGCTGCGATTACAGTCGGACTTTACGTGCAAGCGGGGGCCTATTCCGACAAGGCGCGGGCCGAAACGGTCGCCAAGGCCATTGGTGGATCGCTTGTCCTGGCAGGCCGGGTCTGGCGCGTGCGCACCGGGCCACACAAGGATCGTGGACAAGCCGACGCGGCGCTGGCGAAGGTGCGCGCGGCGGGCTATGCCGATGCACGGGTTGTGACCGCGCCATGATGTGAGCCGCGCGGGCGACCCTGCTTAGCCGGGGACGATGATTGCGCGTTAAAGGTCTGACAGTTCTGGCGTTGGTTGCGGCAGGGTTCGCGCCGGTGAAGGCAGCGGCGGCTGAGGCGAAAACGCCTGTCGCAGCGGTGGAAACGGTCATGGCGGCAATGCCACAGATCGATGCGCCGATTGCGCTGCTGGTCGACGTGGGATCGGGCCGGGTGCTCTATGCACGCGATGTGAACCGGCGGTTTGTGCCGGCATCAATCACCAAGATCATGACGAGCTATGTCGCGTTTGACCTGATTACCAAGGGAAAGCTGCGACTCGATCAGCGCATGACGATGCGGCCCGAGACATTCCGGCAATGGCACCGCGTTGGGAGCACCATGTTTCTGCCCGCCGATGCGCAGCCAAGCGTGGCCGAGCTGATCGAAGGCATCGTGACGGTTTCGGCCAACGATGCCTGTGTGGTACTGGCTGAGGGCGCGGTCGGCTCTGTCCCGGCGTTCACGAAATTGATGAACGAGGCTGCTGCAGAGCTTGGCATGCGCGACAGCCATTTCAACACGCCCAACGGATGGATGGACGAAGGGCAGACTTATGTGACCGCCGCTGATCTGGCCACGCTGAGCGGCGCGCTGATGACACGGTTTCCCGAACTTTATCGCCAGTTCTATGGCCATTCGCAAATGACTTGGGGTGGCATTACGCAGCCCAATCACAACCCGCTCTATGGCTTTGTGGCAGGGGCAGACGGAGTGAAAACAGGGTTCACCAACGAGGCCGGGTATGGCTTTGTGGGATCGGCGCAGCGCAACGGGCGGCGACTGGTGATGGTGCTGGGCGGGTATGACCGGCCGAATTTGCGCGCCAAGCAATCGCGCGACCTCATCGAATGGGGCTTTGCGATGTGGGAGGCGCAGCCGCTGTTTGCCAAGGGCGCGGCAGTGGGGACTGCGATCGTGCAGGGCGGGACGGCGCGCGAAGTGTCGTTGCTGGCCCCTCGTGATTTGAGCGTGACCGTGTCGCGCGGGGCAAAAGCTGACTATACGCTCGCCGTGCGCTACAAGGGGCCGTTGAAAGCGCCGATTGCCAAAGGTGAGACGGTGGGCAGCCTGCTGGTGCGGGTGCCGGGTGAGCCGGTCCGCGTCTTGCCACTGGTGGCGGGTGCCGAGGTGGCCAAGGGTGGGATGCTGGACCGGCTGCGCGATGGCGCGCTGGGGCTGGTGGGCCTGTGACTAATCAGGCTGTGCGCGGCAAGTTCATTGCGCTGGAAGGCGGCGAGGGCGTGGGCAAATCCACGCAAGGCCGCATGCTGGCCGAGGCCTTGCGCGCGCGCGGGATCGAGGTTGTGACCACCCGCGAACCGGGCGGGACCGCCGGGGCCGAGGCGATCCGTGCGATGCTGCTTTCCACCGAAGGCGAGGGCTGGGGGCCACGCGCCGAGGCTTTGCTGTTTGCAGCCGCGCGGGCGGACCATGTGGAAAAGCTGATCCGGCCTGGCGTGGCGCGTGGGGCATGGGTGGTGTGTGACCGTTATGTCGATAGCAGTCGTGCCTATCAGGGCGGGGGCGGGGGCCTCTCAGACGATGACGTCATGACGCTGCACCGCATTGGCAGCGAGGCGCTTTTGCCCGATGTGACCGTGTTGCTGACGGTCGCGCCCGAGGTTTCGGCGGCGCGACTGGCCTTGCGCGATGGCGATGCGGCGGACCGGATCGGCGGGCGCGGGGCCGACTATCACGCGCGGGTGGCTGCGGCGTTTCGGCGCTTTGCCGAGACGGAACCGGGGCGCTTTGTGGTGATCGATGCCGGGGGCACGCCGGAGGATGTGCATGCGCGGATCATGGCGGCGCTATGCTGATCGGGCATGAAGAGGCTTGGCAGGCCTGGCGCGCGGCGATGGCGGGCGAGCGGATGCATCATGGCTGGCTGCTGGCGGGCCGGGAAGGGTTGGGCAAGGCCAGCTTTGCGCGCGCGGCAGCCGCGGAACTGGTGGCCGAACCGGGCGTGCCGCAACCGGCGGTTGAAGCGCATCCCGATATTCTCTTTCTATCACCGCTTCCCGCCAATGATGACGAGGTCAAGAAGCGCGATGAGGGCAAGCCCTATCAGCTGAAGCGGAGCATTTCGGTCGATCAGGTGCGCGCCTTGCAGCGGCGGTTGAACACGCGGCCGACGCTGGGCGCGCGGCGGGCGGTGATCATCGATTCGGCTGATTTGCTGGAGAAAAGCGCGGTCAATGCGCTGCTCAAGAGTTTGGAGGAGCCGCCACAGGGGACGTTTTTCCTGCTGGTGGTCCATGCGCTGGGGCGGCTGCTGCCCACGGTGCGTTCGCGCTGCCTGATCGTGCGGTTTCACCCGTTGAGCGATGCGGATGTCGCCCGCGCGCTCGATCTGGCCGCGCCTGAGCTTGATGCTGATACGCGGCGCGCGGCGTTGGCGGTGGCGGGCGGATCGCCGGGGGCGGCGCTGGCTTTTGCTGAGCAGGATCTGGGGCGGGCGCAGGCGGTCTATGAAAAGCTGATCGCGCATGGCGATGCTGATCTTGCCTTGCGCGGGGCACTGGCGGGGGCAATTGGTGCGCGGCCTGACCGGGAAAGGCTGGGCGCGGCGATCGAGGCGGCGCGGATGACCGTGGTGCGCGCGCTTGATACGGTCGATGATGCGGGAAAGCTGCGGCTGGTGCAGGCGCATGCCCGTTTGGTCAGGCTGGCGAATGAGGCCCCGATCTACAATTTTGATGTGGGCATGCTGGCAATGGAAATCGGCTCCTTGCTGGCATCGGCTGCGCCGCCTAGGGAAGGGGCGCGATAAGTTTTCGGCACTGCGCAAGTGCCAAGGCACATTTGAAAGTGAAAGGCCCGATGGGCGAACCCTTCTACATTACCACCGCCATTTCCTATCCCAACGGCAAACCGCACATCGGCCATGCCTATGAGGCGATTGCCGCAGACGTGATTGCGCGGTTTCAGCGCGCAATGGGGCGCGATGTGCGGTTCCAGACGGGGACCGACGAACATGGTCTGAAGATGGCGCAGAAGGCGCGCGAACTGGGCGTGACCCCGCGCGAGCTTTCGGACGAAATGTCATCGTATTTCATACAGATGTGCGATGACTTAAATGTTTCGTATGATGTATTCATCCGCACCACCGAGCCGCGCCACCATGAATCGGTGCAGGAACTGTGGCGGCGCATGGAGGCCAATGGCGACCTCTATCTGGATCGCTACGAAGGCTGGTATTCGGTGCGCGACGAAGCTTTCTATGACGAAAGCGAACTGGTGGCCGGTGAGGGGGGCGAGAAGCTCTCGCCACAGGGCACACCGGTGGAATGGACGGTCGAGGGCAGCTGGTTTTTCCGGCTTTCGAAATATGCCGAGCCACTGCTGAAGCTCTATGAAGAGCATCCCGAATTTGTACAGCCCGACAGCCGCCGCAACGAAGTGGCGCGCTTTGTCGAAGGGGGCCTGCGCGATCTTTCAGTTTCGCGGACCAGCTTTGACTGGGGAATCAAGGTTCCGGGCAGTGACGGGCATGTGATGTACGTGTGGGTCGATGCGCTGACCAACTATATCACCGGTCTTGGCTATCCTGATGAGAGCGGCGATTTTGCAAAGTATTGGCCCGCAAACCTGCACCTGATTGGCAAGGATATCGTGCGGTTCCACACGGTCTATTGGCCGGCGTTCCTGATGAGCGCGGGGCTGGCGGTGCCACGCCAAGTATTCGGCCACGGCTTCCTGCTGAACCGGGGGCAGAAGGAATCGAAGTCGCTCGGGAATGTCACCGACCCGCTGGCATTGGCGGAACGGTTCGGGGTGGACCCGCTGCGTTATTTCCTGATGCGCGAAGTGGCTTTCGGGCAGGACGGTTCCTATTCCCCAGAGGCCATCGTCATGCGCTGCAATGCCGAACTGGCGAACAGTTATGGCAATCTAGTACAGCGCACATTGTCGATGATCTTCAAGAACATGGACGGTGAACTTGGCGCGTTTTCGACCACCGTGGCTGATGATGCGCTGCTGGCAACGGTGTTTGCCGCCTGCCGCGAGGAATTGCCCCGCGAGTTTGAGGCGCTGAATTTCTCCGGTGGGATCGAAGCGTGGATGCGGGCGGTGTTTGCCTGCAATGCCTATGTCGATGAGCAGGCGCCATGGGCCTTGCGCAAGACCGATCCCGAGCGGATGAAGGCCGTGCTGCTGACGCTGTTCATGGCGATCCGCGATCTGTCCATTGCAATTGCTCCGGTGGTGCCAGCGGCGGCCTCCAGGGTGCTGGACCAGTTGGGCATTCCGGCCGAAGCACGCAGCTATGCGGCGCTGACCGATGCTGACTGGTACATGGCGCGGGTGGCAACGGGCGAGCGTTTGGCGCAGCCAGTGCCTGCGTTCCCTCGTCTGGAACTGCCCGATGAGAGCGCATCGGCATGATGCTGATCGATTCCCACTGCCACCTGAACTACAAGGGACTTGTCGAAGATCAGGCGCAAGTGCTTGATCGCGCGCGCCAAAGTGGGGTGCGCGGGTTCCTCAATATCTCCACCCGACAGAGCGAATGGGCCGCCATTGTGGCCACGGCAGAGCGCGAAAGCGATGTCTGGGCGAGTGTGGGCATCCACCCCCACGAGGCCGATGGCCATGCCGATCTGGGTGAAGCCGTGCTGCTGGAAGCCGCCGCGCATCCCCGCGTGATCGGGATTGGCGAGACGGGGCTGGACTATTTCTACGATCATTCGGACCGGCAAGTGCAGCAGGACCTGTTCCGCATGCACATCCGCGTGGCGCGTGAAACCGGGCTGCCGCTGATCGTGCATACCCGCGATGCTGAGGACGACACGACCCGGATCATTGCCGAAGAGATGGAGAAGGGGGCCTTTCCGGCGCTGATCCACTGCTTCACCGCATCGGCGCCATTTGCCGCGCGAATGTTGGAACTGGGGCTTTCGATTTCGCTTTCGGGGATCGTGACCTTCAAGAATGCCAAGGACTTGCAGGCGATAGCTGCGGAATTACCGAAGGATCGGTTGCTGGTGGAAACTGATGCGCCTTTCCTTGCGCCAGTGCCGCATCGTGGCAAAACGTGCGAGCCTGCATTTGTGGCAGACACTTGCGGATTTGTTGGGTCCTTGCGCGGCTCCAACAAAGAAGCCCTTGCTGACGCGACGGGCGCAAACTTCTTCCGCCTGTTCAGCAAGGCAGCACTATGAAGGCGGAGCGGTGAAGCTGACGATTTTGGGATCGGGCACCTCAACCGGAGTGCCGCGCATCGGCAACGACTGGGGCGATTGCGACCCGAATGAACCGCGCAACCGGCGCACGCGGGTGGCAATCATGGTCGAGGGCGACGATGGCAGCCGGTTGCTGGTGGATACGCCGACCGATTTGCGCCACCAGTTTCTGGCCTGCGGGATTGACCGGGTGGATGGCGTGGTGTGGACGCATGACCATGCCGACCATTGCCATGGCATCGATGACTTACGGCCACTGCGCTATGGCCGCGCCGGACCCATTCCAGGCTATGCGGCGGGTGAAACCGTGCGGCGGTTGCGACAGCGGTTTGGCTATGTCTTTGCCGGGCAACACGGCTATCACACCATCGTGGAACTGGACAATCTCAACCGCGTGCGGATGATCTGCGGGATCGGGATCGGACATTGCCAGATGCCGCACGGCCCGGCGCAGTCTACCGCATTTCGATTTGATCAGGCAGGGAAAACAATCGGTTACGCGACGGACTTCAGCGAGATTACCAGCGACATGATCGACCTGTTCTACAAGGTTGATGTGCTGGTCGTCGATTGCTTGCGCCGCACGCCGCATCCGACGCATTCACATTTGGGCATGGCGCTCGAACTGATTGAGGCAACACGCGCAGGGCGCGGCATACTGACGCATCTCGACAAGTCGATGGACTATCGGACACTGTGCGGCGAAACGCCAGACCATGTGGAACCGGCCTATGATGGCATGGAGATCATGGTGTGACCGGCGATGTTGTAGCGCAGATAATCGGCATCGCCATGGCAATGCTGCTGATCATCGCCAATCTGCGCGGAAAGCGGATCGGATTGAGCGAAGGGTTGCGCATGGGAGCGTTGTGGGCGTTTCTGTTCGTGGCAGTAGCGCTGGTATTTTCGGTGATCGGATGAAGCTACCACTTCAGGACACACGGCTTCAATTTACATAATACTTATTATCAATGCTGATGATGTAAGCGCAAAGTAGAAATGTCTCATCCCGCAAAATAGAGATGTCCCATTGCAATGGGTGGTCGCGGTCCGTGGTGGCATGGTCATCCTCTGCTGTGGAGGATGCGCTTATGACGGTGGTGGCCAT
>JBEQBV010000149.1:0-9354 GCA_041639635.1 Novosphingobium sp.
TGGTTGGCCATGCCGGGCATGCCGGTCATCACCAGCTCGATGCCTGAAAGCGGGCCGACAAGGTCTTCGGAGAACGTCAGCGTCAGCTTGGTCGGCTTGGCAACTGCGGTATCGGCTGCTGGCGTTGCCGAAACCAGCTTGGGGTGGGCAAAGGCCGCGCCGGGCAGTGCGAGGAGGGCAAAGGCCGGGGCGGCAAGAAGCATGAGACGGCGCATGAGTTGTCCCTTCGGTTGATAATCTTGCCGGGTTTACGCAAAGAAATCGGCAATCCCTCAACCTCTGGCAAAAATTTGTCTTGAGGGATTTGCCGGTGCAGTGCGTATTGTTGCGGTTGAGTGGAATACCTTTCTGCCTCGCCGTCACCCTGAACTTGTTTCAGGGTCCATCTCTCGACACAGCCCGATGGATTGGGACGTGGGATGGATGCTGAAACAAGTTCAGCATGACGGGTTTCTAAGGCAGAGAGTAACAAAGGACCCCGCCCGCGATGGCAGACATCGATGACCTCCTCGGCGCTCTTGCCGCCAAAGCCCCGTCCTCGGCGCTGGCCACGCTGGAAAGCGATGTTTTTCAGGGCCTTGCGCAAAGGCGTGAACAGGCCACGGCGCGGCGTGGCATGATGCTGGCGGTGACGGCAGCAGCAGTCGTCGGCATTGCCGGATCGATTGCCCCTGCCGCTCCTGCGCAAGCAGAGCCGCTGTTCGGCGTGCCGCAATCCGCGCCCTCGCACCTGCTGGCTGACTGATGGCACCTGCATTGCGCTATGTGCTCGTGGCGGTGATCTCCGCCGCCGTCGCCCTTGCTGTCAGCCATTTCGGGCGGGGATTGATTTCCGAAAAGCACGGCAGCGAATTGCATCAGTTGATGCATGATCGGCTGGATTTGACGGCGGATCAGCAGGCGCGGATAGACCAGTTGGAGGCGGAGTTTTCCAACACGCGCAAGGCGCTCGATGCGCAACTCAGGCAATCCAACATTGCGCTGGCCAAGGCGATCGAGGCCGAGCAGCAGATTGGCCCGAAAGTGGGCGCGGCGGTCGATGCATCGCACATGGCGATGGGGGAATTGCAGAAAGCGACCCTGGCCCACGTGTTTGCGATGAGAGCGGTGCTAACCCCTTCGCAAAAGGTGATTTTTGACCGCGAAATCGCGCGGGCGCTGACATCTCCGAACAACACCTAGAAGCACCTAGGCGCACCTGGATGCCTCTAACCGCCACCAATGTGCCGGAAACTGACCGTGAGGTAGCCGTGCGCGCGCTTGGTGGACAGCAATCTGCGTTCAGCGAATTGATGGCGCGGCATCGCGATGCGGTTTACCGCGTTGCGCGCCATCATGTGGGTGAGGAAAGCGAGGCGCTCGACGTTTGCCAAGAGACGTTCATCTCCGCCTTCGCTTCGCTGAACAAGTACGATCTCGACCGCCCCTTCCGCGCGTGGCTGCTGCGCATTGCGCTGAACAAGTGCCGTGATTGGGCGCGGCGGCGCGCGGTGCGGCGGTTGTTCCGCATGGCCAAGCCTCTGGACGATGCGCAGCACATCGCAGATGAAGGGCAGGACCCTGAATCCGCTGCCATTTCTGCGCGTGAACTGTCGCGCATATCCACCGCCATTGCCACGCTTCCGGCCAATCTGAAAGACCCGCTGATCCTGTGCCGTCTGGAAGGCATGAGCATGGCAGAGGCAGCGCAAGTGCTTGGCGTTTCGGAAAAAGCCGTGGAAACACGGATTTATCGCGCACGGCAGAAATTGTCGGAAATTCTTGAGGGATAGGCGACCTTCTTGCGTATCAGCAAGCAATGGACAACGCTCTTCTTCTCAATCGCCGCCGCCTGCTTGCCGGAGCAGGTGCCCTTGCCGCAACGCCGCTGTTTCCTGCCTGGGCGCAATCCGGGCACGGCGGCCACTCCGGCCACGCCGGGTCGATGGCGGGGCGCAATTCGGGTGGCACTTTATCGGGCGAAAACATTGCCTTGACCATCGGCGCAGCCAAGTTTGCAGTGGGCGACAGGTCGGCCGCCGCCGTTGCCGTCAACGGCACGATCCCCGCCCCGCTGATCCGCCTGCGCGAAGGGCAGCGGGTGCGGATTGCGGTGACCAACACGTTGAAAGAACAGACTTCCATCCATTGGCATGGGCTGCTTGTGCCGTTCCAGATGGACGGCGTTCCCGGCGTATCCTTCCCCGGCATCGATCCGGGCGAGACGTTTACTTATGAATTCCCGATCCTTCACGCGGGCACCTTCTGGTATCATTCGCATTCGGGCATGCAGGAGGCGGTGGGGCTTTATGGGCCCATCGTGATTGATCCCGCGCAGCCCGATACGGTCGCGCCGTTTGACCGCGAATATGTGCTGGTGCTGGCCGATTGGAGCCCGATTGATCCGCACAAGCAGCTGAAAAAGCTCAAAACCATGGGCGGCTACTACAACTGGCAGCGCCAGACCGTGGACGGGCTGATGAAGGGCAAGGACCAATCGCTGAAGGAGCGCATGGAATGGGCGAAGATGCGCATGGACCCTGCCGATATCTCGGACGTGACCGGCGCGACCTATTCCTACGTCATCAACGGGCATGACAGCATGGCCAACTGGACCGCGCTGTTCCGCCCCGGCGAACGGGTGAAATTGCGGATCATCAACGCTTCATCAATGACCAATTTCAATGTGCGCATCCCCGGCCTGCCGATGACCGTGGTGGCCGCCGATGGCTGCGATGTGCAGCCGGTGGAAACGGAAGAATTCCAGATCGGCATTGCCGAGACGTATGACGTAATCGTGCAACCTGCTGAAAATGCAGCCTTCGGCATCATTGCCGAGGCCATCGACCGGTCGGGCATGGTCCGCGCCACACTTGCGCCGCAGATCGGCATGGCAGGAGCCATCCCGCCGCGCCGCACCCGCCCCATCCTGAACATGCGCGATATGGGCATGGATATGAGCGGGATGGACATGGGAACCGGGGGCGAGATCGACCTGTCCAAGCCCGCCAATGAAAGCATGGACGGCCACTCCATGAAAATGCGCGACCTGTCGCTGGCTCCGGGCGTGAAGCCGGGACCGGGCGTGGCGACGATATCGCCGATGCCCGCCGACCGTCTGGCCGACAAGCCAACCGGGCTGGAGGATGTGGACCATCGCGTGCTGACGTATGCCGATCTGCGATCCCGCACACCCAATCCCGATACGCGCACTCCCAGCCGCCAGATCGATGTGAATCTGACCGCAAACATGGAACGCTATATGTGGTCCATCGATGGGCAGACGATGTCTGAGGGGGCGGAGCCCATCCCGTTCCGCAAGGGGGAGCGGGTGCGGGTGAACCTGATCAACCATACGATGATGCCGCACCCCATTCACCTGCACGGCCACTTCTTTGAACTGGTGGTGGGCGAACCGGGCAACCGTGCGCGCAAGCATACGGTGAACGTGCTGCCGGGCGGCAAGGCCAGCTTTGACCTGACCGCTGATGCCGAGGGCGATTGGGCATTTCATTGCCACATGCTACTGCACATGCACGCAGGGATGATGCGGGTGGTGACGGTGCGCGCCGATGGCGGTGCGGCATGAGGACTTTGCTTGCCGGCACCGCTATACTTCTGTCCGCGCCTGCTGTGGCGCAAGAAGCCTATCCCCAAGCGGGGCATGATATGGGCCAGATGGACCATTCGACGCACCAGATGCCGCAGGTCGAGACACAGGCCGGGGCGCAGGCCGATCCCCACGCAGGCCATGACATGAGCGCCATGGGGCCTGCCGTAGCCGACAGCGAAGTGGGCAGTGCCCCGCCACCGCCAGTACCGACCGACCATCCCGCCGATGCCTTCTGGGACCGGCAGCGCATGGCCAAGGCGCGCGCCGCGCTGGACAAGGAAGGCGCATTTTTCGGCAATGCCCTGATTGCAGATCGGCTGGAATATCGGCCCCGCAATGGCAAAGATGGCTATGCCTGGCAGGTCATGGGCTGGGTTGGCGGCGATATTGACCGGCTGTCGTTCGAAACCGAAGGCGAAGGCGCATTCGGCGAACCGCTGGAAATGGGCGAACTGCGCGCAGCGTGGCGCCATGCCATCGATCCATGGTGGAATTTCGAACTGGGCGCGCGGCAGGATTTTGGCGAAGGGCCAGACCGCACCTATGGCGTAATCGGGTTCGAAGGCCTTGCCCCGTATTGGTTCGAAGTGGGCGCGCACGCTTTTATCTCGAACAAGGGCGATGTCCATTTCCGGCTTGAGGCCGAACACGACATGCGCCTGACCCAGCGCCTGATCCTGCAACCATCGGTGGAAATCGATGCGGCAGCGCAGGACGTGCCCGAACTCGGCATCGGCGCAGGGTTGGAGAAGATCGAACTGGGCACCCGCCTGCGCTATGAATTCACCCGCGAATTTGCGCCCTATGTGGGCGTGCATTGGGAACGCAAACTGGGCAAAACCGCGCGCCTGACGCGTGCCGATGGGGAATCGCCCTCACAGGTCAGCGCCGTGGTAGGGTTACGGATGTGGTTTTGAAGCGCAGGGGGAGTTTGCCCGCCTGCGCTGCTTGCAAACGGACGCACTAAGCCGTCAGTGCAGCCAGTCCTGCAGCCGATACCATGCGCCGACCATCGGTAGGAACCATGGCTTGCCCAGATGGCCGGGGATCGCCGGCCACGACAGATCGGCAAAGGGGTTGGCCGCAGCATCGCCGCCCATCACGCGGGCCATGCGCTCGCCCATGGCGGTGGCCATCTGCACACCGTGGCCGCTGTAGCCCATCGCATAGAACAGGCCATCATGTTCGCCAGCGCGCGGCAGGCGGTCTGCGGTAAGGTCAATCGCACCGCCCCAGCAGGCGGCGATGCCGGTGTCGGCCAGATCGGGAAACATGCTGCGCATCTTCACTTCGAGCACGCGCCCCGATTTGGCATCGGACGTGGGGTTTGACAGCGCAAACCGCGCACGCCCGCCAAAGATCAGGCGGTTGTCGGCGGTCAACCGGAAGTAATTGCCCACAATCCGGCTGGTCACATAGTTGCGCCGCGTCGGGAAAAGATGCTTTGCCAGATTGTCCGACAGCGGCTCCGTGGCGATCACGAAGCTGCCCACGGTCACGATGCGGCGGCGGAACCAGCCGAACGGCGGGTATGGGCTGTTGCCCCCGGTGGCGACCAGCACCTGCCGCGCCCGGATCGCGCCGCGCGGGGTGGTGAGTTTCCAGCCCGGTTGCGTGGTTCGTAGCGTGGTGCGCTCCATCGCTTCGACCGGGGCATGTTCCCAGATGCGCGCGCCAGCCCGCACAGCGGCTTCACCAAGGCCCAGCGTCAGCTTGCCAGGGTGCAATTGCGCACTGGTCGTTTGCACCAGCGCGCCGTGGAAATCCTGTGCGTTGATTTCGGACGACAGATCGCCCGGTCCGACCAGCATGACATTGGGATCGACCTCTTTTGTCAGCAGCGCATGGGCGGCCTCCAGCTTGGGGAAATGTTCGGGCTTGGCCGCCAGCTTGGCCCGGCCGCAGCGGGTGAAATCGCAATCGATCCCCTCGCGCGCGGCAATACGGCCCACTGTCTCCACCGCATCGACATGGGCGAGATACCACTTGCGCGCCAGATCGATGCCGTGGGCCGAAGCCAGAGCGCCGAAATCGTGCGCGGTTCCGGCGTTGCACTGTCCGCCATTGCGCCCCGACGCGGCACTGGCGATGCGGGCCGCTTCGAAAAGCATCACGCTGGCTCCGTCCCGCGCCAGTTCCAGCGCCGCCGAAAGCCCGGTCAACCCGCCGCCGATCACGGCGACATCGCACTCCCCTTCGGCCCGGCCCTGTTCGCCGCCGGTCAGTGGGGGCGTGCTGAGTTGCCAGTAGGAGGGTGATTGCGCCGATGCCGTCACAGGTACTTCAGCCACCAGATATCCTTGCGGCGCTGCTTGAAGCCCGCGAACCAGCGCGTTGGCAGATAGAGCGGCACGATCAGCAGGAACACCCAGATCCACACGGTGGACAGGTTATCAACGCCGAACACCGTGCCCTTGACCGGGCCGTAGAGCATCAGCGCGACGTGATAGATGCCCTTCAATGTGTAGAGATGCAGAATGTAGAAGAACATCGGCGCGCCGCCCAGATAGGCAAGATGCGGGAGCGCAGCGCTGTCCTGATACTTTTCGAACAGGGCCAGCAGCAGCACGCCGGTGCCGACCGTCGGCAGCAGGAACAGCAGTGACGGCGGATACTTGGTGAGCGCAAGAAAGCTCATGACCGTGCGGAGCGGGGTTTCGCCGGTGAACCACGGCTTGTCGCCATAGACGTTGGCATACCGGATCACCACAAAGGCGACGATCATGCCAAGCCCCAGAAGAATGAGCTTTTTCAGGCGCAGGGCAGGGTCGCTGCCCTTGGCAAACCATGGCCCGCAGGCATAGCCCAGCAGGATCACCCCGATCCACGGCAGGATCGGATAGGTCGTCTTGGCAGTCAGGCCAAATCCAAGGTCAATCACCGAACGCTGATGCAGCACGGCCCAGATGGCATAGCCACTGTCTTCCGGGGTCAGCACGATCGGATCGAGCAGGTTGTGCAGGCACACGATAGCAAGGCCAAGGCCGAACTGCGCCTTGCGTGGCAGGTGGATCAGCGCGGCCAGTGCCACCATCGAAATGCCGATGGCCCAGATCACCTGCAGCCAGAAGCGGGCGGGCGGAAACTCGAAGCTTTGCGTGGGCCAGGAAAGTCCGACAACCGTGAGTTCAAGGAAGATCAGGAACAGCCCGCGCTTCAGCAGGAACTCGCTGACTTCGCCCTTGGTCCGCGACTGACCATAGAGCCAGGCCGAAAGCCCGGTAAGCGCGACGAAAGTGGGCGCGCAGAAGGTGGACAGCAGCCGCGTGAAGAACAGGCCGGGATCAGTCGTGTTGGCATCGACCGGGTCGGAAACATTCATGTAAAGATAGAACGTCTCGCGCACGTGGTCCACCAGCATGAACAGCATCACCAGCCCGCGCAGCGCATCGATCGCCAGCAAGCGTGTGCGTGCAGCGGCTGGGTTGGCGGTGGCCATTCCGCCCGGGATGCCCTGCGGTGATGCTATCGTCGCCATCGGAAGTCCCCTTAATGCGCCACTGCGGTCTGGTTGATCTGAAACGTGCCAAAAGCCCTGGCCCCGGTTGCCTTCACCGTCAGGGCTACAACAACCTTCGCGCCATCAGGCAGAGCAAGGCCCGCTGCCGTCAGCCGGTTGCCATCCGCCGATGTCAGGGCAACAGCCTGCTTTGCGCCTGCTGCCGCAACGGTGATCCTGCCGTCAAGCCCGGCGGCGGCCACCGGCTGGTCTTCCTCGACCACATAGACATCCACGCTATCGGCCCGGCGAACCAGTTCGATCACCATTTCGCCTGAAACTTGCGTAACCCCGCCGTGGCGCGGCTTGTCAGACCCGTGGGCAGACAGGCTTGTTGCCGCAAGCGACAGTGCCACGCCTAGAAAGATGCGTCCCTTGTTCATGGTCCGGCTCCCGATCATCATTCCGGCTCGTGCGGCAGCACGAACGACAGCGTGGCGCTGTGTTCCATGCGGCGGTATCTGGCGGGGTTGTCGCTGGCTGAAATGTAGATGCCCAGCACCACGTTCAGCCCCTGATTGCGCACCGGCACGGTGGCATAGCCCTGCGCGTCGGTCTTCACCGGGACCTGATCGGGATCGTTGACATAATCGTTCCGGATATCGACGCCGGCCATCGGCTTCCCATCCCAGAACGCGCGGACCTTCAGCGGCTGGCCCATAACCTGCGGGATGGCGGGATTGGCGGGGAAAATCTGCAGCTTGTGCCCGGCGAACAGCGGGATGGGCTTTTTCGGCAGTTCGTTGATGTGAACCGCATACTTGAAGTTGTGTTCGCTGATGGTGGCGTCCTTGATCTCGTCATGGCCCTTGTTGTGCCATTCGCCCGCCTTGTCGCGCGACCAGACGCCATAGTCCATGACAGCGGCCACCACGGCCAGCGGCTCGTCACTGTCCACCACGGGAATTGCGCCTGCCGCCCGCAGACTTGCGGCCACTGGTTGCGCATCGCTATCAAGGCCTGTCACCGCATTGACCAGCGGCATCCGCTTGACCGCATCCAGATCATCGGCACCCACGCCATAGACCAGCGCCAGCTGCTTGGCCCGCTGGGCAAACCAGATTGCGTGGGCCTGCGCGGTTGACGAAGCAAGCGCACTTGCCACGGTTGTGACTGCCAAACCAGCCATAAGGAAACGCTTCGTCCTGCCCATTGCACCGCACTCCCGATAGGATCGCCGGGAACTTTCCCGCCCCACAAGACTATGCTTGCACGACAGCGAATCGTATCGAATACCGCCCTTGCCCGGCATAATTCTGTCGCAAATACCGGTTGAACTGGCACAATCGCACCGCAGACGTATCCCGCTTGCCGGACGGGCAAAAGCCATGGCAAGGGTTTGGCCCGAACCGAAAAGGACCAGCATGATCCCCGTCCACACCGGCGTGATCGCCCAGACCATTCAGCTTGCCCTGGCCCCGGTGTTCGTGCTGGTGGCCATCGGCAATATCATGAACATCCTGACCACGCGCCTTGGCCGGATCGTGGACCGTTCGCGCACGCTGCAGGGCCAGCACGCCACCACGACCGGGCGGGAACATGACATGGTGGTGATCGAACTGCGCTATGTGGATCGGCGCATCCACCTGATCGGGCGCGCCCTGCTGCTACTGGTGATCTCCGGCCTTGCCATCGGCGTTACAGTCGGCTCGCTTTTCATTGGCGAACTGACCGAACTGAAGACCGGCAGTTTCACAGGCCTCACGTTCTCGCTGGCTATTGCGATGCTGATGGTAGCGCTGGTCTATCTGCTGCTGGAAACACGGATAGCGGCCAATTCGCTGCGTTTGCCACAGGAATTGCTGGAGCTTGAACGCAAGATTTGAGAGGGGTCGCGCTGGCACCTCAAATTCCGCTCGTCCTGAGCCTGTCGAAGGACGCTTCCGCTGCGCCTGGTTCAGACACCCTTCGACAAACTCAGGGTGAGCGGTTCAAAGGGTATTTTTAAGAAAGCAGCTTCCCGCTCTTCTCGCGGATCATGCCTTCGATCATGCGTTTGGCAAAGCCCAGGCTGGCGGGAATGTCCACGTCCACCACCAGCTCCTTCTCGCCGAGTTCCACCCCGCAATCGAGCGTGTAGCCCATCGCGCTGACGGTCATCACCATGTGATCGTCATCGGCAAAAGTGGTGGTGACTTCGGCCATGCCGTCGGCCTTTGCCGCGGCCTGTGCGGCCTTTTCGCGCAGGCGCTTGCGCGCTTCGTCGCGGTCGAGCGAGTGGGGAATGGCGATGCGCATCTACGTAACCTTCGGTGCCTCAAGC
>JBEQBV010000150.1:0-9346 GCA_041639635.1 Novosphingobium sp.
CCGCCGCACCACTGGCCATCATCAATCGGCGAGACAACATGCAATGATCATCCCGTAAAGACGGACCGACAGGAAAAGTCCTTGATATCAGCCGTCCGCAACATGCCAGAGCGAACCGGCCTTTGCCAAGATGGAGTGGTTGCCGCCTTCCCCGAACGGCATCGTAATGTGCCAGGATAGTGGTGCTTGAGCCACAGCGCGGAAAGGGCGGCAACCATGTTGAAGGATACTATGATCGGGGTGGACCTGGCAAAGTCTGTTTTCCAGGTTCACGGCGCGTCGATGACGGGGTGCGTGCGGTTTCGTAAGAAGCTTTCGCGTTCGCAATTTCGGGAGTTTATGGCTGCACAGCCGCCTGCAATTGTCGTGATGGAGGCGTGTGGCAGTGCCCACTACTGGGCACGCGAGATGGCCAGGGTCGGCCATGAGGTGAAGCTGATAGCGCCGCAATATGTCCGGCCCTTCGTGAAGCGCCAAAAGAACGATGCGGCGGACGCGGAAGCAATCGTCATTGCTGCCCAGCGACCCGAGATGCGCTTTGTCGAGCCGAAGTCGCATGAGCAGCAAAGCCGGGCGGTTCTATTTCGCTGCCGGGAACGTCTTGTTCATCAACGCACCGAGCTGGTGAATGCGCTGAGGGCCTGCCTTTACGAATATGGTCACGTTGCTCCGCAGGGCATCGCCCAACTCGGTCGCATCGCAGAAATCATCAATGATCCGTGCAGCGATTTGCCCGAATTGGCGCGCGCGGAATGCCAGGACATGCTCGAGCAGATTTCTGAGCAGACGGCACGCATCAATGCGAAGACAGCGAAAATCAAGGAACTGGCGGCGCAAGCCGACACGGCGCGGCGATTGCAGACCATGCCGGGCCTTGGTCCGTTGACTGCGATGGCCATCGAAGCCTTTTCGCCGGCGATGGATCAGTTCCGTTGCGGGCGGGACTTCGCTGCGTGGCTTGGCCTGGTTCCGCGTCAGTTCTCATCAGGGGGCAAGGAGCGGCTCGGGAGGACATCAAAGGCGGGGCAGGCCGACATCCGGCGACTGCTGATTATCGGCGCTATGTCGCGACTGAATTGGATGGGGCGCAGGACGGTTCCCGAGGGTTCGTGGCTGGCGCGTCTGGCTGCACGCAAGCCCAAGATGCTGGTGGCGATCGCGCTGGCGAACAAGATGGCCCGGGCAATCTGGGCCATGCTGACAAAACAGGAAGATTATCGAGTTCCGGCAGCGGTAATCGCGGTCTGATCATCAGATTGCGCAAGGCTGAAGTCGGATAAGGGGGTGTGAGAAGGCGCCGACCCGAATGGGCAAAATGATCGAACAGATCTGGATCAGGAAAACCAGGAAATCGCTGAGAGCTTTGAAGCTCGTTGCCAAGATTTGGACCTGACCCGCAGATCACCATACCGGCCAGCGGCTCCTGGAAAGCGCCGCAATCAAAGGCCTGACAGAAGACCGCACTCGATCACGAGCTCATTGGATCAGAAACTTCTTGCATCAAGGGCGGCAACCACAGAAGCGATTTGGCGGACCACTTGAGGGCATTCCTGCCCCTGATTGAGACATTGGCAGGCCTCGGCCTAAAGCACTTTCCGAATTCAGCCAAAATTTACGCAAAGATGTTTGCAAAGTCCGCCTCTTGGTGCCAAATTGCCACGAATTGCGAACATAACATCGACATGCTCTACGCATGAAAGCAATATCGGTCTTCGGGAGAGATACCACCATCATGACCACCTCAGCCACCACGATAGCACCGGTTTTCGACCGCGAAACCCTGCTCGCCGCCGCCCGAACCCGCACCGGCCTTGCGGACTTTGGCGACACGTGGTTCTTCGAACCGATGGACCAGTACATCGCTGCCGCCAACGCGGAGGGCAAGCTGACCGAGGCGGGCTTTGGCGGGCAGACCGAATCGATCCTCAAAGGCCTCGCCAGCCGGTTGCGCATGGTCGAGGACATCAAGCAGCACCCTGAAATCCTTGACGAACAGGTAGAGGTCGCCGCGATCATTCTGGGCCTGCCGCGCACCGGCAGCACGATCTTCCACCGCCTGCTGGCCTCTGCCCCGGGGATGACCGCGATCCGCTGGTACGAAGCGCAGAACTATGCCCCACTTCCGGGCGACGAACCCGGCAACCCGGTGGCCCGCCGCGCCTACGCCAATGCGATGATCGAAGGCTGGCTGAACCTGTCGCCCGAACTCGCCTCGATCCATCCGCTCGATCCCGAAGCGCCGGACGAGGAAATCATCATTCTGGGCCAATTGTTTATCACCACGATGGTTGAGGCGATGACCTTCATCCCCTCATTCGCCAAGTGGCTGGATACTTATGACCAATCGAAGGGGTACGAGGATCTCAAGACGATCCTGAAGTACCTGCAATGGCAGGACCCTACCCGGCGCGGCAAGAAGTGGGTGCTGAAGAGCCCGCAGAACCTGCCCTATACCGATGTGATCGCCAATGCCTTCCCGCAGGCGGTGCTGGTGATGACGCACCGCGATCCTTTGGAAGTGGTGCCAAGCTACGTCAGCATGGAAGCCGCGCTCTATAAACTGAACTCGGTCCATTCGGACGAGGCGGTGGGTGGGTTCTGGTTCCCGCGTCTGGCCGGATGGATGAAGCGCTTCGAAGAAGCGCGCGCGCGGATCGGCGAGGACCGGTTTATCGATATCGATTACCGCGAAGTGGCCAAGGAACCGCTGCAGCAGGCGCAGCGCGTGCTGGCGCATATCGGCGTGCCGCTGGATGACCAGATCGAGGCCGCGCTGACCGAATTCATGGCCGGCAACAAGCGTGAACCGCTCCCGATGCACGACTATTCGCTGGAACGCTTCGGCCTGAACGAAGCCGACGTGCGCGAGGCCTTTGCGTCCTATCGCGCGCGTTATATCCGCTAAATACGAGGACAATTGCATGACCGATCTTTCGGGCAAAGTGGTGCTGATCACCGGCGCAGGCCAAGGTATTGGACAAGGCGTGGCGCTGGCCATGGCGGGCGCAGGCGCGGCGGTGGCCGTGACCGGGCGCACGCTGGCCAAGGTTGAAGCCACCGCGCAGCTGGTGCGCGAACGGGGCGGAAAGGCACTGGCGCTGGCCTGTGATGTGAAATCCGCTGCCGATCTGGCCGCGACGGTTGCGGCCACGGTGGCCGAATTCGGCGGGCTGGATATTCTGGTCAACAATGCGCAGGAAGTGCCGCTGGGCAAGCTGGAGGACGTGACCGACGAGGCCTTTATCGCGGGCTTTGAATCCGGCCCACTGGCTACACTGCGCCTGATGAAGCTGGCCCGCCCGCATCTGGTGGCGCGCGGGGGCGGCACGATTTTCAACTTCTGCTCCTCGGCCGGCATCCGCTGGGACATGACCGGATATGGCGCTTATGCCGCGGTGAAGCAGGGCATCCGCTCGCTCACCCGCGCCGCCGCTGCCGAATGGGGTGGCGAGGCCATTCGCGTGCTGACCATCGCGCCCCACGCGGAATCGCCGGGGCTGAAGTGGTGGATCGAAAACAACCCCGAAGAAGCACAAGCCTTCTTCCGCACAATCCCGCTGGGCCGCGTCGGCACGCTGGAGGGCGACATTGGCCGGGCGCTGGTGGCACTGGCAGGACAGGATCTGGCATACCTTACCGGTGCGACGATCCCGCTCGATGGTGGGCAGGCCAACTTCGACTGAGAGAGGGCGCGCCATGGAGAAAGTAATCGCAGCGCTGTGGGCGCCAGAGGGCGAAAGCCACGCCGACTATGGCGCACGGCTGCTTGCGACACTACCCGCCGCATTGCTGAAGGCGGGCGCGCAAGGGGTGCGGTTGAACGTGCGCGATGCAACGGTGGAACCCGGCGCGGCGTTGATCCAATCGTGGCAGGCCCCGCAGCAGGCAGCGATTGCGCAGTTCTGGATGCCATCGGCCAACGCGCGTTTTCGCTCCGGCGTGGACGCAGCGCTCGAAACGCACAGTTCCCGCTTTGCCGCATGGCTGGTGTGTGAATCCACGATCATCGCCAATACTGAGCATCCATGTTCCCGAAATGTTTCCCCGGGGAAACACGAACGCACATGGGGCTGGAGCCAGGCCAGCTTCATATCCTTCCGCCCGGACATGACGCGCGCAGCGGCCATTGCCCACTGGCATTCGCACCACACGCGCGTGGCGATCGAGACGCAATCGAACTTTGAATATGTCCAAAACCTGATCCTCCGCCCGCTGACCGATAATGCGCCAGCCTATGACGCCTTTGTGGAAGAGTGCTTCCCGCTGGAAGCGCTGGATCAGCCGCAGGCATTCTTCGATGCGGTGGGCGATCCTGCAAAGTTTGACGCCAATCTGGCAACGATGATGGAAAGCTGCGCGGGCTTTATCGACTTTACCCGGATCGACGTGATCCCGACATCGCAATTCGACTTTTGAAACAAGGACATATGCAATGACACAAGCAAAGGTCGCCATCGTTACCGGAGCCAGCCGCGGCGCGGGCGCAGGCATTGCGCGGGGCTTTGGCGAACTGGGCTATACCGTCTATGTCACCGGCCGCACGGTCACGCCGGGCGATGCGAAGGGCTGGGATGGCTCCGTGCTGCCGGGCACCGTGGCCGAGACTGCCCAGCGGGTGACCGAAAACGGCGGCAAGGGCATTCCGGTGGTCTGCGATCATGCCGATGACGCTTCGGTCGCGCGTCTGTTCGAACAGGTCATGGCAGAGCAGGGGCGGCTGGATGTGCTGGTCAACAATGCCGCCTATATGCACCGCCAGTTGATCGAGAAGCTGCCGTTCTGGGAAAAGGAACTCGATGCGCAGAAGATCCTCGATGTGGGCCTGCGCAGTGCTTACGTGGCCAGTTGGCACGCCGCCAAGATCATGGTGGCGCAAGGGTCTGGCATCATCGCCATGACATCCTCGTTCGGCGCGAACTGCTATATGCACGGGCCTGCCTATGGCGCGCAAAAGGCCGGGCTGGACAAGCTGGCGCACGATATGGAGCATGATTTCCGGGGCACCGGCGTGGCGGCAGTCTCGCTATGGCTTGGCCCGCAGGTGACCGAGCGTTCACAGATTGCGGTCAAGACCAATCCCGAACAGTACGAAGGCTTTCTGGCGATGGCCGAGAATCCGGAGTTTTCAGCCCACGTGATCGACGCCATCGACAAGGCTCCGAACCGTGACGAGCTATCAGGCCAGACGCTGATCGTGGCGGAAATTGCCAAGGAATTGGGCGTGACCGACCGGGGGAACGAGCGGCCATCCCACCGCGACATGCTGGGCAGCCCGCGTCCGAAGAATCCGGCGGCGGTATATTGATCGCAACCGAGTTACTCTTCCTGCTAAGTCCCATCCAGCTTCGTCATCCTGAACTTGTTTCAGGATCCATTTTGCCACTCAAACTGCCGCTGGTGACGAAAGATGGACCCTGAAACAAGTTCAGGGTGACGGAGTGCTGTTTGGTGTGTGGGTGGAAGCACCCAGCCGGTTCATCCGGTGATCTAGCGCAGATCACCGGGCGATACGCTTCGTGTGACGAAGCGTGACGAGCCGTGTGAACAGACATACCCTCCCGCCATCAAATGCCGGGGCAAACCGGCTTGTTTACGGGAGACATCGCTATGGCAAGTGCAGCAAATGCCGCTGACGGCTTCCCCCTGCTCGATGGCGGCGCACCGCTTTTGGGCCACATCGCGCAGTTTTTCCGCGATCCGGTTTCCGTCCTGAAGCGTGGCTACAAGACCAAGGGCCGGATGTTCGCGATGAACTTCATGGGCCAGCGCATGAATGTGATGCTGGGGCCGGAGCACAACCGGTTCTTCTTTGAAGAGACCGACAAGCTGCTGTCGATCCGCGAATCCATGCCGTTCTTCCTCAAGATGTTTTCGCCGGATTTCTATTCGTTTGCGGAAATGGACGAATATCTGCGCCAACGCTCGATCATCATGCCCCGGTTCAAGGCGGCGTCGATGAAGCAATATGTGCCGGTGATGGTCGAGGAATCGCTGAACCTGGTGGAGCAACTGGGCGATGAGGGCGAATTTGACCTGATCCCCACGCTCGGCCCCATCGTGATGGACATTGCCGCGCACAGCTTCATGGGGCGCGAGTTTCATGAAAAGCTGGGCCACGAATTCTTCGATCTGTTCCGCGATTTTTCGGGCGGGATGGAAATCGTGCTGCCGCTGTGGCTGCCCACGCCCAAGATGCTGAAATCGCAGGCTGCCAAGAAGAAGCTGCACACTATCCTGCAATCGTGGATCGAAAAGCGCCGCGCCGCGCCGCTTGATCCGCCCGACTTTTTCCAGACGATGATCGAGACAAAGTATCCCGATGGACGGCCTGTGCCGGACGAGATCATCCGCCACCTGATCCTGCTGCTGGTGTGGGCGGGGCATGAAACGACTGCCGGGCAGGTGAGCTGGGCGCTGGCTGACCTGTTGCAGCATCCCGCCTATGCGCAAGTGCTGCGCGATGAAATCACCGGCCTGCTGGGCGGTGGCGATGGCGGCAATCTTAGCTGGGAACACGCCATCGCGATGGAGAAGATGGATCTTGCCCTGCGTGAGACGGAGCGGCTGCATCCGGTGGCCTATATGCTCAGCCGCAAGGCCAATGCCGATATCGTGCGCGAGGGCTATACCATCCGCAAGGGCGAATTCGTGCTGCTGGCCCCATCGGTCAGCCACCGCATGGAAGAGACGTTCCCCAATCCCGATGCCTATGATCCCGAACGGTTCAACCCCGCCAATCCCAATGCGCAGACGACCAGCAATTCGCTGATCGGCTTTGGCGGTGGGGTGCACCGCTGTGCAGGTGTGAACTTTGCGCGCATGGAGATGAAGGCGCTGCTGGTGATCCTGCTGCAGAACTTCGACATGGAACTGCTGGACGAAGTGAAGCCGATTGCCGGTGCTTCGACATACTGGCCTGCCCAGCCCTGCCGCGTGCGCTACAAGCGACGCAAGGTTTCGGGCGGGGCAGCGGCAGTCGATACCGCCGCGTTGGTCAAGGCCGCCGGTTGCCCGGCACACGCATAAGGGGCGATTGATGGCCAAAGTGACTTTCGTCCAGCCCGACGGGACGGCGCGCACTTGCGTGAATTTTGAGGGCATGACGCTGATGCAGCTGGCGGTCGGCAATCTGGTGGATGGCATCGACGCGCTGTGTGGCGGGATGATGCAGTGCGCCACCTGCCACTGCTACATCGATCCCGAATGGCTGGACAAGACCGGCGCGGCGCATCCCGATGAACGCGAGATGCTGGGGCTGATCGAGGGCGTGGAAGTACGACCCAACAGCCGCCTGTCATGCCAGGTGCAGCTGGGCGAGGAGCTGGACGGGCTGGTGGTTCATATCCCGGCGGATCAGCCGGGGGCGTAAGCGCCCGGCGATGATCCGATCCTGCCACGTTACCGAAGTGGCGTCATCCTGAACTTGTTTCAGGATCCATTTTGCGAAAAAAGCCGCCGCTTGATATGATAGATGGACCCTGAAACAAGTTCAGGGTGACGAAAAACGACGAACGTTTGCGACCAAGATAATCGCCGCCATACCCTCGCCTTTAAACTGCGCATCCCGTTGACAGAGCGCGTTTCCATCCGCACTATGCGTAGATAAATGATAATCAAACGCCGATTCATTGGCGTGGAGAGGAAACGCACCGGATGACTGCGAACACGCAGAGCGGCACATTTGCGCATGCGCTGGATTTCACCGGCAAGACCGTGCTGGTCACCGGCGGCGGTGTGGGTATCGGGCGGGCGATTGCCGAAGCCTTTGCCAGCGCCGGTGCGCAAGTGGTGATTGCCGAGATCGATCCCACCCGCGCCGATCAGGCCGAAGCCGCGATGCCCAGCGCGCGCGTGATCCGCTGCGATGTGCGCCAGCGCGGCGTGGGCGCGATGCTGGCCGAGCGGATTGCAGCGGAAACCGGCAAGCTGGATGTGCTGGTCAACAATGTCGGTCACTTCGTCCACGCGCGGCCCTTTGCCATGCTGGAGGACGAGGAGGCCGAGGAAATCCTCGACACCAATCTAGGCCAGTTACTGCGGATGACGCGCGCGATGATCCCGCTGCTGCGCAAGGCTGGGCCGGGGGCGAATATCATCAACGTCACCTCGATCGAGGCACATCGCGGCATTCCCTATTGCAGCGTCTATGCGGCGGCCAAGTGGGCGGTGACCGGCTTTACCAAGAGCCTTGCGCTGGAACTGGGGCCGGAAGGCATCCGCGTAAACACCATCGCGCCGGAAACCACTGACACGCCGCAAGTGGCGCTGGATTACATGATCCCGCCCGAAAACCGCGCGCATGAAGAGCGGTGGATTCCTCTGGGCCGCTTTGGCCAACCGTCTGACAGCGCGGGCGCGGCGCTATACCTCGCCAGTCCGCTGGCGGCTTGGGTGACGGGCACGGCGCTCAATGTCGATGGCGGGGCGCTGGCGGCAGGTGGCTGGTATCGCACGCCGCAGGGCGAGTGGACCAATGTGCCGTTGATTTCGGGCAATGGGCTAGTCATTCCGGGAACCGTGGCATGAGCGATCTGCACGCATTGCGCCGCACAGCGGAGCGCTATGGCCTTGGCGCAGACCGGCGCGACAAGGCGTTATGGCGCGAGGTTCTGGCCGATGACGTAGAGATTGTCGGCCCCGGCTTTGCCATCAGCGGGCTTGAAGCCAATCTGGGTTCGATCGATCACCTTGCCCATGCGTTCAAGGCCACGCGGCACGTGGTGCATGATATGGACGTGGCGGTGAGCGGCGATACGGCGCAGGGCGAAACCCGCTCCACCGCCGAACACCGCTTGACCGGAGCGGACGGCGGCGATGTGCTGCTGGTCTGGGCGATCCGCTATCAAGACCAGTGGCGGCGCGCAGATGGCGTGTGGAAGTTTACGCGGCGTGAACTGGTGGTCGATTGGGAAGAAGTGCGGCCCGTGCACGATGTTGGCGGCGCTTCAGCATGAGCAGGTGGGCAGCATGAGCGGCGCGCTGGCCGGACGCACCGCGTTTATCACTGGGGCGACCGGCGCAATAGCCGGGGCCTGCGCGCTGGCGCTAGCGCGCGATGGGGCCACGCTGGCGCTGATGGCGCGGCGGGCGGATGCTTTGGCGCAGGCGGCGGCAGACATTCGCGCGGCAGTGCCGGGGGCTCAAGTCCATGAATTTACAGGCGACGGGACCGATGAGGACGCAGTGGCCGCTGCGCTGGCCGGGGCGCATGCTTTGGCAGGGCGGCTCGACATTGCCTTTGCCACGGTGGGCGGCGGCGGGTTCAAACCGCTGATCGAAAGCAGCCCACAAGACTATCGCGATGCCTTTGAAACCAACGTGATCGCCACGTTCCACGTGATCCGCC
>JBEQBV010000151.1:0-9265 GCA_041639635.1 Novosphingobium sp.
GAAGCTGGAATGACTAATCGATCCCCAGAAACCGTGCATTGGGCCGATCCCGGCGATGCGGCGGCGGTGGCCGATCACATCGCGCGTGTCGTTTCCATGCCGGGGCACAAACGCATTGCCTTCACCGGTGGCTCTACCCCGATCAAGGTGTTGGCGCTGCTGAAGGATCGTCCGCTAGATTGGTCGAGCGTCACTATCGCGCTTACCGATGATCGCTGCGTGCCCGATGATCACCCAGCCAGCAACTTTGGCAAAATCCATGCCGCGCTTGGCACGTCGGGTGCGAAGTTCGAGCGCCTTGTCGAAGGCGCAGCAGTTGCCCCATTCGATCTGGTCTGGCTCGGCATGGGCGAGGATGGCCACGTCGCCTCGCTGTTCCCCGAAATGAAGGCCCATGTGCGGCCCGGCCCGGCCGTGATCGCCACAACGCCGATCCCGTTGCCGCCCGAAGCGCCGTTTGACCGGCTGACGCTGAACGCAGCGGCGCTCAAAGCAACGCGCGAGATCATTCTCGTCGTTACCGGCACCTCCAAGAAAGCGCTGCTGGAACGCGCGCTGGCCGGGGATGACCGCTATCCCGTCACTGATTTCCTGCGCGGCTTTGGACCGCCCGTTACGATCTACTGGAGCGAATGATGCCGATGAACCCCACCGTCGAGCGCGTTACGCAGCGCATTATCGATCGGTCGCGCAGCACGCGCGCGGCCTATCTCGATTTGATTGAGCGTTCGCGCGATCAGGGCCTCAACCGGCCGCAGCTTTCCTGCGGCAATCTTGCGCATGGCTTTGCCGCAGCCGGCGATGACAAGGCGCTGATCAAGAGCGGCAAGGCGATGAACATCGGCATCGTCACCGCTTATAACGACATGCTCTCGGCGCATCAGCCCTATGGCCGCTACCCGGAGCAGATCAAGATTTTCGCCCGCGAAGTAGGCGCCACGGCGCAAGTCGCAGGTGGCGTTCCGGCCATGTGCGATGGCGTGACGCAAGGGCAGGATTCGATGGAACTGTCGCTGTTCAGCCGCGACAACATCGCCATGGCCACCGTCGTCGGCCTCAGCCATGCGATGTTCGAAGGCGCGCTGTTGCTGGGCATTTGTGACAAGATCGTGCCGGGCCTGCTGATTGGCAGCTTGCGCTTTGGCCACCTGCCCACGATCCTCGTGCCTGCAGGCCCGATGCCAAGCGGCCTTCCCAACAAGGAAAAGGTCCGCATCCGCCAGCTCTATGCCGAGGGCAAAGTGGGCCGCGAGGAACTGCTCGAAAGCGAAAGCGCCAGTTATCACTCGCCGGGCACTTGCACGTTCTATGGCACCGCCAATTCCAACCAGATGATGATGGAGATGATGGGTCTGCACATGCCCGGCTCCAGCTTCGTGCAGCCGGGGCAAAAGCTGCGGCAGGAATTGACGCGGGCTGCCGTGCACCGTGTGGCGCAGATCGGGTGGGCGGGGGACGACTATCGGCCGCTGGGCCGCTGCGTGGATGAAAAGGCTATCGTTAATGCGATTGCGGGCCTCTTGGCCACCGGCGGATCGACCAACCATGTGATCCATCTTCCTGCCATTGCACGCGCGGCGGGCATCCAGATCGACTGGGACGACATGGACGAATTGAGCCGCGTCGTCCCGCTGATTGCCAGCGTCTATCCCAATGGCGCAGGCGACGTGAACGGCTTTGCTGCAGCCGGCGGCATGCCTTATGTGATCCGCGAGCTGATCGGCGCAGGGCTGGCCCATGCCGATATCATGACCGTCTACGGAAAGTCGCTGGAAGAAGGCGCGGAGGAGCCGGTGATGCAGGGCGATGCGCTGGCGTGGGAGCCTGCACCTGCCGTGTCGGCAGACGAAACGCTGCTGCGCCCCGTTTCTGCCCCGTTCCAGCCCGAAGGCGGCTTCCGCCTGCTGCAGGGCAACCTCGGGCGCGGGACGATCAAGGTCAGCGCGGTCGATCCCGCGCGCTGGACGATTGAGGCGCCGTGCCGGGTGTTTGACAACCAGAATGCGGTGCTGGCCGCGTTCAAGGCGGGCGAACTTGAGCGCGATGTGGTCGTCGTCGTGCGGTTCCAGGGCCCTGCTGCAAATGGCATGCCCGAACTGCACAAGCTCACCCCGCCGCTGGGTGTGCTGCAGGACCGTGGTTTCAAAGTGGCGCTGGTGACCGATGGCCGGATGTCAGGCGCTTCGGGCAAAGTCCCGGCAGCTATTCATGTCTCCCCGGAAGCGAAAATGGGCGGCGCGTTGGCCAAGCTGCGCGATGGCGATGTGGTGCGGGTCTGTGCCAATACCGGCGAACTTGTCGCGCTGGTCGATGAGGCCGAATGGAACGCGCGGGAAGATGCGGTTGCCCCAGCCGAAGGCCTTGGCGTAGGGCGCGAACTCTTTGCGCTGATGCGGCACTATTCCGATCCGGCAGAGCGCGGCGGTTCGGCCATGCTCGCCGCCGCCGGACTATAATTGACGCAGCCGAACGCGGCGCGAAGCGGAGGGACAGGATGCAGGTAGTTGCGGTCGATATCGGTGGCACCCACGCGCGCTTTGCGATTGCCGAAGTGTCTGGCGGACGGGTCGTTTCACTTGGCGAAGCGGTGACGCTGAAAACGGCAGAGCATGGGTCGTTTCAACTGGCGTGGGAAGAATTCGGTCGTCAGCAAGGTGGCAAGTTGCCGCCAGCAGCGGCGATTGCCGTGGCAGGTCCGGTAGGGGGTGAGGTGATCAAGTTCACCAACAATCCGTGGATCATCCGCCCAGCGCTTATCCCTGAAAAGCTGGGTGCCGAACAATACGTTGTCGTCAATGATTTCGCCGCCGTTGCCCATGCCGTGGCGCAGGCGGACGAGGATCATTTTCTGCACCTGTCTGGCCCCGAACTGACTTTGCCGGAATCGGGCGTGATAAGTGTTATCGGTCCCGGCACCGGGCTTGGCGTGGCACAGTTGTGGCGCGATCCGGCGGGCTACCGGGTTGTTCCGACCGAAGGCGGGCATGTCGATTATGCACCGCTCGATTCCATCGAAGACGCAATTCTTGCCGGCTTGCGCAAGCGGCACCGCCGCGTTTCGGTGGAGCGGGTGGTTGCAGGCCCCGGCATCGTCGACATCTACGAAGCGCTGGCGCTGTTGCAGCATCGCCCGTTCACGCAGCGCACGGACCGTGAACTATGGGAGCTGGGCACCTCGGGAGAAGATAGCCTTGCGGCAGCTGCGGTTGACCGGTTCTGCCTGTCGCTGGGCAGCGTTGCAGGCGATCTGGCGCTTGCCCATGGCGCGACCGGCGTGGTCATGGCGGGCGGCCTTGGGCTGCGCATCAAGGATACGCTGGCCCGCTCGGGCTTTGCTGATCGGTTCAGGGCCAAGGGCCGCTTCGAAGGTCTGATGGCGGCAATTCCGGTCAAGCTCATCACGCACCCACAGCCCGGCCTGTTCGGCGCAGCTGCCGCCTTTGCGCAAGCTTACGCGGGTTAATTCTGTGTGATAACGTTAACTGACTAGTTAAAATTCTGGTGGATTCGTGCGTCCAAGCCGGTAAGGCATGGCCCGAGCGCGCAGCGCAGCAGGCCAAAAGAGAGGGTGCCCAGATGGACTATGAAACCATTCGTGTTGAACGCACAGGCGATGTTCTCAAGCTCGTGCTGAACCGACCGGAGCGACTGAATGCTTGCCCGCCGGATATGGCGCTCGAACTGGCCACTGCGCTGAACGACCTTGGCGGCGCTCGCGCCGTTCTGATTACGGGCGAGGGCCGCGCGTTCTGTTCCGGGGCCGACCTTGCCGTACGCGGTGATCGCTCGATTGCCGGAGGACGCGGCGCCTACACCGCGCTGACGCAAGCCTACAACCCGCTGATGCTCACGCTTTCACGCGTTGCTGTGCCGGTGGTGAGCGCGGTCAACGGTCCTGCTGCGGGGGTAGGATGCTCCATCGCGCTGGCGGCAGACTTCGTCATTGCCGGCCGCAGCGCCTATTTCCTGCAGGCCTTTGTAAACATTGGGCTCGTGCCCGATGGTGGTGCATCATGGATGCTTGCGCGTCTGATTGGCAAGGCGCGGGCCACGCAGATGATGATGCTGGGCGAAAAGATCGGCGCGGAGCAGGCCGAAAACTGGGGCCTGATCTACAAGGCGGTCGATGATGCCACCCTGCAGGACGAGGCGATGACTTTGGCAACACGGCTTGCTGCGGGTCCCACCGTTGCACTCGGCACAATGCGCCAGAACCTGGCCAAGGCGCTTGAGGCCGATTATGCCAGCGCGCTGTTGATCGAGGCTGAAGGTCAGTGGAAAGCTGGCGATAGCGAGGATGCAGCGGAAGGTGGCAAGGCCTTTCTGGAAAAGCGCAAGCCCGCCTTCACCGGCAAGTAAACCCGCCCACGAGAGCCGGGGGAGTAATCGCCCCGGCTTGCCTCAGCGTGCCAGTTCCTCGTCCAGAAACGCAGCAACGTCGGCAAGATCCACGTCTTTGGCCAGAAATGTGTGACCAATTCCGCGCATCAGCAGGAAGGGCAGGGTGCCTGCATCCATCTTCTTGTCGTGCAGCATGTGATCGGTCAGCCGCTGCCCAGTGCAGTCAAGGCCAAGCTGCGTGAGCGATGCGGGCAGACCAATGCCGCCTATATGCGCAGCCACACGTTCGGCGTCACGACCCTGCATCAAGCCCTGCCGTGCCGAAAACCGCGCGGCCAGCACCATGCCGAGCGCCACCCCTTCACCGTGCAGAAGGCGGTCCGAAAAGCCGGTTTCTGCTTCCAGCGCGTGGCCGAATGTGTGGCCGAGGTTCAGTAGAGCCCGCACCCCAGCGGTTTCTTTCTCGTCGGCCGCCACGATCCGGGCCTTTGCCGCAACGCTCTTTGCAATCGCGGCTTCGCGCGCATCCGCATTGCCGGAAAGCAGCTTTGTGCCATTGGCCTCGCACCATTCGAAAAACGGGGCGTCATCGATCAGGCCATATTTGATTACCTCGGCATAGCCCGCCCGGGTATCGCGCAAAGGGAGGGTGTCGAGCGCCAGTGGATCGGCCAGCACAAGCGATGGCTGGTGGAACGCACCGACCAGATTCTTGCCCGCAGGCGTGTTGATCGCGGTCTTGCCACCCACGCTCGAATCGACTTGTGCCAGCAGCGTGGTGGGGATCTGGATAAAGCCGCAGCCGCGCTTTACCATCGAAGCTGCAAATCCGGTCAGGTCGCCGATCACCCCGCCGCCCAGCGCCACGATATTGTCCTTGCGCTCCACCTCTTGCGCGAGCAGCCATTCGACCACTTGGGCCAGTTGTTCCCAACTCTTGGTGCTCTCACCCGCCGGAAGCACCAGCCATTCGCTGGCAAGGCCAACAGCGGAAAAGGATGCAGACACCGTGTCGCGCCACGCTTTGGCCACGTGCTCATCGGTCACCACAGCCACGCGATTCTTGCGCAGAAACGGGCGGCAATGCTGCCCGGCCCGCTCCAACAGTCCGGCTTCGATGCGGACTTCATAAGGCGCACCGGCAATCGCGACAGGGATTACAGCCATTGATCGATTGCCTTCAATATCTTGGTTGCGGTGACATGATGCGGCTGCACGCCGCTCATCACATGGATCGGAGCCTGCGAATAGAACGGCTCACGTTCTTCTTTCAGGCGCGTGAGCGTTTGCCGTGGATCACCGGTTTGCAACAACGGACGATTGCCCTTGCGCCCAACCCGTTCGAGCAAAGTTTCCACGTCGCTGTCGAGCCAGACGGCGATACCCATTTCGAGCACCAGCGCTCGTGTGCGCGGATCGCAAAAGGCACCTCCTCCGGTGGAAAGCACCTTGCGGTCAGTATACTTTCCGCTGCCGATCAACCGCGCAATCACGCGCCGTTCACCATCGCGGAAATAAGCCTCGCCATATGTCGAGAAGATTTCCGAGATCGGCATATGTGCTGCCAGTTCGATCTCTTCGTCGGCATCTACAAAGGGCAGGTGCAACATGCTGGCCAGTTTTCGGCCCACGGTCGTCTTGCCGACGCCCATCATGCCGACGAGAACCAGCGGACGGTCGATCCGGCGCGCGATGCGGCCTATTTCCGATAAGCTGAGGATGTCCGCATCATGTTCCATTGCCGCGCTGCCTATACTTGCGCTAGTGCCGCTGGCAAGTATCGCCTGAAGTGTCGCATTGGCCGGGCTTGCCCCGGTCGCAAACCGGATGCGCGTGAATGAAGAAGCTTGCCGTGGTTGGCCTGGTATTGCTGGCCGCATTTTTGACAGTTGCATGGATCAGGGGTGGTGCGCAGCCGATGCATTGGATCGAACAGCCGCTGAAGCCGGGCGCTTCTGCAGGGACGAAACAATGACGGAACGGCGCGCATTCCGCATTCGGGGCAGGCACAGATGGCTTGCTGCATCCGGCCTTGCGATTTCGTGCCTGGCCCTCTCAGGGCTTGCCGTATCCGAAGGATTGCTTGCTCAGGAATCGTTGCTGCCGCCGGGCTTTGACAGTCCTCCTGCCAAGCCCGCACCACAGCGCACCACCACCCCTTCGCCCGCGCGCTCTGCGTCTTCTGCGCAGCGCCCTGCATCATCACCAGCGCCAGCCCCGGCGGCTGCGCAGAATGCTTCGGCACCTGCTGCCGCGTCAACCTCGGTTCCTGTGATTCAGCCGGTTCCAGGTTCGAATGCGGTCGGTTCGGGCGGGGGGATCAGTGATGAAGCGCTGCTCAACTCGATTGATCCCGTGCTGCTGGCAAAGCTGATCGAATCAGCCACGCCAAAGTCTGACATTCCGGCGGCAGGTCAACGCAGCCTTGCGCGCGTGGGTGTGGTCGAGGAAAGCGACGGCGGCTTCCCTGCGCTGTCCACCTATTACCTCAACGGCGCCTATGTCGAAGGCTTGGTCGGCAAGATGCGCGGACGGTTCGTTTCGCGCTGGGGCCACATTCTCGCGAGGCGCGTGCTGGCCAGCAGGCTGGCAACGCCTGTGGGCATGAACGGCGCAGACTGGGCCGCCATGCGCGCGCAACTGCTGCTTCGCATGGGAGAGGCCGAGGCCGCCCGCGCGATGGTGCAATCGGTCGATAGCGGCAACTTTACTCCGGCGCTGGAGGATGCAGCACTGGCCAGCTTTGTGGCAACGGCCGACCCTGTCGGGCTCTGCCCGATCACCGCGTTGACGGCTTCCAACCGTCAAGGTGCAGAATGGGATATGGTCCGCGCGATCTGTTCTTCCTTTGCCAGCGAAGGATCGAACGGGATGGCCCAGTTGGACCGCGCGTTGCGCCGAGGCACGGGCAGCAAGGTCGACATTCTGCTTGCTCAGAAGTTTGCAGGCGCTGCCAGTAACACGCGCCGCGCCGTAAAAGTGGAATGGGATGAAGTCGGCGCGCTTACCCCATGGAGCATCGGCTTATCCTTTGCCACCGGGATCGAGCCACCAGCTGAACTCCGCAACAAGGCAGGGGCCAGCTACGCCCTGCTTGCATCGCGCGCACCGATGCTGCCGGTCAGGGCGAGGGCAGGGGCAGCTGATGTTGCTGCAGCCCGGGGCGTTCTGTCAGGCGCGGCCATGGTCGATCTCTACAGCCAGCTTTATGGCGAGCGCGACACCGGAGACGCAGCACCGGATGAATGGGTGCGTCGCGCTGAGACGTTGCGTACGGCCTATGTCGGCCAGGCGCAGAAGGATCGGCTTGAAGCGATCCGTGCTTTGTGGGGTGATGGTAGTGATCCCGACCGGGCATTTTCCGGGCTGGTGCTGACGTCGCGGGCCGCAGCCAGAATTGTCCCTGCCGAAGCCCTTGCTGATAGCGCTGCACCGCTTATTGCCTCCATGCTTACCGCCGGGCTGGATCGCAATGCTCTGAAATGGGCGCAGTTTTGCCCGATTGGCAGTGAAGCTTGGGGGCTTCTGGTTCTGGCCAATCCGGGACGCGCCACCGCCATTGGGGCAGAGGGGCTCAATGCCTTTGTTGATGATGATGATTCGGAAGATTCGCTTCGGTCCCAGTTCCTGCTGGCCGGGTTGATGGGTCTTGAGCGCGTGGACCCTGCAGCAGCGCGGGATTTCGCAACCAAGGTCAGCGCCGATCTGACACGGCAAACCCGCTGGACGCGCGCGATTGAAAGCGCGGCGGCATCGAACAACATCGCGCTCGTGGCCCTGCTGGCTGCTTTTGGCATGCAGGGGGACCGGTGGGACCGGATGACGCCATTGCATCTCTATCATATCGTTTCTGCGCTTCACCGCGTTGGGTTGGATGCCGAGGCCCGGATGATCGCCGCCGAAGCCGTTTCGCGGGTCTGACCTTTGCCCAAGGGTTCAGCCGAGCCTGCGGTCGAAAGCTTTCTGACCATGCTGGCGGCACAACGTGGGGCTGCGGCCAATACGCTGGCCGCTTATCGTCGCGATCTTGCCGGTGCTGCCAAGGTGATTGGACCGCTGGCCCAGGCATCGCGCCAGGATATCGAGAAGCTTGGTGCAAGCTGGGTTGATCTTGCTCCAGCGTCGCTCGCGCGCAAATCCTCGGCCTTGCGGCAGTTCTACGGATTTCTCGTGGATGAATCGCTGCGTGAAGATGATCCCTCCCCTGCGTTGCCACGACCGACCATTCGCCGCGCTTTGCCCCGGCTTCTTTCCCATGACGAGGTATCGGCGCTTTTTCGTACCGCTGAGGACGAAGCGGCTCTTGGCACCAGCGAAGGCTTGCGCATGCTGGCGCTGCTGGAATTGCTTTATGGTTCGGGCCTGCGCGCGACCGAGTTGGTATCTCTGCCCTTGTCATCGGTCCCCCGCGATGCGCCATTCCTGACCATCGTCGGCAAGGGCGGCGTGCAGCGCATGGTTCCGGTTTCGGCACGGGCGGCCAAGGCCCTTGCAGACTGGCTGGCCGTGCGCGGGCAAACTGGCAAAGTCGCGGGGAACTCTGCGGAGAGGGCAAGCCGCTATGTTTTTCCTTCACCGCGCGGAGGATTCCTGTCCCGGGTGCGCCTGTTCCAGTTGTTGCGAGAACTGGCGTTGAGAGCGGGGCTCGATCCGGAAAAAGTCAGCCCACACGTGCTGCGCCATGCCTTTGCTACGCACCTGCTGGAGGGCGGAGCGGATTTGCGCGTCTTGCAGACACTGCTCGGCCACGCCGATATCGCAACCACGCAGATTTACACCCACGTGGATGCCGCGCGCCTTGTCACATTGGTGAACCAGCGTCATCCGCTAGCCCAAGGTTGACCAAATCGCTGCTCGCGCCTAGCGGGAAGCCCATGATTTCCTATCTCGAGTTCGAAAAGCCGGTCGCCGCGCTCGAAGCCCG